>NZ_QGKR01000226.1 GCF_003172955.1 Micromonospora acroterricola | reverse complement strand
ACGATGCCCCACCGCCGCCGGATCATCGCCCGCGAGACCCCGCCCTCGGCTCCGCGGCGAGGACGGATCAAACCGGTGCGGGCGGATCGCCGCACCGTGATGTCGGCGCCCTCGTCGACGTAGCGCAGGCCCCGGCTCCCTGCCGCGGCGGGAAGCTGCCACTCTCCGTGGCTCGGCTCCTGTTGCAGACCGCCGCGATCAGTTCGATGATCCTCGGATCGCCCGGCGCCGCACCCAACAGCGCGGGTAGCCGGCCCCGACGGCGATCCGCGCGCGACGCGGGCCGACACGACGACCGCCTCGCCTCACGCGGGCCTAACGGGCACACCTCGGCGTTCACCGCGCACATGCCGCTCTTCCCGCACGTCGGCAGCCGTCCGGGCCGACCGAGGCGGCGATCCGGCCGGCTCCGGTGGAACCGGGACAGCACTGGGGCTGAGGCAACCCGGATTGTGGTGGCTGCGTCGTGAGCTGAGCCGGGGTCCGGTTGCACGTTGCCCGACAGCGGCAGCCCGCGTCAGGTTCGCGCGCCGCGGTGCGGCGTGTCCGCTGCAAGAGACCGGTCAGACCGGCCCTGGTCGCGCGGGCCGTGGCCCGCCCCTGACCAGATGTGTGTTTGCCCGCACATGTGTTGTCGGACAAATCATCTGCGCCATAGACTTCATGCCGGTCAACCGATCGCCGTCCTGGCGGTCGCTGGCCTTGCGGTCCCGGTGATCACCAGCCGGCAAGAGACCCCGTCGGCACCGGACCGCGTCCTCGAAAGGAGGCATCATGCGGATTCGCGCGGCGGTAGCCGAAGAAGCGTCGAAGCCGTTCGTCATCAAGGAACTCGACCTCGACGAGCCGAGGGCTGACGAGGTGCTCGTCAAGCTCGTCGCGACAGGCATCTGCCAGACCGACGCGCACGCGTGGCACGGACACGGCCCGGCTTCACTGCCGATCGTGCTCGGGCACGAGGGGTCGGGCATCGTCGAACGGGTCGGCCCGGGCGTCACCGATCTGCAGCCAGGCGATCACGTGGTCCTCTCATACCAGTCGTGCGGGCGCTGTGCGCAGTGCCTGAGGGGGCAGCCCGCCTACTGCGACCGTGCGGTGGACGCGAACTTCTCGGGGGCGCGCCTGGACGGCACCCGCGGACTGCGCCGGGTCGGCGCCGAGGGCGCCGGGGACGCCGAGGTGAACGGGCATTTCTTTGGCCAGTCCTCATTCGCCACGTACGCGCTCGCGACGGCGCGTAACACGGTGAAAGTCCCCGACGATGCGCCCCTGGAACTGCTGGGACCACTCGGCTGCGGCCTACAGACCGGAGCCGGGGCGGTGCTGAACTCGTTCCAGGTGCCGGCTGGCGCGTCCGTCGCCGTCTTCGGCGCCGGGGCGGTCGGGTTCGGCGCGCTGATGGCAGCGGTCGCCACCGGCGCCGGGACGGTGATCGCTGTGGACGTGAATCAACAGCGGCTCACCCTTGCCGAGGAGATGGGCGCCACCCACACCCTCGACGCGCGCCAGGTCGACGTGGCTGCGGAGATCAAACGTCTCACCGGACGCGGCGTCGACTTCGTGCTGGACACCACCGGTCGCGCCGACATGCTCAACCACGCGGTCGCCTCGCTGGCGCCCATGGGCCAGGTCGGGCTCGTCGCCGGCGGCAACCGGGACGCGACGGTCCCCGCGGCCAAGCTCGCACTCGGCATGTCGGTCCGCGGGATCGTTCAGGGCGATTCCATCCCGCAGCTGTTCATTCCGAAGTTGATCAAGCTGTACCAGTCCGGCCGGTTCCCCATCGATCGACTGGTTCGGTTCTACAAATTCGACGAGATCGACGAGGCGTTCGCCGCCGCGGCTCACGGCGACGTCATCAAGCCGGTCCTGCGATTCGCGGACTCCGGCAACTAGAGAGGTGAATCGACATGGTAGGTAAGTACGGCGAGTTCTACGCCGCCCAGAAGTGGGGCTTCCCCAAGGCCGTGGCCAGCGAGCACGCCCCCTCCCCCCAGCAGTTCATGCCCGAGCACATCAACGACCCGTCCTTCTACGAGAAGGGCTGGCACAAGGAGGAGCTGGGCGACGGCTTCTACTGGGTCACCAGCCCATCCGGGTACGAGGCCGCGTTCATGCTGACCGGTAACGGCGCCATCGTGATCGACGCACCGCCGCCGCTCGGCGAGAACATCTTCGCGGCGATCGAGTCCGTCAGCGACGAGCCGGTGACCCACCTGATCTACAGCCACTGGCACTCCGACCACATCGGCGCCGCCTCCATGTTCGGGCCGAAGGTCAAGATCATCGCCCACGACATCACTCGTGACCTGCTGGCCCGGTTCCCCGACCCGTACCGGCCGCTGCCCACCGAGACGTTCGCCACCGACGCGACGCTCGAGGTCAACGGCACCAAGCTCGAACTGTCCTACAAGGGCGCGGACCACTGCCCGGGCAACATCTACGTCTGGGCGCCCACCCAGAAGGTCCTCACCAAGATCGATATCGTCAGCCCGGGCTCGGTGGCGTTCATGCACGCCGACGCGTCGGAGAACATCAGTGGGTTCTACCAGGCCCACGACGACATCCTCTCGTACGACTTCAAGGCGCTCGTCGGCGGTCACATCACCCGATGGGGCACCCGTGAGGACGTGGAGGCGGCGCGCGAGTACTGGCACGACGTGCGTACGTTCGCCGACGAGGCGCTCAAGGAGATGAGCACCCGGGACGTGCTGGAGGGCTTCCATCACGGCATGGGCCGCGAGCACCGGCTCGTCGGCGCAGAGAACTTCATCAACTCGATGGTGAACTACATCGTGGACAGGACCCTCTCCAAGGTCACCTCCAACGGCCAGACGTGGCCGGAGCGGCTCGCCGGGGCCACCCCCTTCACCAAGTACCACGCGTACACCGTCATGGAGTCCTCCCGGACGGAGCGGACCCACCACGGCTACCAGCGGCGAGGGACCGGCGGCCCCTGGTACGTCGTCTGACACCTCGCCTCGGCGAGTGCCCGAGTGCGAGCGCACTCGGGCACCCGCCGGACCCGGCCGGGCCGAGACCGCGACGGCCAGCCGACCGTCGCGGCGCCCGGTCATGCGCTGCTCGTGTTGAAGAAGGTCCTTCATGCCGTCTGACCAAAAGATCCAGCCCACCCACCCACGAATCCTCCTGCTCGTCGTCCTGCTCGGCGTCTTCGCCTTCGCGTTGCTCCAGTCCCTGATCAATCCGGTCCTGCCCGTCCTGCAACGCGACCTGGGTACGACCCAGGGCTCGATCACCTGGGTCATGACCGCGTTCCTGCTGTCCGCTTCCGTCCTCACCCCGGTCCTCGGCCGGCTCGGAGACCGCTACGGCAAGGACCGCGTCCTCGTCGCATCGCTGACCGCCCTCGCCGTCGGGTCCGTCATCTCCGCCCTCGCGCCGAACATCGCCGTGATGGTCGTCGGCCGCGCCGTGCAGGGTGCCGGCGGGGGAGTCCTCCCCCTGACGTTCGGGATCATCCGCGACGAGATGCCACGGGAAAGGGTTCCCGGCGCCATCGGCATCACCGCGGCCCTCGCCGCGGTGGGCGGCGGAGTCGGCGTCGTCCTCTCAGGGCCACTCACCGATCTCTTCGGCACTCGGTCCCTGTTCTGGCTTCCCCTGCTTCTCGCGATCGCCGCCGCACTGGCGGTTCACCTCGTCGTCCCGCCCTCACCGGCCAGAAGCGACACCGGGATCAGCTGGCTGAGCGTCGCGCTGATGGCGGCTTGGCTGGTGGCCCTGCTCCTACCGCTGTCCCAAGGCCCGAGGTGGGGTTGGTCCTCCAACCTGGTAATCGGAATGCTGGCCGCCGCCGCCCTGCTCGCCGTCGGATGGACGCTCATCGAGCGGCGTTCCACCAGTCCCCTGGTCGACATCCGCATGATGCGCGTCACTGCCGTGTGGACCACCAACCTGGTCTCGTTGCTGTTCGGCGTCGTCCTCTTCTCGGTCATGGCCTTCCTGCCCACGTTCGTCCAGACCCCACCGGCGGCCGGATACGGGTTCGGCGTGAGTGTCACCCAGGCAGGACTTCTGTTGCTGCCGATGACGGCGTTGATGTTCGTCGCCGGGCTCGTCTCGGCGCGCCTGGTGAGGCGCCTCGGCCCTCGCGTCGTGCTCGTGGCGGCGTCGGCGCTGAACGTAGCCGCGGTCGCCGCGATCGCGTTTCAGCACGACCGACAGTGGCACGTACCGGTCGCCATGGGGTTGCTGGGCATCTCACTCGGGCTCGCCTTCGCCACGATGTCCAACGTCATCGCGGCCGCGGTCCGTCCGGACCAGACCGGAGTGGCCAACGGCGTGACCGCGAACGTTCGCACCATCGGTGGCGCGTTGGGGATAGCTGTGGTGGGCGGGACCGTCAGCACCCACACGCCGCCCGGTGGCCTGCCGACCGAGGTCGGTTACACCCTCGGTTTCGCCGTCCTGGGCATCGCCGGGACCGTCGCGCTCCTCACCTCCCTGCTGATCCCCCGACACCCTGGCCACACCTCCCACCCCTGACGCCAGAACCGTCCGAGACGGATGCATCTCTCGGCGCCCGCCTGGCGACCAGCTGAAGTTCGCCCTGCGGGAGACCGCGCGGCGACCACTGGGCGGACCGGGCTCGACATCGAGCGTCGGCCTCGACCGCCACGCACCAGAAATCCCCGCTGTTCCCGGAAGAAGGCACCATGCCAGCGCACCTGAGGCACCGTTCCTCCCAACCTCGAGACATCCTGACCGTCGTCCTGCTCAGCGTCTTCACGTTCGCGTTGCTTCAGTCCCTCATCAATCCGGTACTGCCGGCGCTACAGCGAGACCTACGGACGACGCAGAGCCTGGTCACCTGGGTCATGACCGCTTTCCTCCTGTCGGCCTCGGTCGCCACACCGCTGCTCGGTCGGCTCGGCGACCGGTACGGCAAGCACCTCGTGCTGGTCGGGTCGCTGATCGCCCTCGCCATCGGTTCGCTGATCTCCGCGATCGCGCCGAACATCGCGGTCATGGTCGTCGGCCGGGCCATCCAGGGCATCGGCGGCGGCGTCCTGCCCCTGGCCTTCGGGATCATCAGCGACGAGATGCCACGGGAGAGGATTCCCGGCGCCATCGGCGTCACCGCCGCCCTCACGGCGGTCGGCGGTGGGGCCGGCATCGCCCTGGCCGGGCCGCTCACCAGCCTCGCCGGCATCCGTTCCCTGTTCTGGATCCCGATGGTGCTGACCGCGGTCGCCGCGGTGATGGCTTACCGGGTGATCCCGCCCTCACCATTCCGCAGCGACACCGGCGTCAGCTGGCTCGCCTCGATCCTGTTGGCCGGTTGGCTGATCGCGCTCCTCGTACCGCTCACCCAGGCGTCCAGCAAGGGCTGGGCCTCCGGCATGGTGGTCGGACCGCTGATCGCCGCCGCGGTCCTCGCCGCGGTCTGGATCCTGACGGAGACACGGTCCGCGAGCCCGCTGGTCGACATGCGCATGCTGCGCAGCACCGCGGTGTGGGCCACCAACCTGGTCTCACTGTTGTTCGGCATCAGCCTCTTCGCGTCCATCGCGTTCCTTCCCGCGTTCGTCCAGACGCCACCCGAGAACGGGTACGGGTTCGGGGCGAGCGTCACCCAGGCGGGGCTGTTGCTGTTGCCGATCACGGCGACGATGTTCCTCGCCGGACTCGCCTCGGCACGCCTGACCGCGTCGTTCGGCCCCCGTCTGATCCTCGTTGCGGCGTCGGCGCTGAACGTCGGCTCGATCGCCATGCTCGCGTTCTGGCACGACCGGCAGTGGAAGGTCTCGGTGGCGATGGCACTGCTGGGCGTCTCGTTCGGCTCCGCCTTCTCCACGATGGCGAACATCATCGTGGCAACGGTCCGCCCCGACCAGACCGGCGTGGCCAACGGAGTGACCGCGAACGTCCGCACGATCGGCGGCTCGGTGGGCGTCGCCCTGATGGGCGGAATCATCAGCGCGCACACCCCGGCCGGCGGCACGCCCGGCGAGGCGGGCTACACCCTGGGGTTCGCTGCCCTGGGCATCGCCGGCGTCGTGGCCCTCCTCGCCGCACTGCTGACACCCGTCCGGATCTCCACCGGTTTCAGGAGCGGGTAGCGGTACGCACCGCCTCCGGCAGCACGGAGGGGTCGATACCCGAACATGTGTGATCAAGAATATTTTGGCCTACAACTCATATGTAACGCATACTAGATGCCGGAAATACAAAACCCAGGAGGAGCACCAGCCATGCGAAAGATCGACCAGATCTACCTCGACGGACAGTTCGTGACACCCCACGGGACCGAGCTGTTCCCCCTCTACAACCCGTCGACCGAAGAGCGGATCGGGGAAGTACGCCTCGCGGACGAGACGGACGCCCGGGCCGCGGTGGCGGCCGCCAAGCGCGCCTTCGTCAGCTTCTCGAAGACCACCAAGCAGGAGCGAATCGCCATCCTGAACCGCCTGAGCGCCTCGTTCACCGCGCGCCTCGACGACCTCAAGGCGGCCATGGTCGAGGAGTACGGCGCGGTACGCGGCATCGTCGACGGCCTCCTCCCCCTGGCGCCCGGGATGTTCGACGCAGCCGCCAAGCTCGTCGAGTCGTACGAGTTCACCAAGACCCGTGGTACGACCACAGTCGTCATGGAACCGCTCGGCGTCGCCGCGGTGATCACCCCGTGGAACCTCAACATCGTCTTCGTGGCGCAGAAGGTCGCGAACGCCATCGCCGCCGGGACCACCGTCGTCGTCAAGCCCAGCGAACTCAGCGCGATCCAGACGCAGATCATGACCGAGGCCTTCGACGCGGCGGACGTACCCGCCGGCGTGGTCAACATCGTCACCGGGCGCGGCGACGTGGTCGGCAACGTCCTGACGTCACACCCCGATGTAGCCAAGGTCAGCTTCATCGGGTCGACCGCGGTCGGCCAGCAGATCATGCGCAACGCCGCCGACACTTTCAAGCGCCTCACGCTCGAACTCGGCGGGAAGGGTCCGACCATCCTGCTCGACGACGCCGACCTCTCCTCCGCCGTCCCCGCGGCGCTCGCCTCCGGGTTCCTGAACAACGGCCAGACCTGCTTCGCCGGCACACGGATCCTCGCCCCGCAGAGCAGGCTCGACGAGGTCCACGAGGCCATCGAGTCCGCCATGTCCGCGTTCAAGGTCGGCGACCCGCAGGACCCGACGACCGGCGTCGGACCCGTGGTCAGCCAGCAGCAGTTCGACCGCGTCCAGAGCTACATCCGCCTCGGCCAGGAGGAAGGCGCACGACTGCTGAGCGGCGGCGAAGGCCGGCCCGAGGGCCTTGATAAGGGCTGGTTCGTCAAGCCCACCATCTTCACGGGCGTCACCAACCAGATGCGCATCGCCCGCGAGGAGATCTTCGGCCCCGTTCTCGTCGTCATTCCCTTCGAGGACGACGACGAGGCGATCAGCATCGCCAACGACACCCCCTACGGGCTACAGGCACACGTCTTCTCCGGCGACCCGGAGCGGGCGCAGCGCGTCGCCCGGCAGGTGGAGGCGGGCACGGTCCTCATCAACCGAATCTTCAGTGACCCGGAGGCGCCGTTCGGCGGGACGAAGCAGTCCGGCATCGGTCGCGAGCACAGCGTCTACGGACTTGAGGCGAACCTCGAACCGCGTGCCATCACCAGCTAGATTGCTCGGATCCGCGCCACGAAGGACAGCGATTCCCCTTCGAAGACTCACCCCTGGCCGAACCAGCCGGATCAGCGCCGTGCTGATGCAGAGCGCGTCCCGGCCGGCCCAACCTCCAGCCGCACTGTTGGCGTGAAGATGCGGGCGGCGTAGGGCAGTCCAGCCGGAATCGGCGACGGGGGCCGTCACCGGCTGCGCAAGCACTGTTCCGCATCACCCGCAGGGGTTGACCCGGTGATTGATGGGCACGTGGAAGGACGCAAGGGGTCCATCGACCGCAGCGCCCACGTCGCGTACACCCGGGGGGGCACCTGGCCTGGGCCCGCGCCTGCAAGTTCTGGGCGCTCGTCTGGCGGAGCCCCTCCGCATCCGCGACATCAGGCAGCTGTCTGCGGCCAGCCGCAGGCATCTGCCTGCGTTCGGGCCGGTTGCCGTCAGCGCTGCTGTCGGCACCCGCCGCCCGCCACCATGAGTCGCCATTCGGGCTGCGGTTGCCAGAGACGCAGCTCACCGTTCGACGTCGTGGAAACGTTGCCGGGCAGATGTATTGTTGGGCAAACGATATGCTGGGCAACATTTTCAGTGGATCGTCAACGGGTGGTGCCGGCAGATGTCGCGGATGTCGAAGCGGCGAATCCCAGGTAAGCCGAGCCTGCAGTCGCTCGGACACGGCGTCCGACGCTCGGCGCTCTCCGCGGCGGCCACGCCGCACCCGCAGAAGACAGAAGACAGAAGACAGAAGAAGGAAGGCAAGACATGGCAAGCAAGTACGGCGACTTCTACCCGAGCAAGTGGGGCTTCCCGAAGGCCGTGGTCGAGGGGAACGCTCCGTCGCCGAAGCAGTTCATGCCCGACTACCTCGACAACCCGTCCTTCTACGAGAAGGGCTGGCACGCCGAGAACGTGGGTGACGGCGGCAACTTCTACTGGGTAACCAGCCCTGCCGGCTACGACGCCGGCTTCGTGGTGACCGGCGACGGCGTGATCGTGATCGACGCCCCGCCGGGACTCGGCGAGAACCTGCAGGCGGCGGTCCGGTCAGTGACCAAGGAGCCCATCACACACCTGGTCTACAGCCACTGGCACTCCGACCACATCGGCGCGGCGTCCCAGTTCGGCCCCAAGGTGAAGATCATCGCGCATGACATCACCCGCGAGTTGCTGGCCCGCTTCCCCGACAAGTACCGTCCACTGCCGACCGAGACGTTCAGCAAGGACGCGACCCTCGAGGTGGGCGGCACCAAGCTGGAGCTGTCCTACAAGGGCGCCGACCACTGCCCGGGCAACATCTACATCTACGGGCCCGCGCAGAAGGTCCTCACGAAGATCGACATCGTGAGCCCCGGATCGGTGACGTTCGCGCACGCTGACGTGTCGGAGAACATCAGCGGGTTCTACCAGGCCCACGACGACATCCTGTCGTACGACTTCAAGGCCCTGATCGGGGGACACATCTCCCGCTGGGGCACCCGCGAGGACGTGGAGGTCGTGCGTGAGTACTGGCACGACCTGCTGAACTTCTCCAAGGAGGCGCTGTGGGAGCTGAGCAACGCGGAGGCGCTGCAGGGGTTCGTCGTGGGTCTCGGCCGGGAGAACCAGATGGTCGGCGCCGAAAACTGGATCAACTCGATCGCCAACTACGCCACCGAGAAGACCCTCACCAAAACCACCTCCAACGGCCAGACCTGGCCTGAGCGCCTGGCCGGCGCCACGGTGTGGACCAAGTACCACGCCTGGACCGTCGCGGAGACCACCCGCACCGAGCGGACCCACCACGGCTACCAGGCCGAGGGCAACGGCGGCCCGGCCTACATCGCCTGATCCGACCCACGTTTCGACGAACTGCGGCTCACGCGCCACCGCGCGAGCCGACACCTCGCCGGCGGGCCGGGCGCCGCACGGCCCCGGCCCGCCGGCTCATAGCGCTGACCGTCGCCGAGATCCGCCGACTCCTCAACGCCTTCGTCCTCGCCCTGCCGCTACCACCAGCACACACCCTGCACGGGTCCACCTGGCGAGGGACCGCCCAGGCCCGAGTCCGGCGATCCCACTACCAGCGAAGACTTGGTCACCGCGTAGGCCGGAAGATCAAGTGACGTTGGAGTGTGAGCCGCCGCGGGTGCGGGTAACCGCCACCGTGTCCGACGTCGCGATCGCCGACTATGGCCTGCTCTCCGACTGCGCGTCCGCCGCGCTGGTCAGCCGGGGCGGCTCGATCGACTGGTGGTGCCCCGGGCGGTTCGACGCACCGTCGCTGCTCGGCCGAGTGCTCGATCCCGACGCCGGGCACTGGGCACTCAACCCCACGAAGGCTGAGTCGGACCACCGGAGCGAGCGGACGTACGTCGACGGCACGTTGGTGCTGCGGACCGTGCATCACACCAGCGGTGGCAGCGTCGCTGTCACCGATGCCCTCCTGGCCGAGCCCGGGGTGCCTGGCCATGAGCTGGGCCGCAACCCGCCGATGGTGCTGGCCCGGATCGTGGAGGGGCTCACCGGCACCGTGCGGATGCGCACCGAGTTCGTCCCCCGCCCGGAGTACGGGCTGATCACCCCGTACCTGCACCAGCACGACGGTGAGGTTCGGGTCGAGGCGGGCCCGCTGGCCCTGACTCTGCGCAGTCCCGTTCCGTTGGAGTGCACCGACGGCCGGGCGTACGCCGAGTTCGACGTCGGCGCCGGCCAGACGCTCCCTTTCGACCTGGCGCACGCGCCAGCCTGGGGTCCGCCGCCGCCGCGGCTGGATCCGGTGGCCTCGCTGGCCGAAACCATCGACAACTGGCGCGCGTTCAGCCAGTTGCACGACTACGGTGGCCGCTACCCCGACCTCGTGCGGCGTAGCGGGCTGGTCGTCCAGGGTTTGACCTACCAGCGCAGCGGGGCGGTGGTCGCCGCCGTCACCGCCTCGCTGCCGGAGGACCTCGGCGGTTCACGCAACTACGACTACCGGTACGCCTGGCTGCGTGACTTCTTCCTGACGATGCGGGCGCTCTGGGTGACCGCCTGCCCCGAGGAGGCCGGCCGGCTCTTCGACTGGGCCGCCCGCTCCGCCGGCCGGAGCGGCGACCAACCGGTGCCGATCATGTACGGGGTGATGGGTGAGCGGGACCTCTCCGAGTACTCCCTCGACCACCTACGCGGGTACGCCGACAGCCGGCCCGTGCGGATCGGCAATGACGCCTGGCGGCAGCGGCAGCACGACGTGGCTGGTGAAGTGCTGCTCTGCGCCTACCTCATCCGCGACCATCTGGGCGAGTTGTCGGAGGAGCTGAAGGCGCTGCTCGTCGACCTCGCCGAGGAGGCCACCCGCTGGCGAGAACCGGACGCCGGCATGTGGGAGACGCGCGGCTCCGGGCGCCACTACCTGGCGTCCAAGGCGCTGTGCTGGGGTGCGCTGGACAGCGCGATCAAGCTCGCGCCGATGCTCGGCCACCGGGCGGACCCGGCGCGGTGGGCCGCCGTCCGCGACGAGATTCGGGCTGCCATGTTGCGCGACGGCTGGAACGAGCGGGTGGGAGCGTACACCGGGGTGATCGGCTCGTCGGAGCTGGATGCCTCGGTCCTGGTCCTGCCCTTCACGGGCATGGTGTCGGCCACGGATCCCCGGATGCGGGCCACTATCGAGGCGGTCGAGGCGGAGTTGACGACCGACGGGCTAGTCCGGCGTTGGCCGGGCGAGCCGGCCGGCTTCGTGGTGTGCACGTTCTGGCTGGTCGAGTGCCTCGCGATGGCGGGCGAGATGGAACGTGCCACGGCGCTCTTCGAACGCACCGCCGCCCGGGCGAACGACCTCGGGCTCTTCGCCGAGCAGATCGACCCTCGTACCGGCGCGCATCTGGGCAACACTCCCCTGACGCTCTCCCACGTCGGCCTCATCGGTGCCGCCTGGCGCCTGACCAAACCCAGCTTCGTCTGACTCTGGGGGCCGCCGGGCCCGGCTCCTTCCACTTCCACCGTCGCTCACACCCTCGACGACTGCGGACGGAAGACCTTGCGGTATGCGCCCGGTGTGACGCCGAGGAGTTGTCCGAACTGGGCACGGAAGTTGCTCGTCGAAGGGAAACCGGTCTGGGCAGCGATCCGATCGACGGTGTGGTCGGTCGTTTCAAGCAGGTCCTGCGCGTGACGGATGCGCACCCCCGACACCCACTGCATGGGGCTCTGCCCTGTCTCGTCCTTGAATCGACGTGTCACCGTGCGCACACTCATGCCGGCCGCGGCGGCGATGTCCGCGAGGGTGAGGTCACGGTGGGCGTTCGCCTCGATCCAGGAGAGCGCTCGTTCCAGAGTCGACGTCCGCGAGGTTGCGCGGTTCCGAACGATGTACTGCGCCTGTCCTCCCGGACGGTGCAGCGGCGCGACGGCCAGGCGGGCGGCGTCCGCCGCGACGGCCACCCCGTAGTCGCGTTGGACGATGTGCAGGCACAGGTCGAGACCGGACGCGGCTCCGGCGGACGTCAGGATGCTCCCGTTGTCGGTGTAGAGCACGTCGGGGTTCATCCGGACAGCGGGATGCCTTCGTGCGAGCTCGTCCGCGGCGAGCCAGTGGGTCGTCGCGTCTCGGCCATCGAGCAGGCCCGCCTCGGCCAGCGTGAACGCGCCGACGCAGATCGACGCGATTCGCGTCCCGCGCTCCGCTCCGGCCCGCAGGGCTGCGAGAACAGCGGGCGGCGACGGCTGCAACGGGTCGTTCCTTCCCGGCACCACGACGAGGTCTGCCCGCTCGATCGCGTCCAGCTCCTCATCAATGGCCAGGCGCAGCGGACCAGCCTGGACCGATGGCTCGTGGCCGGCGACGACGAGCCGGTATCCCGGGCGGCCGTCCGGTAGGCGCACGCGCCCGAAGGTCTCAATGGGGGTGGCCATATCGAAGGCAATCGCGTCTGGGAGCGCGAGCACGACGACGGTGTACATCCCCACAGGGTAAGGCACTTGGCGGGTGGCCAGATTCAGGCGCTCTTCGTCTTGACAGCCATTGCGTCCCACGTCGGTGGATCGCAAACATAGGAGGAAACGCCCGTCGGAAGGGATCGCTCGTGCCTCAGTTCCACGTCCAGTTCGTGCTCTTCGACGGGTTCGACCCGCTCGACGTCATCGCCCCGTTCGAGGTGCTGACCGCCGGAAGCGACTTCCTCGGTGACGCGCTCGCCGTGAAGCTCGTCAGCGCGAGCGGTCCCGGCGTGGTGCGATCCGGCAACCCCCAGATCACGCTGACAGCCACCGCCACGCTCGACCCGGACGCACCCGGCTACGTGGTTGTCCCAGGGGCAGTCGGCCCCGTCGATGGAGACCCAGACGCCGGCGACGAGACCATCCCCGTACTCCTGGGCCGGTTCGCGTCGAGCGACGCGATGCCCCTGATCCGTCGCGCGCTCGACAACCCGGACATCACCGTCGCGGCCTTCTGCGGGGGATCACTCGCACTCGCGATGGCCGGTCTCCTCGAAGGCCGCACCGCGACCACGCACGTGCTCGGCATCGACCTGCTCGACGCCACGGGGGTGAACGCCGTCCGCGCCCGCGTCGTGGACGACGGCGACCTCATCAGTGGCGGCGGCGTTACTTCAGGCCTCGATGTGGCCCTCTACCTGCTCGAACGAGACTTCGGCTCCCAGACCGCGCACGCGGTCGAGGAGCTATTCGAGTACGAGCGTCGCGGCACCACCTGGAAGACCACGGGTCAGCGTGCGGCCTGATGCATCCACCCCGCCCCCTCTGAGAATGGACGTCACCAAGCAGATGAACACCATCGCCGGAACCTGGCTGCTACGCATGAAGACGCCCGTCGGCAATATCGAGGCCAACTACCACTTCGAGGAACAGGATGGCGTGATGCGCGGTAGCGCCACCGGCGCTGGCGAAACCACGCCCCTCACCGACATCGTGGTCCACGACGACCCAACCGGCCAACGCGTCACCTGGCGGCAGAGCATCACCAAGCCACTGCGCCTCAACCTCGACTATGACGTCACAGTCAACGGCGACGCCCTCTCCGGCGAGTCCCGCGCCGGGCGGCTGCCGCGGACGCGCGTGAGCGGCGAGCGGACCAGCGCGTGAGTGCATTCCTGCTGTCGGTCCATGTGCTCGCGGCCATTCTCACCATTGGCCCGGTCGCCATCGCCGCGAGCATGTTCCCGCGCTCCGCGCGTCACGCCCTCGCCGCACCAGACGACCCGAGGAAGGCTGTGGCGGTGCGCATCCTGCACCGCATCACACGCGTCTACGCAGTAATCGGCGTACTCGTTCCGGTGTTCGGCCTCGCCACGGGCGCGAGTATCGGCGTGCTCGGCGACACCTGGCTGATCATCTCCATGATCCTGACTGCCGCTGCGGCCGCGATGCTGATCGCGTTCATTCTGCCCGGTCAGAAACACGTCGTCCGCGCGCTCGACATGGGCGCGAACGACGCCGGCGGGTCGATGCCTGACGGGACCGCACGCCGACTCGGGATGCTGACGGGCGTGTTCAACCTGCTCTGGGCGATCGTCGTCGTTCTGATGATCTACCGTCCTGGCTCGACCACGGGAGTCGGACTGTGAGCCCACGTCGCATCCTGCAGACCGTCGGCACGGCAGAGCTCGTCACACTCCTGCTGATGCTCGTGAACATCGTCACCGTCCACCTGCCGGAAGTCTCCCGTGTCCTCGGTCCTGTGCATGGACTCGCCTACACTGCCACGGTCATCACAGCCATCCTCGTCATGGGCGGACGTCACCAGGTATGGCTGCTCGCGCTCATCCCCGGGATCGGCGGCCTCCTCGCGGCGCGTGTCGCGTCACCTGAGCAACTGGAACGGCGGACATTGGACGACGGGCTGTAGGCACGGTGGCCATCAAGGTCCTGGCCGGCGCGCCGGCCGCCGCGCAGCGGGAGCCATTGCAAGGCCGGCGAGCAGCAATGGACCTTTTCAGGCCCCGTGTCGTTCGTTCGTCGGCGCGCGACGCCCTCTGGTCCATCGCAGTGTCTTCCAGGCAGCCGAGCAGGCATTCGCCGCTGGGGCATGTTGATGTCAAGGCCCTCCGATACTCAACCGCTGTCAGGTTTTGGTCGACTGTCGGGAATTGAATCGCCTTGCCAGCGCTTGCGGCGTCACCGTAGCGTCACTGACAGGCATCGATCCTTCAGCCTCCGGTGGCCGACCCGCGACACGGAGTCCCGGCACCGCCCCGGCAACACCTACGTCGGAAGGGCAAGCATGGCATCGAGGCGTTCGCGTACCCATCGCACGGCAATCGGAGTCGCGCTGGCGGTGGCGCTGTCCGCCCTACTGGCCGCCCTGACG
This sequence comes from Micromonospora acroterricola, assembly GCF_003172955.1. GTDB lineage: Bacteria > Actinomycetota > Actinomycetes > Mycobacteriales > Micromonosporaceae > Micromonospora > Micromonospora acroterricola. The sequence continues at coordinate 114,390 of NZ_QGKR01000226.1, read as the reverse complement.
GGAAGTCCGGCCGCGGCGGCCCCCGTCTTCTCCGACGGTTTCGAGAGCCCCGCCGTCAACGGCGACTTCACGGAGTTTGTCGCCGGCCAGCAGTTCGGCGCGTGGACCGTCACCACCGGCAGCGTCGGCCTGACCCGCGACTGGCAGGCCGCGGAAGGCAACCAGTCACTCGACCTCAACGGGTTCAGCTCGGGCGCGGTCGCCCGTACGCTGCCCACGAAGCTGCTCACCACCTATCGAGTGAGCTACGCCCTCGCCGGCAACCCCGACAACGGCCCCCTCGTCGCGACGGGCAAGGTCACGGCCAACGGCCAGACCGTCGACAGTTTCTCCTTCGACACCGCCGGCCACACGCCATCCGCCATGGGGTACGTGTACCGGACGTTCTATTTCACCAACGTCCTGTCCGCCACCACGGTCCTGCGGTTCGCCAGCACCACGGTGGGCGCCTTCGGCCCGGTCATCGACGACGTACGGGTCGAGAGCTGCCTGCTCGTCATCTGCCCCGCCGGCACGGCCACGGCCGCCCGAGTCGCCTAGATAGCCGGAAAGCGACGAACCAACCCCAGGCGAACCTGTTCGTCCCGGACGAACGGTCAGGGATTGCCGACACCGAGCTGGTAGACCTTGCCCAGGCGTGCGGTGACGAGGTGCTGCACCTCGGGGTGGAGCAGCAGCGGTTCGAGAGAACCGACGCGGCTCAGCAGGGAGTACGTCGCTTCTGACACCGCTTGATCGTCGGTGAACGTCGTGTCCACGAGTTTCGACACCACTGCGTCGCGACCTGCGCCAAGGTTCTGGCAGGTAAGTGTTCCGGTCAGGTCGTCGGCCAGGTCGGTCCATTGGTTCTGGCAGGTAAGTGTTCCGGTCAGGTCGTCGGCCAGGTCGGTCCATTAGGGTCGGCGGCATGACGCCAGCGCCTGCCGCCAGTGCCTTCGACTCGCTGCGCCTCGACGCCGTGCCCGACCAGGAGGCGCTGCGCCGGGCCTACGAACTCCCCAGCGACGCGGCCGTGCGGAAGCAGATGACCGAACTCACCGAGCAGACCCGGCGGTTGATCGCGTGCTCGTCGCTGGTCCTGGTCGCCAGCGTGGACGCCGAGGGTAACTGTGACCTCTCCCCGCGCGGCGGCCCCGCCGGGTTCGTCGCCGTCCTGGACGCACGGACGGTGGCGATACCGGACGCGACCGGCAACAAGCGTCTGGACAGCCTGCAGAACGTCGTCACCACCGGGCGGGCCGGGCTGCTGTTCGTCATCCCGGGGCGCACCACGACGCTCAGGGTGAACGGCCGGGCCTGCGTCTCCACTCGCCCCGACCTGCTGTCGCAGCTGACCGCCGTGGGCAAGCCGCCGGCCAGTGCGCTGGTGCTGGGGATCGAGGAGGTCTACCCGCACTGCCCCAAGGCGCTGCTGCGCAGCGGGGCCTGGAAGCCGGAGCAGTGGCTGCCGGCGGACGCCCAGCCGACCTCGGCCGAGGTGACGCTGGCCCAGCTGCGGATGCCGGAGCTGACGATCGCTGACATCGAGCAGGCGGAGGCGGACTCGCTGAGGTACCGGTACGAATGACGGGCACGTCACCGAGCCGACGCAGCCGGTCGTCAGACGACCCGCCGCAGCGGCGGCGTACTGATCAGCCGCGATACGTGTGAGATCGACTGGCGGACCATGACGAGGGGCCGGAGCGGGTGTGCCGACCGACACGAACTGCTCGTCATGCGGCAGACGTCAACGCGGGCCGATCATCTCGTACCGTTCCATCATGACCGAGCCGTTCACCACGAGCACGAGTCCTGCCGCTCTCGACGACCTCCGCGCACGGCTTCGGGCAACGCGGTGGCCCGACGCGCCCGAGGACGCGGGATGGTCACAGGGCGTCGACGTGGCGTACCTACGCGAGCTCGCCGACTACTGGGCCGACGGGTTCGACTGGCCGGCGCAGGAGGCGGCGCTCAATCGGTTGCCCCGCTACCGGACGACGCTCGGTGGGCATCGCGTCCACTTCGTCCATGCCCGCGCCAAAGCGCCAGCCGGGACGGCACTGCCGCTGATACTGAGCCACGGCTGGCCCGACTCCTTCTGGCGATACACCAAGGTCATCCCGCTGCTGACGGATCCCGGCGCACATGGCGCAGATCCTGCCGACGCGTTCGACGTCGTTGCGCCGGACATGCCTGGCTACGGCTACTCCGACCGGCCCACCGGAACACCCCCGGACACCATTGCGGTCGCAGGGCTGTGGGCCGAACTCATGGACCGCCTCGGCTACGAACGCTTCGGCGCGGCCGGCGGCGACATCGGCAGCGGGATCAGCCGCTACCTCGCCCTTGACCATCCCGACCGAGTCGTCGGCGTGCACCGCATGGACGCGGGCCTGCCCGTCTATCTCGGCGACCGCGCCGACCTGGCGCCCGAGGAGCGTGACTTCCTCAACAGCGCCACCGACTGGGCCACGGCCGAGGGTGCCTACGCCGCCATGCACCGCACCAAGCCGCAGACCGCAGCCATCGGGCTGAACGACTCACCCGCCGGGCTCGCCGCCTGGATCGTGGAGAAGCTGCGTACGTGGAGCGACTGCGGCGGCGACGTCGAACGCGCCTTCACCCGTGACGAGATTCTCACCAACATCACCATCTACTGGCTCACCGGCACGATCGGCTCGGCCATGCGGATGTACCGCGCCAACAGCGCCATCCCGCCCGCACAGCACGCCCGCCGCGTCGACGTACCGTCAGGCTTCTCGCTGTTTCCCGCCGATCTTGTACGACCGCCACGGGCCTGGCTCGATCGGATCGCCAACACCGTGCGAGTGACCGAACACGTCCGCGGCGGGCACTTCGCCCCGTTCGAGCAGCCGCGGTCGTACGCCGAGGAACTGCGCGAATTCTTCCGGCCCTACCGGCGAGCAGGGTCGCCCACCTGCCGGTAGGTCGTTAGAACCAGCGCGCGGACCTCGACGCCGGCAAGGAGTTCGGACCGCACCGCACCTGGCGTTCCCGCCCGTGGCACCGGCCGTCAACACGTCAAGGCTGTGCCGAGTACATGGTCCGCCTGGCACCTCCCCATCGGCCATGGTGGACTGCCGCTGGTAGACACATTCGTGCCGTTCGACGCCACGGACGACCCGGACCCGGAGATCGGCGTGAAGCTCGCTGAGATCCACCAGCGCCGGTACGACACCATGCCCGACATCGCGAGCACACCCGGCAGCGCGCGCCTGAACGTCGTAGCCGGTGATTCCGCCAAGCGAGGGCCGCTCTGTTGCAGCGGCACGGCGTGCAACTGTGGCGCCGAGACGGACGGGCCGGCGACTTTCAGGACGTCACTCAGCAGGCGCTGTTGATGCTGCTCGGGGCACAGGCCAAGCGGGAGGGCAACGCGCTTGCGCACCACTGTGGCGATGCAGGCACAGACCCGCGAGCAGGGCCGCTACCTCGGCGGCCAGCCACCCTACGGATACCAGCTTGTCGACGCCGGAGCACACCCCAACCGCGCCCACGCACGGTGGGCACGACGACCAGCCCACTCACCGCCATGGGATCGACCATGGATCATGTGCTACGGTGACCTAGTTGCAGTTTTGATTTCCGTAGACGTTTTCCGGCGCCTGATGGGGCATCTGAAACCCATCCAGGCGCCTTTCGTTTTTCGTGTCGTTTCGATGCGGGTGATCAACGCGGCGGCGTCAGGGTCCGCACAGTGCGGCCTCTAACAGCCTGCGAAGGAGCAGACATGACTACAGGCACCGTGAAGTGGTTCAACGCCGACAAGGGCTTCGGCTTCATCAGCCCGGACGACGGCGGCGCCGACGTCTTCGCCCACTTCTCCGCGATCTCGGCGAGCGGCTTCCGCAGCCTTGACGAGAACCAGAAGGTGGAGTTCGACATCACCCAGGGCCAGAAGGGCCCGCAGGCGGAGAACATCCGCCCGCTTTGATCCACACTTCACGAACGGCGGCCCGACTGGTTCAGCGGGCCGCCGTTCGGCGTTTCATGCGCTCACCGCGACATCGCGAAAATCGTCTGATCGGCAGAAGTTTGGCCATCTCGGTGTGGAGCCCGGTCACCAGTCCCCCGTGTTCTCTTCTCTGGATCGATTCGAACCTCGGGCGCTAGTCTGCCCAGGCCAACTGGCAGCTCGCCCAGAGCGCGCCTCTGGCTCCTGAGCCAGACAGACGCAGACATCGACCCTTATCGCTAGCGAACCGAATTCCGCATCGCCGCCACCCCGACGGTTGAGGCACGTACGGTCGCGGTCCACACCGTGGTCGGACTCGACGCCTCGCCTCCTGATGACTGTCAGACAGCCGGGACCCGGGGTGCACGGCGTTACATCCTGAAGGGTTGATGACTATGACGACGACCTACTCGGGTCCTGCGAGGCTGATCCTGGTCGACGGCGCATGCATATCCGGCATGGCTTCCCTCAGTACCAACCAGCGCGGAGGAATCAACGGCTGGGGCGGCACATTCCGTCCGGACGAGATCACGACAGACCTTCGCAACGCGGTCGAAGGGCTGCAATTGGAACTGCCCTACGATCGGATGGGGACAGTCGCCGTCACCGGCATCCGCAGGCTGCTCGCCACGCAGGTGTTGATGTCGTTGGCAGGCCGCGGACCCGCACCCTTCTGATCGTGCGCCGCACGGCCGCCGCTACATCCCCTCGAGTTCCCGTGGCATGAGCTGGCGGACGAGGGCTTGGTCAACGGCGGTGTGTTCGCCGAGCAGGAACGCGCCGTAGAGGTCCTTGCCTTGCGGGTACATGTCGGTGGCCAGCCACAGCAGCTTCCACGCCAGCGCCAGCGAGGCGGGCGCGGCCAGTAACGGCTCGTCGACGCCGGGCAGGATCAGCACCTCTGGCGGGAGACGAAACGTCGCGCCAGCGCCCGCCGCCCGCATCCCCGCCTGGCCGGTCCCGACCCTCATCGGCGTCGGCGCCATGGTGGGCTGCCGTTCACCATCCGTCATGCCGGGCGACATCTTGCGCTCTTGAACCGTGGCTAGCATTCGCGCGGCCAGGACCGGCCTTGAGGGAGAACCGTCATCACTGCAAGTTGGCCGCTGCACCGCACCGGCACCATCGCTGCCCCGCCAGACCTGCCTCAAGCAGCCGAGGAAGCGCAGCCGCCCGGGGCGGCGGACGTGGTGGACCAGAGCCTGCGAGCCCGTCCGGCGGTCTGGGTGGCGAGTTTCGCGCTGCCAGGACTGGTTGCGGCAGCGCTGGGTTTGTGGCGTTTGACGGGTTCGGCGTTGTGGGCTGACGAGCTCGCCACCTGGGGTGCTGTGCGACTGTCGTGGTCGCAGCTGTGGCAGCTCTCCGGGTCGGTGGACGCGGTGCTCACCCCGTATTACGGGCTCATGAAGGCATACACAGCCGTGGCGGGCACCTCTACCCTCGCTCTGCGGATGCCCTCCGTCGTCGCGATCACGCTTGCCACGTTGGTGGTGACCGTGCTCGGTCGGCGGGTGGGCGGGACCGGGATGGGCCTACTGGCCGGGCTGATCTTCGCGACTCTTCCAGTGACGTCGCGCTACGCACAGGAAGCACGGTCGTACGCCGCAGTGATCCTTGGTGCCGCGCTCGCCTTACTGCTCCTGGTCCTGGCGCTGGAGCGTCCCACGCCTGCTCGGCTCATCGGATACGCCGCCGCGGTCGGTTTCGCCGGCATGCTGCATCCGCTCAACGGCCTGCTCATGCTCGTCGGGCACGCTACGGCCGTCGGCTGGTGGCAGCTCGGACACCACACCGACGGCTGGCGAACAACGCGGCGGTGGGCGGCCGCGGCCCTCGTCGGCGCACTGCCAGCCCTTGGGCTGTCTGTATGGGGTTCCGGGCAGACAGCGCAGGTCTCCTGGATCGCCCTGGTGAACCTCAGCGCCCTGCAGGCTTTCCCCGAACGGCTCTTCCACTCCGCGGCCGTCGGCGGGTTCATTCTCGTCCTAGCGGTTCTCGGCGTACGCCGCGGCGCGGCGCACGTCTGCCTGGCCGCTGCGGCGTTCGTTCCGGTCGTCCTGCTGTTCCTCGTCGGCACCCACCTCCAGGTCTGGGTAGCCCGGTACGTCCTGGTGGTGCTGCCGGCAATGGCCGTCCTCGCCGCGTCCGCCCTGACCCGGATCGGCCGGGCGCATGCCATCGTTGCGGTCTGCCTGGCCACAATCCTCGCCTACCCCGCACAGGTCACCATCCGCGCCCAGGCTGGCCACAGCCAGGACTCGTTCCGCATCGCGGCAGTCATCGGCCCCCGATACCGCCCTGGCGACGTCGTCGTCTTTCCCGACACCCACCCGAGCATCCCCTGGTCCCCCCGGGACATCTACGAGCGCTACCTGCCTACCCCTCGCCCGCCTGATGTGCTGCGCACCGCCCCACAGCGAACCAACGGCCGGTTCCTCGCCATGGAATGCCCGGACGCCGTCTGCCTCGGCACCCCGCCCCGCCTCTGGGTCGTCCGCGTCGACAACGCGACCGACCCACTGAAGGACATGGCACCCGGCAAGCAGCAACGGATCCGGAAGGACTACCGGTCCATACAGCGTTGGCAGTCTCCACTGTTAGGCATCAGCCTCATGGAGCGCATGCCGACTTGATCCTGAGTCGTCGACGCCTTGGGAGGCCCGGTTCCGCGCTGTGCGGGTGCCGCGCTCTTCGTTGAGTGTCTGTTGTCGCCAGCGGCGGGCGCTCTCAGTAAGGTACGTCGATGGGTAAACGCCCGACCCGATCCATGACCGGTGACCGCGCCTCCGTGATCACGTTGGTCCACGGCACGTTCGCGCGCGACGCCCCGTGGACCCGACCGGACAGCGCATTGAGTACGTCGCTGCAGCGGGCGGGCTGCCACGTGACCCGGTTCGCGTGGTCGGGTCGAAATTCTCATCGGGCGCGTTCGGACGCCGCAGAGGGCCTGACCGAGCATCTGCAGCGGCAGCTCACCGAACATCCTCTCGCCAGGCACTGGGTGATCGCGCACAGCCACGGCGGGAACGTCGCGCTGCACGCCGCTGACCAGCTGCGTACGGAGCGGGGCCGCGCAGCGCGGGTTACGACAGTGGCACTGGCGACGCCTTTCCTGCACGCGCGGCCTCGGAGCATCACCGGTTGGCCGCTGTTCATCATCGTGCTGTTCAGCGTGCTGCTGCTCGGGTCGGCTTCCGCGACAGCTGTGACTGGCCCGCACTCGTCCGCTGACGCGGTGCTGGTCATCGGTGGCGGTGTATTCGCGGCCATACTGGCGCTGTGCGCCGTTGGCGCGGTCCTGCACCGGCGATCGCTGGGGCCGGGCTGGCGGAGCCGACTCATCGGCGCTATTCACGCACCCGCCGCCCGACCTGGCGAGACCGTTGTTATCCGGGCAGCCGGGGATGAGGCGTCGGGGTTGCTCGCGGCCGGCCAGTTCGTCGGCTGGCTGAGCGCAGCGGCGACCCGGCTGCTGACCAATTTGTGGTTCTGGACCATCCTCATCGGGCTGCCGCAGCTCGCGTTCGTGGTGGCCGGTTTCGTCGGCCACGGCGGGCAGTTGGCGTTCGACCTGCTGGTCTACGGGTTTGCCGCGCCAGGCCTGGTGGTGGTAGCGGTGGCAGCGGCGATGGCTGGGTCAGCGGTGGTATTTGGCATCGACGGGCCGTTCGCGGGTCTGGTCGCGTCCTGCTCGGCCGAGGCCGCACCGCCGGGCACGGCGACGCTGCTGCAGCTCGAGCCGCGCGCCACCCCCACCCGGAAAGGATTCGCGCACTCCAGCCTCTACAACGATGATCAGGTCATCCGCTACATTCTGTCCGCCGTCCGCACGTCATCCCACAGCTGACCATCGCGGATCCTCGCCGTGTTCATCCGCCCCGCACCAGCACAACACGCCGCAGTACGCCAACACGCCCTGAAGCCAGTCGGAGAAGACGCCACCAAGATCCTCAGCCCGGCGACGCTCTCGTTGCCGGAACGTGCCACCTCCCCACGACAATCGGGGCAACTCAGGGCGACAGGGCCGATCGGAATATCAGGTGGAGCACTCGTCGTACCTCCGGCACGATGCCCGGGATGATGCTGCTGGTCCCCGCGAACCCCCTACGGCCACGCCGGCCCGACGACCACTTCGCGCCCGAAGCCCACGCGGCCCGCGCCGCCGGCATCGACGTCGCGGTGGTCGACCACGACGCGCTGACCCGCGACGACCCACAGCGCGCAGTCACGGCCGTGCCCGCCGGCGGCATCGCGGTCTACCGCGGGTGGATGCTCCACAGCGACCAGTACGGGGCCTTCTCCGACGCCCTCGCCGCCCGTGGCGTTACCCTCCGCACCAGCGCCAACCAGTACCGCCGCGCCCACGAACTCCCCGGCTGGTACCACCGCCTCGCCCCCGTCACCCCGACCTCCGCCTGGACGACCAGCGCGGAGCGGACGGCGTTCGACCAGGCCCGGATGCAGCTCGGTACCGGCGCCGCCGTGCTGCGCGACTACACGAAGTCGATGAAACACCACTGGCACGAGGCCGCCTTCATCCCCGACCTCACCGACCCGACCGCCGCCTGGCAGGTCGCCGCCCGCTTCCTGGAACTCCGCGCCGACGACTTCACCGGCGGCTTCGTCCTGCGCGCCTTCGAGCGCTTCACCACCGCCGAGGTACGCACCTGGTGGATCAACGGCGCCTGTGCACTCGTCGGCGCGCATTCCGACACCCCCGATGACCTCCCACCCGCAGGCCTCGACCTCAGCACGCTCACACCGCTGGTCGCCGCCCTCGACCTACCCTTCGTCACCATCGACCTCGCGAAGCGCGACGACGGCATCTGGCGCGTCATCGAACTCGGCGACGGCCAGGTCAGCGACCGACCCACCACCATCAGCCCCCACGACTTCCTCGCTGCGCTAGGTGCGGGGGTCCCATGAACGGCAGGGTCCCTCAGCACCGTCCGGTGATGGCTTCACCCGGGACCACGGTGACGGGATGCGAGCACGTCCTGCGGACCGCGCTCTCGCTGCGCCTCCACGAGCCAGGAAGGTACCGATGTGGTGGTGCGGCGTCGCGCTCCTGCCGGAGCCGATGCGTAGTGTTCCGGTATGGCACAACGACTCGTCAGCGTATGGCAACCGTTCTTCCTTGCTAGCGAGAGTCAGGGCGCGGCCATCGATGCCGCGACCGAGTTGGAGGATCTTGGCTATTCACGGCTCTGGTTCTCCGGCGGTTTCGAGGAGAACGTCGCCCCACGCTTCCGGGAGATCCTGGACGGGACCAAGCGCATCGGGGTCGCGTCGGGGATTGTGAGCATCTGGCACTCGTCGCCCCCAGAGGTGGCGGCGTTCGCCCAGGACGCGGAGCGGGCCCATCCCGGCCGGTTCCTGCTCGGTCTCGGCGCCAGCCACGCTGTGCTGGTGGAAGGCAGCGGCACAACCTACCGCAAGCCGTATTCGAAGATGGTGGAGTACCTCGACGGTCTCGACGCGGCCGGGCTCCCTCCCGAGCGGCGGATCCTGGCCGCACTCGGCACGCGGATGCTCGAGCTCTCGCGCGACCGTTCAGCCGGAGCGCACCCGTACTTCGTCCCTGCCGAGCACACCGCCGAGGCCCGGGCGGCACTCGGGCCTGACCGGCTGCTCGCCCCCGAGGTCGCGGTGGTCCTCGACGCAGACGCCACCACCGCGCGCGTCACGGCCCGGCAGTACACGAGCGGATACCTGGCACTGCCGAACTACACCAACAACCTGCGGCGATTCGGCTGGACCGACGAGGACTTCGCTGGGGGCGGCAGCGACCGCCTCGTCGACGCCCTGATCCCCTGGGGCACGGCCGAAAAGGTCGCGGCCGGGCTGGAGAAGCACTACCAGGCCGGCGCGGACGAGGTAGCGGTCCAGGTACTCAACGGCGGCGACGCCACGACATTCCCCGCCGACGCGTTCCGCGCTCTCGCCGCGGTCTTGATCTGACTTCAGGTGCGAAGGACCACGAGGTCGTGAGGCACTCGTGACGACCACCGGGATCGTCGGCGCGGGCCAGGTCGGTAGCCAGATCGCCCGTGCAGCGGTCGCCAACGGGGACACCGTCGTCATCGCCAACTCGCGGACACCGGAGACGCTGGACAGCCTCATCGCCGACCTCGGACCGGCCGCGCGCGCCGCCTACGCTGCCGAGGCCGCGCCGCCGGCGACTTCGCGGTCGTCGCCGTGCCCCTCAAGGTCGTCAACGACATGCCGGTCGAGGCGTTGGCCAGCAAGATCGTGATCGACACGAACAACTACATGGCCTGGCGCGACGGTCACATCCCCGAGATCGACTCGGGCGCCAAGACCGTTCACGAGTTGCGGCAGCAACATCTGCCAACCTGGAAGGTAGCCAAGGCGTTCACCCACATCCAAGCTCCGAGCGTGTTGCGGCTCGGTCGACCCGCCGGCGCACCCGACCGCAGGGCGTTGGCCGTCTCGAGCAACCATCCCGAAGCCGTCGCCGTACGCACGGCGGCGGCTCAGTGGCCACGGAACGCCTCCTCCAGCCACCATGAGCCGCGCGCGGCGCAGACCTTGGCGTCGACCACCAGCGGCCGGGTACGCGGACCAGCGAGCCAGCGGCGTACCGGCCCGAGATCGTCGACGGTCCGGACGGTCAACCCGTCGCAGCCGTAACCACGGGCGATCGCGGCCAGGTCGGTCTCGGGGAAGGTGACCGTCTCCAACGGGTGCCCGTCCGGGCCGAAGTGGTGCACCTCGGCGCCGTACGCCGCGTCGTCGTAGATCACCACGAGGAGGGGTAGCGCCAGCCGGACGGCGGTGACCAGTTCGGTCGCGGACATGACGAAGCCACCGTCGCCGACCGCGGCGACGGTGAGCCGGTCCGGCCGGGCGACCGCCGCGCCGAGCGCACTGGCCAGGCCGAGCCCGACCGACTGGAACGCCTGGGTGAAACAGAATCCGGCCACGTCCGGCACGTCGAGCCACATCGACGGGTAGCCCATGAAGTTGCCGGAGTCGACCACCACCGTCCGGTCGGGCGGCAGCAGGTCGTCCAGGGCGGCCGAGAGCGTCCTCGGGTCGATCGTCGCCGGGGCGCCGGCCCGCGCCGACGCACCCTCGTCCCGGTACGGGACCGTCCGCCACCGGCCGTGGTCGCGAATCCGTTGTGCCAGCTCCGGCGTACGCCAGCCGCCGGTCCCGGCGTCCGCGGGCCCCGTGGAGCCGGCGCCCAGCCGACCGAGCACCGCCTCGGCGACCGCCGCCACCTCGCCGGTCACCGTCACGTCAACCGGGCGGTTCACCCCGAACGCGGCCGGGTCGTGGTCCACCTGGACGACGACGGCGGAGGGCGGGATCAGTTCGCCGTGCCGGGTGGTCCACATGTTCAGCGTGCTGCCCCACGCGACGACCAGGTCCGCCGCGCCGATCAGCTCGGCGGCGAGCGGGGTGGCGAAGCCGCCGGCCACGTCGATGTTCCACCGGTTCCCGGCGAACAGTCCCTTCGCCGCAGCCGAGACCGCGAGCAGCGCGCCGCACGCGTCGGCGAGCCGGGTCAGCGGTTCCCGGGCCGCCCGGGCGCCCCGACCCGCGATGAAGACCGGTCGACGTGCGGCCTGGAGCGGGGCCAGCAACGGCTCGACCTGCGGGGCGGTGGCCGGGGTCGGCGCGACCGCAGGGACCGGGCCGGACCACGGTTCGGTCACGGTGCGCTGCACCTCCAACGGGAGGCCCAGCACCACCGTCGCGCCCCGGGCGGCGGCCCGGTACGCCGCGCCCGCGTCCTCGGCCGCGTGCGTCGCGCGTACCCGGTGGAAGTCGGCCCCGACCGAGGCGGCGAGCGACGGCAGGTCGATGAAGAAGTTCGACCGGGGCGCGGTCGCCTCCGGGGCCAGGACCACCATCGGGGTACGGCTCTTCGCGGCCTCGGTGAGGCCGGTCAGCGCGTTGGTGACGCCCGGACCCTGGTGCACCGAGAGCAGCCCCACCGTCCCGGAGGTGCGGGCGTACCCGTCCGCCATGCTCGCCGCGCCGCCCTCGTGGGCCGCCGCCACGAACCGGGCGCCGGCCGCCACAAGCGCGTTCGTGACATGGAAGTTGCCGCTGCCGACCACCCCGAAGACGTGCCGTGCGCCGTGTCCGTACAGAACCCGCCCGACCACCTCGGCTACCCGCATCTGTGGCCCGGTCCTACCGTTCGACCAACGCGAGGACCCGGCACGGGCTGCCGGACCCGGAGACGATCGGCAGTGGTCCGGCGATCACCACCGCGCCGGTCGCCGGCAACTGCGCCAGGTTACGTAGCTGGGTCAGGCCGTACTTCTCCTGGCCGAGCAGGAACGAGTGGCACGGGAACGGCGGGTCGAACGAATGCGCGGCGCCCGCGTCGGTGCCGACCGTCTCCACCCCGACGCCCTGGATCGGCGACTCCTCGGCCAGCCAGCGGGCGCACTCGACGGAGATTCCCGGGGTACGCCCAGCGTTGGCGTACCGCTCCGGGTCGTCGCCGTACGCGTCCCAGCCGGTGCGGTAGAGCAGCCAGCCACCGGTGGGCAGGGCACCGTGCTCCGCCTCCCACGCCTTGATGTGCTCGACCTCGAGCAGGAAGTCAGGGTCGTCGGCGGCGTCGGCGGCGTGGTCGATCACCACCGCCGGGGCGATCAACTGGCTCACCGGGACCTGCGACACGTCCGCGCCCTGTTGACCGGTGACCCAGTGCACCGGGGCGTCGAAGTGGGTGCCGGTGTGCTCGCCGGTGGAGAAGTTGTTCCAGTACCAGGCCGGACCACGGTCGTCGTACCGGCTGATCTCGCTGAGCCGGAACGGCCAGGTCTGGCCGAACTGCTCGGGCAGACCCAGGATCGGGGTCTGGTCCGAGAGCGGAGCGGTGAGGTCGACAACCTGGATCCGGCCGCTGGAAAGAGCGGCGACAAACTCCTGCAGCACCGTCATGCGGCGACGGTACACCGTGCTCCCGCTCCACGATGGACTCTTCAACGGGGCATGTCAGCGGCGCTGCCCGCCCCGCGGCTCGTGGACCGGGGTGCCTGAGGCTGTGGTTGTCCCCCGCAGCGATGATTCAGTGTCGGCCAGGGCCCCCGCGACGGCATCTCACCAAGCCCGTGCTCTGGGGACCACCGGGCTCAGCGCACGTGTGTGCCACCGATGTCCAGCACGGTCACCGACATGACACCTTCCTCTCCTTCGGCTGTCGTGCAGGCGCGAGGGTTCGTTCGGCTAGGCGGTGCGGTGGCCAGCACGAAGGCCACACCAGAGCATGAGCACACAGAGGCCGATCAGGACGGGTTCGAGCGCGAAGCCGGCCGTCAGCCCGTACTGGTCCGCCAGGCTACCGAGGAGGAACGGGAAGACTGCCGCGAGCACGCCGAGGACCACCTGCGAGCGGGCGTTGGCGTGGTCCTCCTGCCCGTCGGCCGCTTCGAGGGTGAGGGCGAGCGCGAGGGGATAGAGGTTCGCGATGCCCACTCCGGACAGGAACAGCGCCACGACGGCGACGACCGGCTGACCGGTCACCCAGAACACGACAATGCTGGCGAAGGTGAGCGCCAGGGAGGCGTACAGGAGGGTGGCGGTGCGGCCCGCTCGGCGGGTGAGCCCGGCGCCGAGCAGGCGCCCGGCAAGGATCCCAGCGAGGTTGCTGCTCATCGCGGTGCTGGCAGCGGCGGCGGACCAGCCGAGGTTGATGAGCATCTGGGGCCCGAAGAACACCAGGCTGAACTCGATCGCCGAACTGACCGCCGTCAGGATCGCGAACAGCCAGCAGGCCAACGGCAGCCGTCCACGCTGCTCCTCGGTGTGGTGCTGGGGCCGTTCCGGCAGCGGCTGGCGGCGGTAGCGTAGGTAGAGCAGGACGAGCACGACGGCCGGCAGCCCGAACGTGGCACGCCAGCCCAGCACGGTGGCCGCCAGCGCACCCAGGACCATCGGGGCGAACACGGCGGACGCGCCGGCGCCGACGTTGGCCTCGGTCAGGGCTCGGTCGCGTCGGTTGCCGTGGCGGTCGGACAGGATCGCCTGGATCACGGTGAGCAGCATCGTTCCGGCCATGCCGAACGCTACGGCGCCGATCAGGGTGGCCAGCACACCGCTGCCGAGGGTGAACAGGCCCGCCCCGATGGCGGTGGCCAGCGCCGAGGCCCACAACAGCGTGCCCCTGGCAAAGCGGCGGGCAGCCCACGCGAACGTAGCCCCGGCCAAGGCGGCGCCACCGGCCCAGAACACCTGGTAGACACCGAGCACCGAGTAGGAGAACCCGAGCTCCTCGCGGAGCAGGGTGACCGCCGGCCCGAACGCGTAGAGCCAGAAGGTGAAGCAACCGAGCGCGGCGTACGAGAGCACTGTCGGCGCGTCCCGCACGAACGGATCGGTCAGGGTCGACCCGGGCGGTTCGGCGAGTCGTGGGGGCTCGACAAGAGCCTCTTGTGCGTTATCCGGACCGCTTGCCCTGGTCGCATCAGGCGACGACGCAGGACCGTCCTTTCCGGTGTATCGATACACCTGGGCGAGTATGAGCCATCTTCCACGACGCCGGGGCCCCCAGCTCCCGAGCCGGTGGACCATCCGGTCTTGGCCGTCGAGTCGGGTTCGAGGGTGAGGCCGGCGTGGGCGAGGAAGCCGTCGACAAGGTCGGGCCGGTACTGGATCCGCTTGAGCCGGTGCTTGATGATCGCCTGGAGATGGTCGACGCCATGCACGGCGAGGTTGCCGACGCTGCGATTCAGGTGTGACCAGACGGCTTCGGTGGGTTGAGATCGGGTACGCAAGCCGGCAGCCGGATCACGTGCACCCAGTCCCGGGCAGCGATCAGCTGCCGCATCGCGACGCTGACGGATGTTGACGTTGTCGCAGATCGTCCTCGCGATTCCGTGCGTCGACTAACGAGAATTCGACTATCAACCGCGACGATCGCGATCACATTTTGGCCGGGCGGCGCCGGCGAATTGAACCTCGCTCGATGCACGATGCGGAGCGGGCTGGAAATCGCGGCAAGTGTCTACCTCGTCGTCGCGGTGGCCGTCTGGCTGCTCGGCGGGGTAGCGGTGGACGACCAGCGCCGGAGACCCGACCGGGAACGTCGCGAGCGTTCGTGCCGTGGTGGCCCGGATCGTGGTCGGCAGCCCGGTCAAATCCTGTGTGCCGATCAGTGCGGTCTGACTTCCCAGGCGGGCTGCTGGAGCTCGTCGTTGTTCACGATGATGTCGGCGTGGTCGGTCGGGCGGGCCTCAGTGAAGTAGAGCTGCTGGGAGGGGATGTAGCGGTTGCGCCAGGACCGCTCGATCTCGGTTGCGTCGGCGGTAAGTCCGGCGAGTGCCGTGCCTCGGGCCTGGGCGCGATCCAACGTCCGATCGAACGTGACGGACATGAAGACGCTCAGGTCCCACCGGTTGATCAGCTCTGGGCGTAGGAGGAAGACGCCGTCGAAGAGCAGCACGGCGTCCGCAGGGGCCGTCGCGACCGGGAGGGGCAGCGTGGTGTCCGTTTCCCGGTGGTAGACCGCTGTCCGGAACCTTCGGTCCCCGTCCGGGCCCAGCGGATCGAGCAGAACCCGACACATCGCGTCGCGGTCGTGGGCGTCGAAGTAGCAGCCCTCGGCCGAGAACTGGCCGCGTCGATAGCGCTGTGCCCGGGGGAACAGGAAGTCGTCGATCGTCGCGCGGATGACTTCGCGACCCTCCGCGTGGAGGACGACTTCGAGTTCGTCGGCCAGCGTGGTCTTGCCGGCGGCAGGCGGCCCGTCGATGGCGACCCGTAGCGGGTGCGTGGTCGTAACGGACCCGATCTCCTCGGCCAGCCGGCCGAGGAGATCGTCGCGGGTGCCGTGTTCCATCGTCTGCCCCCTCTCCGTGCGCCTAGCGCACCGGCCTGCGCCGAGTTGGAGCCCGACGACCACCTCGTTCACGCCGCATCCCCACAGGGCAGCCAGGAAACGGCCGCAACCAGCACAGTTCAGCGCCGCCTCCCCCTCGCGGACGAGGTTACCTTTCCGCGCGCGTCATTTCGGATCTGCGCTGGTGCATGACCAGCCGTATCACCGTCTACGAACGCCCACACCGCTTTGTCGACGAGCAGACACGGGGTCCCTTCAGCGCCCTCCGTCACGAGCACCACTTCCAGGACCTCGATGGCGGCGGAAGGGCGACCCGGATCAGCTCCTGATCGCGGCGCCCTGCAGGGTTACGGCTGCGTCCCTCCCGCCGATCCCTTCGCGGTACCCCTACCGGGGCGGCGATCAGCGTCCTGATGCCGGCGCTGATCTCGGTCGCGTGCGCGACAACCTGTCCGCCTCAGCGCCGTGCCTGCTGGTCGCCGGGTAGTCGTGGTGGTGGCATGAAGCCGCGGGGCAGGCGGCTGGAGCGCTCACCTCCGCGACGGTCGCTGGGTACGCACCGTTCGGAGCTCAGGATCCGGTCGCCTGAGGCGGCACCTCCGCCGCGGCCGGGCCGGTGGGGGCGGAGGAAAACGACCTTGACACGGCAATCGAGGAGGATGCCCCTGCGCTTCAAACCCTGTCGCTGGCCTGATGCTCTCGGTAACGTAAGCCACATAGGTAGATTTATCCATGAGGACAACCGGTTGGCGGCGTCATGGATGTGATCAGCACGGATAATCTGCCGCCGGGAGAGCGGTTCGACTTCTGGCGCGATGTGAGCGCGGAGGTCTTTGTCCCCTACGACCTGCGCTGCGATCCGCAGTTGGAGCGCGAATTCCAGGGTCGGATTGATGTCGGTGGGTTCGGCGGCGTGCAGGCCGCGCTGATCACCAGCATGCCGCACTCGGTGCATCGCACGCCGAAGCTCATTCGCCAGGCCGATCCGGAGGTGTTCAAACTGGGCTGCATGGTGCGCGGTACCGGCATGATCGCGCAGGATCGCCGGCACGCGGATTTCGGCGTCGGAGAACTGATGCTGTTCGATACCTCGCGGCCCTATGTGGCCGAGTTGCACCCGCACGTCCCGGTGAGCCAGCTGCTCCTGTTGCGCTTCCCGCGCACGCTGCTGCCGCTGCCTTCCCGGGACCTGCGGAAACTGGGCGCGGTGCGCCTGCCGGCCGCGGGCGGCGTCGCCGCGCTGTCTTCGCAGTTCCTGCTTCAGCTCGCGCGGAGCATGGGCGAGCTGAGCCCGGCCGACACCACCCGGCTGTCCACTCTGACGCTCGATCTGTTGACCGTGGCGCTGGCCGACGCGCTGGATGCGCAGGCCGTGGTGCCGCAGCACAGCAGACGGCGAGCGTTGATGGCCCAGATTCACGCGTACATCCGGGAGCACTTGGGCGACGCGGACCTGAACCCGGAGTCGATCGCCGCGGCGCACCACATCTCTCTGCGCTACCTGCACAAGCTCTTCCAGGAGGAGGAGCACACCGTCGCCGGCTGGATCCGCGAGCGCCGCCTGGAGCAGTGCCGGCGCGACCTCGCCGAGCCCGGACTGGCCGGTCGCTCGATCCAGGCGATCGGGGGCCAGTGGGGTTTTCGCAACCCGACGCACTTCAGCCAAGCGTTTCGCAGCGCCTACGGACTCTCCCCGCTCCAGTTCCGCCGCCAGAACATGGCAGTGCACGCAGAACGAACAGGTGTGCACACAGCCGCATGGACGAGCTTGAACACTCCCTGAATCCTCTGAGGAAGGAGCGCAAGACCACGCCGTGCGGCGGCTACGCCGACACCCGCACAGGCGCCAAGAGGAGTGGGGGAACACATGCGTGCACCACGGGGAAATCTACCCGGCGAGCGTCCTGGCGAATCCGCACGACCGCGCTATCGGGCGCTGACCGTCGTCGCGGCGATCATCGTTCTGCTCTCGGCCTTCTCGATGACCGCTCCGGCGGCGCAGGCAACGGAAAGGACCGCCCAGGAGCGGTCGAGCAGACCCGTCGCTGCGGCGATGGCCTGGGCGCCATGGGTCGAGCCATGGTTTCCCGACAACAGGGAACTCCGGTACGGCGGTCAGCGCCTGGACGACCGGAACCGCCTCATCAACAACTGCCCGAGCGGGTTCCTGTGCCTCGCCGCCGGTGAGGGTAACGGCCTGCACACTGTCTACTATCTCTACGCCTGCTCGGAACGTTCGTTGTCCAACTTCATCGGCGACGGTGCCGTCGCCAACAGCCAGACCGGCAATCCGGGTCCGCGCGCGATCTTGAAGCGACAGGACAAGTCGACCGAGAGGGTCATTGGACCGGGCAACGATCCAGTACGAGTCGACTGGGACCCCGTCTATTACATCGATCCATGTTGACGGATTGAGGCCGGGTCGGCCAGTTTCAGCAGTGCGCCGGTGTTGTTCGGCACCCACAGGTAGGGCACTACGAAGAACAATCCGGCCCAGGACGCCAACGTCCTGGGCCGGAGTAGTGCCGCGGCTGTCAATCTTGCCGATCAGGCGATGTTGATGTCGCTGCACCACATGTAGGTCTGGTCCATGTGTGACGCCTTCCAGATCACGAACAGGACGTGGTTTCCGGTGCGTCCAGAGACCGAGACGTTGAACGAGATGTTCTGCGCTGGCGCGTAGCGCCCGGTCGTCGTGATCAAGTCGAGGTTGCCCCACCCGACCCGCTGGGTGGCCGGGTTGAATCCCTGCTTGGTGACGTAGACCCGGAAGTAGTCAGCACCATGGCTGGCCTGGTCGTACATCTGGACCGTGAAGCTGCGGCTGACGGTGGTCGCCTTCCATGCTCCGGGCTGGTTCACGGTGTCGTTCCTGGAGAGGGCGTTGCTGCACAGCTGTCCGTCCGGGGTGCGGGCTTGGTACTGGCCGGCGAGGCCGTCCCGCAGCTGGCTCATCCAGTTCCACATGGTGTCGGGGTTGGCCTGGAACGCCCGCCAGCACATGGGGTCTTGTTGCTGCATGGCTGGGTTCGTGTGTTGGTTGCCCCAGGTCTTCCAGCACTGGTAGGCGCGACTCGCCGGGTTGATGACGGTGCCGTGCGCCTGGGCTGCGCCGGTCCAGGGCAGCATAGCGACCACCATGGCGAACAGCGGGACGAGCACTCGGAGGGACTGACGGACGGTTGACCGGGACCGTCCGTCGGATTGATCGGACTTGTGTGAACGCACTGTTCATCCTCCGTTCTTCGGTACTAGAGATCAGCGTGGGAACGCTCCCACACCAACTGTTACATCTATGAGCCTAAATATCAATGCTTATCGATTTAGAGCCGGAACGACGGGTCTGCGCACCGAGGTCCGCAGCCGCGGCATCGCCGTACGGATCGCCCGCAACGGCATCCACTGCGGTACACGGACGGTTCACAGCTACCGGAGGGCCCGGTGAAGGCGCTGTCCAGCCTCTGGTTTCGCAGTTCGGATCCGGCGGCCGGGTGGGTGCGGGCACGACCACCCCGCCCGGCCGCCCGGCGTGGTCAAAGCCCGGCTGCGGCGTCGTACCGGCGGCGCTGGTCGGCCATTTCCGAGTCGGCCAGCGCCTCCTTGAGCGCCAACTCCGCGTACTTGGCCGGGAACATCTCCCGCAGCCGGTCGACGAACATGACGTCGGCGGTCGCCTCGACCACCTGGATGCCCGGAGGCTCGGTGGACATGTCCATGATCACAGGGCCGGCCAGCTTGACCGCAACGTCCCAGGGGCGCTTCTGCTCGGCGACCCCGCAGAGGTGGAAGCCGTAGACCGTCTGCACGTCGGCGAGCGCGGTGACCTCGGCCGGCTCGTAGCCGTAGACGCGGACCCCGCAGATCACCGCCGGCTTCTCCTCGGTGGCCACCTGCTGAACACTGTGTCCGGCGTGGTTGTGCTGCCCCGGGTCCGCCTGTTCGAGCGTGGTGCGCATCCGGGTCATGATCTGCGCTTGCAGATCCGCCGGCTCCGCCTCCGGGCCGGCCTGGTTGACCAGTACGACCGTGCCGGCCGACACCGCCAGCAGGATCACCGCCACCCACACCAGGCGGTTTCGGTACCACCCCGCGAAACTCTCTCGGGAAATCATGATTGCTTCTCACCTCGTCGCCGGTTCTGGTGCGCTGGCAGACCGAATCGGACGCCCCCGGCGTGTCAGTCGTCGAGCGCGTCGGCCGTCGGGGACACGTACCCGGGGATACGTACGGCGGGCGAGGATGCCTGCCCGGCAAAATGCCCGTCGTCACAGAGATGGCCCGGCGATGCGGCATGCGAGCGTCTGCCAAAGCGGCGCGCTGCCGGCACTGCGATGCTCCCGTGCTGGCCGTTCCCAGCACGGTTGCCCCCGCGCTGCGGCGATGTGAGCCATTCCAACACGCCCGGATCCGCTCTGGCAACATCGACGAGCATCAGCGTATATCCGGCCCGGCCGCCCTCTCCGGACGAGAGGATGGGTTCTGTCTGAACGCGAGGAGGGGTGAGCAGCCGCCGTGGATGGTCTCGGACGACCTGTGGGCCGAGATCGCGCCGCTGTTGCCACCCCGCCCCACGGCGGCACCGGTTTCCGGGCCGTAAGCCCTCGACGACCGCAAGGTGTTGTGCGGGATCCTGTTCGTGCTCTACACCGCGATCCCGTGGGAGCACCTGCCCCAGGAACTGGGGTTCGGCTCAGCATGACCTGCTCGCGCAGGTTGCGGGACTGGAACGACGCCGGGGTGTGGCAACGACTGCACGAGGTTCTGCTCGGAAAGCTCCGGATCAACAATCAGCTCGACATGTCCCGGGCGGTGATCGACGGCTCCCACGTCCGGGCGCTGATCGACGGCTCCGGCGTCCGGGCGCTGATCGACGGCTCCGGCGTCCGGGCGCTGATCGACGGCTCCGGCGTCCGGGCGCTGAAGGGCGACCCGAAACCGGTCCAAGCCCGCTCGACCGCCGCAAGCCAGGCTCGAACACCACGTCATCACCGAGGCGGGCGGCATCCCCTCGCCGTGAGCCTCATCGGCGGAAACTGCCACGACGTCACCCAGCTCATGCCCCTGGTCGACAAGATCCCCTGAATCAAGGGCATCCGCGGCCGGCCCCGGCAACGACCATACGCAGACCGGGGCTACGACTACGACCGCTACCGCCGCCACCTACGCGACAAGGGCATCACGGCGGCCGACCCATCGTCGTCTCCCGTAGCTGGTCCGGCAAGACTCTCGTCGACCACCGCGCGGACACCTGCGCCTGGGTCCGCAACCTCCTTCGCAGCAGCGCCGACACCGACACCGCCGAGACCGTCGGTCAGGACGAGCGCCCGCCTACTCCTGGGAACTCGCCCGTCCCGAAGACCCCGACAGGCGCCGACGTAAGCAGCCAGATCCTGCGTGGAACTGTTGGTCTTCACCCGGACCGGACGGACATGACCAGCCGAAGCTCCCTCACCCAACGAACGCTCCACCAAGGGATCAACCGCTTCGGCGGTTACCCCACTGGCGCGGGCTCTGGACCGAACCCCGGCCGCCGGATCGCTGACCCTTTCCATCCGGTTGAGGCGAGGCCACCTTGCCCTTCCCGCGTCGGGCAGCCCGATTTTCGTAAACCTCGACCTCGCCGGTCTCGGTCTCGGCCGTGGTTGGCTCGTCGGCATCCTCGGCGTGGGCGTCTTGAGCCGGCTCAGGCTCCAGCATCGGTATCTCCCTTGTTTCGTGGGGTGCCCTGCGGACCGTCGCCAGCCGGTGGACGCGGACTGCTCGACGCCGGTGGGGGCACCTTGACGGTATCGCAACGCCGATCGACGGTCCGTAGGCCCAACGCGGGTGGCGACCGCTGCTATTTTTGCGCAGTCGCGGCATGCGGTGCGTCGCGGGCCGCCCTTGCCCTCCCCGCCGGGCCGAACCAGGGTCCGACCTCGGTTTCCAAGATCCTTGGAGAAGCGTATGAGTGATGTAGGCACCTTCACTGGCAAGGTGGTCGTGAACAGGGTGATGTCGCTGGACGGTTTCATCGCCGGTCCTGGCCACGCGATGGACTGGATCTTCGAGTACCTGACTGCGGATACGGTCCCGGAGGTCATGGCGGCCACGGGCGCCATGCTCATCGGCCGGGGTACTTACGAGGTCGGCAAGCGTATGGCCGACCAGGACACCAGCTACGACGGGGGAGCACAGTTCGTCCTCACCCACAATCCTCCCGCCGAGCCGGACCCTGCCGTCACATTCCTCAGCTGTGGACTTGAGGAAGCCGTTGCCACGGCACGCAGCGCCGCGGGCGGCAAGAACCTGGAGATCCTCGGTGCCGATGTGGCCGCCCAGTGTCTGCAGCGCGGGCTCGTCGACGAGATCCTGGTGTACGTCCTACCGCTGCTGCTCGGCGACGGTGTCCGTTTCTCGCCTCCAGGCCTTGGCAGGATCGACCTGGAACCTTTCAGCAATACCCAGTCGGGCGCCGTCACCATGCTCCGCTTCCGCGTGCGAAAGTAGGCGCAGCCCTCCAACGGCTACAGCGTGTCCCTGGGAGATGTTGGCCAGGGCGTGGTTGTAGCGGGCGGCGTGGGCGGTGTCCTTGTTGCCGGGGTCAGGCGTATAGGGCGACGGCGCCGCCCCACAGGGCGCCCGGGTTGAGCCGGGCGGGGAACCGCTCCAACATGCCGTCGAAGAACCCCAGCGCGGTCGTGTGTCTGGCCAGCAGTTCGTCGACCGCGTCCAGGTACTCGCGAGTCTGCGCGACAGTGCGCGCCGCGTCATCGTCGAGGCCCTTGTCCTTGTGCCCGGCCACGATGAACCGGGGGCGCAGCGCCTCGACGGCGTCGATGGCCTTGCGCCACGCGTCACGTCCGCCGTCGCCGGACTCAACCAAAAACTGGTGCACGCCGTTGTAGATGACATCGCCGGCCACCACCAGGTCGAGGCCAGGCACGTGTAACACGCTGGTCTCGTCGGTGTCGCTGTGGCCCACCTCCACGATGACCAACTCGTGGCCCTCCAACTCCACGCGGTTGCCCGGCGGGGTGGTCGCCGTGACCGGCGCGTCGGGGATCTGGCCGGGCACTAGCTTGTCCCAGAAGACCGGCCGGATGGCCACGTTGCGGTGCATCTGCTCGATCGTGCCGGCCGAGGCGACCACCTCGGCCCCGAACCGCTCGGCGAGCAGCCCGGCTGTGAACCAGTGATCGCCGTGACCATGCGTGGCGAAGATGTGGGTCAACCGCCGGCCGCTCGCTGCGACCCACGCGGCGACCTGATCCGCCTGCGCCCGGGTGAGCGGCGGGTCGACGAGCACGGCGTCCCGGCTGCCCGAGATCAGGGTGACCGACAAGGGCGAGAACATCCGGCGGTCACCATTGGGCACCGGCTCGCTCACCGCGAGCGGCAGTGGATCGGCAACGAACACCTCGTACCTGAGCGTCACGTTCTCTCACACTCCCATCTAACTTCTCTTGACCGAAGTTAGCACCCTGAGAAGGAATGAAGGCAGCGCCAGGACTGTGAGATCGACCCCATGTGAGGCGGGAGGCCAGCGACGTGCGACCGTCGCTGCCTCGACGCCCACCGGCACCAGCCCGCCGCCGCTACGCCAGTCGCGGGGTTCCCGCGCAGGACATGGTGATCCTGCTACCGACCAACCGCGATCATTCCCCGCAAAGTACGCCCAAAACGCCGCGGCAGCGGTCGACTGTGGTTCGGGTGCGTAGGGCGCCGACCTCGCCGGCGCCCCTGAGCAACTCGCGACGTTCGTGGTGCCATGCCTACCGGCGCCGTCCCCGCGCAGCGCCAACGACGATCTCGCCCGCCGCCGGAGTGGGCTATCCCTCAGCAGTGGGTCGGCTGTGCACCACCAGCTCGTCGATCTCCAACCGGCCGACGCGCAGCTCCCGCACGACCGCCCGGCGGATCGTCAGCCGCCCGATGACCAGCGCTCCGACGGCGACGGCCCCGACGGCCAGCGCCCCCACGGCGAGGGCGCCGAGCGAGGCCGCCCCGGCAGCCCGCGCGCCTGTAGCCGCCGCGCCCGTCGCCACCGCGCCGTTAGCGCGCGTCCCGGTCAACCGCATCAGGCGTACCTCTCGCTTCATTCCCCCATTGTCCGCGTACCGCGGGCCGCCCGCTCCCCACAGATCCCGGATGTCATCCCACCGCCCACCAGGTGTCCGCCCCCAGTGGTCCCCGCCGTCGTGTACGGGGCGGCAGGCGAACACGCCGCTGAGGACGTACCGCAGATGTTGGACGAACCGAGTGGCGGACCGCTGCCCTTCGTCCGGCCCGCGATCCAGGGCATTGTCCGGTTACGCCGCCGGCTGCCGGCTGATCATTGGCGGCGCGCGTCCACCTGGAGGTCAGCTGCTGAGTCAGCCGATCCAGGCCGCCCTTGATCAGCTGCCCGTACTGCCGGCCCCTCGCCGATCGGGGCCGGGCGTCCTGCGATGAGGATCCCGCAACGCGAGTCGCCGCGATGGTACTTGTGCCCGAGCATCGAAAAGCGAGATCATCACGCATGCTCGACCCCTCGCCCGAGGACGACGGGACTTCACCGACGGTTTCTACGCCGCATTTCGTGGGTCGTGATCGGGAGATGGCGGCGCTTCGGGGCGCCTTGGCCCGGCCACCGGCGATCGTGCTGGTAGAGGGCGAGGCGGGGATCGGGAAGAGCCGACTGCTGCGAGAGTGGTTGGCCGCGCCGGACCAGCGCACCGCCTTGGTCTCGGTGTGCCCACCGCTTCGCGAGTCGCTGACGTTGGGGCCGATCGTCGACGCGTTCCGTGGGATCGACCGCCCGGTGTCGCGATTGCGGCTCACCGAGCTTGCGGGTGCGTTACGGCCCCTGTTCCCTGAATGGTCCTCGGACCTGCCGCCCGCACTGCAGCCGTTGGACGATGCGAAGGCGGCACCGCATCGCCTGTTCCGCGCCCTGGACGAGCTGCTGCGGGCTCTGCGTGTCGACGTTCTCGTGCTCGAGGACGCTCACTGGGCCGACGAGGTGACCTTGGAGTTCCTGCTGTTCGTCACCTCCCGACAGCAATCGGACGGGCCGAGCCTCGTGATCTCCTATCGGCCGGAGGAGGTGGACGTCGGATCGCTGTTGCTGCGGCTGACGTCCCGGTTGCCTGCCGGCGTGACCCAGCTGAGGATCGCCCTTGCGCCGATGCGACCCGACGACACGGCTGCGCTGGTGTCCTCGATGCTGGACGGCAACCCGATATCGCAGGAGTTCACGACGTTCATGCACGAGCGGACCGGTGGCGTTCCTCTGGCGCTGGAGGAGTCGGTTCGCCTCATGTGCGACCGCGCCGACCTCGTCTTCCGCGACGGACAGTGGGTCCGGCTGAAGCTGCGCGAGCTACAGGTGCCGCCAACGGTGCGCGACTCCACCCGGGAGCGGGTGGGCCGTCTGTCGCCGACGGCGCAGCAGGTGTTGCGAGCCGCGGCGACGTTGGCTGAGCGGTCATCGGTGGCCACGATCGCGGTGACCGCCGGTCTGTCACCAGCTGCGTGTCGAGGCGCTGTCGCGGAGGCGGCCAACGCTGGCGTCCTGGACGGAGACGACCGCGACCAGTGGCGATTCCGGCATGTGCTGGCCGCCACGGCTGTCTACGAAGCGATCCCGTTGACCGACCGCAGGCACTTCCACCTGCTGGCCGGCCGGGCCTTGGAGGACATCCAGCCGCCGCCTGTCGCACGCCTTGCCCACCACTTCCGTGAGGCGGGCGAGACGCAGTCCTGGGCGCGGTACGCCGAGCAGGGTGCCGAGCTGGCCATGGCCTCGGGTGACCACACCAAGGCGGTCGACTTGCTGGTCGATCTGTTGTCGTGGGCCGTGCTGCCGCCGGTGGATAGGGCACGGGTCGCGCGCATCGCCGGAGTTGCCGCACTGGGCCGTCGTGAACCGGTCGACGAGGTCTACCACCGCGTGATCCGTACCTTGCGCTCGGTGCTGGAGACCCCCGGTCTCTCCGCCCGCCAGCAGGCCGAGATCCGCAACCCCCTGGGTCGGCTCCTGATCACCGGGGGTGAGGCGCAGGCCGCACTCAGCGAGCTGGAGCAGGCGGTGGCCAACCTCGACCATGACCCGGTCGAGGCGGCTCGGGCAATGACCTACCTTGGATGGGCCTATGCGGGGCCGTGGCCGGCGTCGACCCATCGGCGTTGGCTGGATCGCGCCGCTGAGCTCACCGCCGAATTCGATTCTCCCGCAGACCGGCTGAACCTGGCCGGCAACCGAGCCGCGGCGTTGCTCATGCTCGGCGAAGAGGAGGCCTGGGACGTCGTCGCCGGCCTGCCCATCGACGGCGTGACCTCGGCGGAGCGTCTCGACGTGGCCCGCATCCACGCAAATGTCGGGACCGGCGCCCTGATCTGGGGTCGGTACGCCGACGCGGAGGAACACCTCGCCGTGGCCATGCGCCTTGCCGAGGCCGAGCAGGCGTCCCGGTTGCACCACAACGTCCGACTCGAACAGGCCAACCTGGCGTGGCTCACCGGCCGGTGGGAGGGTCTCGCGGAGCGAAGCGCGGCACTCGCCGATGCCGACCGGGACCGGCCGGCGCACTACCTCGGCAGCATTCGCCTCGCGGCCCGGCTGGCAGCCGCAGCCGGACGGCGGCGCGCTGCGGAGGAGCAGTTCCGGCTGGTCCTCGAGGAGTCTGCCCGTCTCGGCGCAGCCGACGACACGATGGAGGCCGCCGCTGCGCTGGCCAGACTGTGGCTGACGGACGGAAACAGCGGCCGGGCGCTGCAGGTCACGAACGAGCCGATCGACACCGTCCGGAGAAAAGGCATCTGGGTCTGGGCGACGGACCTCGTCCCCGCCCGGATCGAGGCGCACCTCGCCGCGGGCGATCTGAAGGCCGCGACACGCCTGGGCGACCAGTTCGCCAGAGGACTGCGTGGCCGTACGGCGCCTGCGCCTCGCGCCGCGCTCACCGTATGCCGTGCCCTGCTGCTCGCGGCAGCCGGAGATCACGCCCGCGCGGCGACGGCATACGATCGGGCGGCGCGCGCCTGGAGCGCGTTGCCGCGCCCCTACGACGCCATGCTCGCCCGCGAGCGTCAAGCCGAGGCGCTCATCGCGCAAGGCCAGATCGAACGAGGCCGGAAGCTGCTGGCGGCACAGTACGAGCAGCTGTTCAGGCTTGGAGCCCGCGGCGATGCAGACCGTGTCGCACAGCGGCTTCGTGAACACGGCGCCGAGGTCCCGCGACTGTGGCGCGGCGGCCGACGCGGGTACGGCGACCAGCTCTCACCTCGCGAGCTCGACGTGGTCCAACTGGTCGTCGCCGGCAAGACGAACCGGGAGATCAGCCGGATCCTGGCCAAGTCGCCGGCCACAGTGGATCAACAGCTGCGTGCGGCGATGCGCAAGCTGAAGGTGAGCTCCCGGACCGCGCTCGCGGTCAAGGCAGTGGAGGCCGGAGTGTTCGCAGAAGAGGACTCCCTCCACGACGCGTCGTGAAAATTGACGTATCCGCTGGATAGCGACGGTCACTCGTCCCGCCGAGCATGACTGGATGATTCATAGCCGTTGGGCAATGCATGCCTGAGCGACCTGTCGCGGGTGACGACGACGCCGTCGAGCACCCGCCACCATCCGAGCTGCCCCGCGAGCCGGACGTCGGCGCCCCCGACGCCCGTGACGTTGACGGTGCCGACGACCACAAAAACCACGACCCCTACCAACCCCTGTAGGTCGAAGGACTCTCATGAGACTCAAAGCCCTCGCGGCTTCGCTCGCCGCAGCGGTCGGCCTGAGCATGATCCAGGCTCCACCGGCGTCTGCCGCTGAGCCGGATCCCGGCCCCGCCGCCAACAAGATCGCCTTAAGCCTGAAGGACCGCTTCCGCACCTCTCCGGCTTCCGACTTCTGGATCACGTTCGAGACCGCTGCCGACCTCGGGCCGGCGAAGAAGATCGCCGACTGGACCGCTCGTGGTCAGTTCGTCTACGACGCGCTGACCGCGGCGGCGAAGGACTCCCTGGCATCCGTCTCCACCGAACTCGACCGGGCAGGCGTCAAGTACACCTCCTACCCGATCGCCAACACAGTGCTCGTCAAGGGGGGCAACGAGAAGCTCGCCCTCGACGTGGCCTCAATGGCGCAGGTCGCCGAGATCCACGCGACGCCGCAGGTCGCGCTGGTCGAGCCCGTGGACGAGAAGATCCCTGCTGACCAGGCTGCCCGCCCCACCGCCCCGAAGGCCGCCGCCGAGGCAGGCACCGTCTCGTGGGGTCTGGACGCCATCCACGCCCCCCAGGCGTGGGCCATGGGCGCCACCGGTGCGGGCATCACCGTGTCCAACCTCGACTCGGGCGTCCAGTTCGACCACCCCGCCCTGGTGCATCAGTACCGCGGCACGAAGCCCGACGGCACCATCGACCACAACTACAACTGGATGGCCACCCGGGGCACGTGCACGGGCACACCGTGCGACGACAACGGACACGGCACGCACACCATGGGCACCATGGTCGGCGACGACGGCACCAACCACGTCGGCGTCGCCCCGGACGCGCAGTGGATCGCGACGAACGGCTGCTGCGACAGCACCGGCGTCGAGTCGCTGCTCCAGTCCGGCTGGTGGCTGCTCGCCCCGACCGACGTCCACGGGAACAGCCCTGACCCGTCCAAGCGCCCCCACGTCATCAACAACTCGTGGGGCCAAACCGTCGAGCACAGCTTCGACGACTTCTTCCGGGCCATCGACGAGGCCTGGAGCGCCGCGGGCATCTTCAGCGTCTGGTCATCGGGCAACACCACGCCGTACGCGGCCTGCGACACCGTCTCCTCGCCCGGCTCCGCCGAGAGTGCCTACTCCGTCGGCGCCTACGGGTCGGACGGCACGCTCGCGTCGTTCTCGCGCAAGGGCGAGGGTGAAGGTGGCCGGATCAAGCCCGAGGTCTCCGCTCCGGGCGTCGCCGTCCGGTCGTCCTACCCGGGCAACAGCTACACCGAGATGTCCGGCACCTCGATGGCGGCCCCCCACGTCGCCGGCGCCGTCGCGGCGCTGTGGAGCTACGACCCGACCCTCGTCGGGCAGGTCGAGGAGACCCGCCGCCTGCTCGGCGAGTCGGCCGTCGACGTCGACGACACCGAGTGCGGCGGCACCGCCGAGGTCAACAACAAGTACGGCGAGGGCCGGCTCGACCTCGTCCGCCTGCTCGAGCTCGCGCCCCGCAAGGGCGGCACCCTCACCGGTGTCGTCACCGCCAACGGCGCCCCGGTCCCCGCCGCCGAGGTGACGATCAGCGGTCCGTTCAGCCGGTCGATCGGAACCGACAAGGACGGCCGGTTCACCACGAACCTCCCGGTCGGCGACTACCAGCTCAGCACCAAGGTCTTCGGTTACCTGACCGCGACCACCAACGTCACGATCTCCCTCGGCCAGGACACCTCCGTCAAGCTGCCGCTCACGGCCGCCGCGAAGCACGACATCAGCGGCAGGGTCGTCGACGACAAGAAACGGCCCGTCCCGAACGCCGACGTCTCCGTCAAGGACACGCCGCTGAAGCCGGTACGCACGGATGCCGACGGTGCGTTCACGATCAGCGCTGTCCCCGAGGGCGGGTACACGCTGACCGTCAAGCCCAACGCCTGTTTCTCGCCCACGACGGTCCCGCTGACCGTCGGCGCGCAGAACGAGTCGCGCGAGATCCCGGTCGGGCTCGTCGTCGACAAGGGCGGCTACAGCTGCGCCGTCTCCGACGGCGAGTACCTGCGAGGCGCCGACCCGGTCGCGTTCCCGAGCGGCGTGTGGGCGACGGTGAAGCTGCCGTTCCCGGTCGCGCTCTACAACGGCAGCCACGACACCCTCGGTATCAGCCTGCGCGGCGTGATCACCCCGGACGAGGGCACCGGACCCGGCAGCGGCGGTGCGGGCATCTTCCCGTTCTACGTCCAGACCCCCGTCGAGTTCGCCCCCGGCGGGGGCGTCTTCACGGCAGCCACCAAGGTCAACGGCGAGGACGCGTTCGTCGTCGAGTTCCGCAACGCCAAGCTCTGGGCCTATCCGACCCGGTCGGAGTACACGGAGCCGGTCAGCTATTCGGCCACGCTCACCCGCTCGGGCACCGTGATCTTCGGGTACGGCGACGGCATCGGGACCGACGACCCGGTGACCGCCGGCGCGCACGCCATCAGCGGCATCCAGGGCTGGGCCGGCGTCGACGGCATCCGGTTCTCCGACAGCGCCCCGGTGCTGCGCGACGGAATGATCGTCACCTACGACATGCCTGACTTCGGGTACCTCGACGCGACCGTCGTCGACAAGAACGACGGGCTGCCGGTGGCCGGGGCTAAGGTCTCGTTCACGAACAAGGATGGGCTCGTCGAGACCGTCACGACCAACGGAACGGGCATCGTGCATCGCCAGCTTCCGGTCGGCGACTACACCATGACGGTCGACGCGCCGAACTACACGACCGCGGCATACCCCTTCTCCCTCGACAAGCTCTACGCGAATGCCAAGATCGACGCGCGTCTGACCACGGGTGTCGCCGGCCTGAAGGCCGACGGCCTCGACGCGCTGTTGGGTACCGACCAGAACGGCGTGGGCTCGCTGACGCTGACCAACAACGGTTCCGCCCCACTCACGTACAACCTGGGCGAGGCCGCGCGCCACCCCGACCTTGACGCCGCCGGCGCCACCGCGCGCACCGGGAAGGGTGCGAACAGCACGATCGACCTCACCGCGTGGAAGGCCGGTGCGAGCGGCATGAAGCCGTCGAACGCCGACGGCAAGGCTGCGACGGCGACCAAGGCGGAAGCACAGGCGGCCGGCAAGGTCGGCCCGACCTCCGGCGGGGATGTCATCACCCGGATCCCCATCCCGGGCACGATCGCGGAAAAGGAGCCCACCGGCATCGGGTTCGACGGCGACGTCTGGGTCCACGACTACAACGCGCGGACCAACACCGCCTACACGGTGACGGGCAAGCCGACCGGGAAGGTCTTCGACGCGTCGTGGAACCCCACGTACCGGGCGTTCGACATGGCGCTCGACACCAAGACCGGTGACATGTGCCAGATGGAGGACAGCCCGGCCAGCTACATCCACTGCTTCGACCGGAAAACCGGGAAGGAGACCCGGCAGATCAAGGGTGACTGGTCCACGTTGCAGCTGACCGGACTCGCCTACAACCCGACGGAGGACGTGTTCTACGTCGGTGGCCGGGCGAACGGCATGATCGGAACCGTCGCCGGGACGTCGCACGGGTGCACTGCTGTCGTTCTGCGCGCCGCCGCTGCCCGAGGTCATGGGCCTGGCCTACAACCAGGCGTCCAACACCGTCTGGTACACCGACCTCACCTCGAACAGGCCCACCCGCCTGCTGCAGGTCGACCCCGCCGACTGCTCGCTGGTCAACGCGTGGTGGTTCCCGGGCCAGAAGGCGACCCAGGGCGGCGGCCTCGAAACCGACTCGACCGGGGCGCTGTGGGCGGCGGACCAGGTCGCCGATGACGTCGTGCTGGTCGACGTCGAGGACGACCTGCTCACCGACCTGCCGTGGCTGTCGCTCTCCTCGACCGGCGGCACCCTTGCCCCGGGCGAGTCGACGACCGTCAAGGTCTCGATCTCCTCGAAGGACGCCAAGCCAGGAGTCGTCGGCGCGAACATCGTGGTCCGGTCCGACTCCGGACGCCAATCCAAGACCTACGTCCCCGTGACGCTCACCACCACGAAGTACCAGGTCGGCGTCAACACCGGCGGCCCTTCGTTCACCGACGGCTCCGGCTACACCTGGTCCGCCGACCAGGCCGCCGGCAACGGAAAGTGGGGCTACGAGGGGAAGACGAAGGTCGCCTCCACGAAGGCCGGGATCGCAGGCACGACGGACGACGCCCTGTTCCAGTCGCAGCGCACCACGCCGCAGAAGGAGCTGTTCTACCGCTTCCCCGACGCGCCCAAGGGCACCTACACGATCGACTTCGGGTTCGCCGAGATCGAGAAGGTGGCCAAGGGCAAGCGGGTGTTCGACGTCCTCGTGGACGGCACGCTGACGGACTACGCGTACGACGCGGCCGCGGCCGTGGGGCCGAACGCCGCCGACTGGCGCACCGCCGTCGTGAAGCACGAGGGCGGTCCGCTGACCGTGGAGCTGCGGGGCTCGAAGGGCCTACAGGCCCCGACCATTGCCGCGCTGCGGGTGACGCTCGACCCACGCGCAGACACCGCGGAGCCGGAGCCCCAGCCCGAGCAGCCGGAGCCGGGCCCCGTGCCGGTGGCCCCCGCCGGTCGCTCGTACTCGATGAAGGTGACCGACGGGCTCTACCGCCAGGGCACGGAGGAGTCCGGGTGGCACGGCGATGACGTCTGCGGCGTGCTGTGGTTCGACTCCAGCTTCCTGTTCCCGTTCTACGACACGGCCTGGGACGGCGTGTGCGTGACGACGAACGGCCAGCTGATCTTCGACCAGGCCAGCGCCGTGGGGAACAACACGGAGCTGCCGTCGCCATACGCGTTCGACGCGATCTATCCGCTCTGGGACGACCTGGTCGTCGACGACGAGGCGGGCATCTACTTCGGCACCACCGAGGTGGACGGCCTGGCCGCTGAGGTCATCGAGTGGCGCAACGCCGCCTTCTACAACGACCGGACGGCTCGCGTGAGCTTCTCGGTCACCCTGATCGCTGACGGACGTATCCAGATCGGGTACGGCGACGGCGTCGGCGGCGACAACCCGCTCACCCGAGGGTCGTCGGCGACCGTCGGCGTGGAGAGCCTCACGCGCAACCCCGCGAGCCAGTACTCCTTCGACCAGCCCGTCCTGAAGGCCGGCCTGGCGCTGGAGTACACGCTCCCGGCCGCGGGAACGATCGAGGGCACGGTCACCGACAAGAACGACGGCAAGCCGATCGAGGGCGCGATCGTCACGCTCAAGGGGCCGAACGGTGAGCGGGTCATCACCGCCGACGCCAAGGGCCGGTGGAAGGCTCAGGCGCTGGTCGGCGAGAACACCGTGCAGGTCGAGGCGCCGAACTACGTCACCGCCAGCCACCCCGTGACCATCGCCAAGAAGGATCAGGCCGAGGTGGTCGACACGGCGTTGACCACGGGCGTCGCCACCGTCACCGGAGGCGACCTCGACTGGCTCGTCGGCCCGGACCAGAAGGCGACGGGCGACATGACGGTGACCAACACCGGCTCCGCGCCGCTCGAGGTGCGGATCAGCGAGCAGAAGCGCACCAGCGACGGTGGGCACGAGGCCGCCGACCTTCCGTGGCTGACCCTCACGGGCGCGGCCGCAACCGGCACGGTCACGCTCGCGGGCGGCGAGTCCACCACGGTCACGGCGACGGCCGACAACGCCGACGTCGAGCCCGGCGTGCTCGTCGGGGACGTGCTCGTGGCGTCGAACGCCGGCAAGGGCGAGGCCCAGCTCAAGCCGGTCCGCCTGGCGACCTCGGCCTACTGGAAGGGCGTCGACGTCGGCGGGTCCGGGCACGTCGGTACCGACGGCTTCGTCTGGTCGCCCGACCAGGAGGTCGGCTCGCGGCCGTGGGGCTACGTCGGCGGCAAGGCGCGTGCCACCAAGGCCGACATCGCCGGCACCGAGGACGACGCGCTGTTCCGCACCCAGCGGACCGGCGAGACGTTCAGCTACGTGTTCAAGAACGCCCCCGCCGGGACGTACCGGATCGGCCTCGACTTCGCCGAGATCGAGAAGGTCAAGGTCGGCAAGCGTGCCTTCGATGTGCTGGTCGACGGCAAAGCCGTGCTCCACGACCACGACGTGCAGGCGAAGGTGGGTGCGCTGACCGCGGACGTGAACACGGTCACCGTCGAGCACACCGGTGGCGATCTGAAGGTCGAGCTTCGCCGCGAGATCGGCGAGAGCGACCCGATCCTCAACGCCCTGAAGGTCCAGCAGGACCCGCGCCTCTGACTTAGCCAACCGATTCGCCAACAAGTGGTCAGAGCCTCCACGGAAAGTTTCGCCGTGGAGGCTCTGACCACTGCTGTCGAGTTTGTGGTTTCAGACCGTACTCACGCGCCTGGTGGCTGCCCCCGAATCCTCAGGAGCGGGCGCGGATGATCGTCTTTCCGGTGATCCGCTTGGTTGGGTTGAGAGCGGCGACGGCGTCGTCGAGGTCTGCGACGTTGCCGATGTTCGTCCGCAGTCGCCCGTCCCGCACCCTCTGTACGATTTCACCCAGTTGGATGCGATCAGGCATCACGACGAAATCTATCGCCAGGCCGTCCGCGGGCCGCGCCTCGGACGGCCCGACAACGGAAACCAGTGTTCCTCCGGCTCGAATCAGGCCTGCCGACCGCTTCCCGATGTCACCGCCGATGACGTCGAAAACCAGATCGACTCCGCCGACGTCTTCCAGGGCCTCGCTGCCGAGGTCGACGAACTCGTGTGCGCCGAAGTCGAGCGCGGCCTGACGGTCGGCAGCGCGTCCGGTGCCGATGACGTAGGCGCCGAACTCACGTGCGAGCTGCGTCACCATCGACCCCACTGCGCCGGCCGCGCCGTGCACGAGGACGCTCTGCCCCGTCCGAAGGCGGCCGTGGTCGAACAGTCCCTGCCAGGCGGTCAGGCCAGAGATCGGCAGGCTCGCGCCCACCGCGAAGTCGACGTCGCCGGGCAGCGGCGCAAGGTTGCGCGCCTCGACGGCCACATACTCCGCCAGGGTGCCGTCGCGGGTCCAATCCGTGAGGCCGAACACCCGCTGCCCCACCGA
Source organism: Micromonospora acroterricola (assembly GCF_003172955.1). Classification (GTDB taxonomy): domain Bacteria; phylum Actinomycetota; class Actinomycetes; order Mycobacteriales; family Micromonosporaceae; genus Micromonospora; species Micromonospora acroterricola. Next base: position 79,923 of record NZ_QGKR01000226.1, on the reverse strand, counting down.
CAGCCCCGTCGTGCCATACCCCAGAGCGCTGACCACTCCGGCCAACTCGTGCCCAGGGATCGACGGCGTCCGGTCACGGCCGAGGCGATCGGTCCAGGTCGAGGGCCACGCCAACTCGGTCGGGACGAAGCCCGACGCATGAACCTGAACGACGACGTCGTTGAGGGCCGGTTCCGGCTCAGGCCGCTCCATCAGCGTCATTCCGGCCGTTCCCGCAGCCTCGTCCGTCACCACGATCGCCTTCATCAGATACCTCCTTGTATCCAGCCCTCGTCTGCACTGGCACGAGGAGCACATTTCCGTTTCCCAGCATTGGCGACGCCAAGCCTCGGCGCCGTGCCACACCACGCTGATCGGTAGCGGTTGGGGCGCGAGGATGTCGCCGAGAGTGGCGGGGACGTCTGTCGAACTCGACGCCGACGGGCAAGTCGGGCACCTCGTCGCTACCGGAGGCACCCCGCCGGACATCCCGAACCTAGCTACGGTAAAACTGGTCTGTCAAGTCCACTATTCGGTCACGTGGTTGCTGCTGTGGCCAGGGGGAAGTGCCAGTTCTGCCTCATCAGCAGGGGCAGGCGCATGCCACCGCCTAGACATGCCTTCTGGACTCCGGGGTCCAGGTAAGGTGAAGGCTGCGGGAATATAGCCGACCCAGAGAGTGTCTGCACCTGCGTGTCCAGTTGGGCTGGCACGACGACAGACAAGGAGACGACGTGAACACCGAGAAGGCAATCCTCGCCGGCGGCTGTTTCTGGGGCATGGAGGAGTTGTTCCGCCGCCAACCCGGCGTGGTGTCCACGCGCGTCGGCTACAGCGGTGGCGACGTCCCGAACGCCACCTACCGCAACCACGGCACCCACGCGGAGTCGATCGAGGTCGTCTACGACACCGACAAGACCGACTTCCGCGCGCTGCTCGAGTTCTTCTTCCAGATCCACGACCCTTCGACCAAGAACCGCCAAGGTAACGACATCGGCATCAGCTACCGCTCGGCGATCTTCTACACCAACGACGAGCAGAAGCGGGTCGCCGAGGACACCATCGCCGACGTCGACGCCTCGGGTCTGTGGCCCGGCAAGGTCGTCACCGAGGTCACCGCGGCAGGCGACTTCTGGGAAGCCGAGCCTGAGCACCAGAACTACCTGCAGACCTACCCCGACGGATACACCTGCCACTTCCCCCGCCCCGGGTGGAAGCTTCCGAAGCGGGCGACGGCCTGACACCTCCGGCGCGCGGACCCGGGTCCGCGCGCCGGTCCGGGCCGAGGTGGCCCGCCCGAACGAGTGGTCCCGCCGGATGGGTGCGGGCTCTCGCCGAAGGGCCGATCACGACGCGTGGCCCACTTGGGTGCTTAGGACCACATGGTCCAGGCAAGCTCGCACTAACGATGATGCAGCGATGGTGGTAGCCGTTCACCGATCCGACGGCGCGTACGTGTGTCCTAACCAATCACGTGAAACGCCATGACGCCGGATGGACTCCAAGGTCCCGTTCCCCCTGGACAATCTGGTGCGCTGGATACACTTGACAGATGAGCGAGGAGCAGGTGGCTGCGCCGACGAATAGGCGGAGGATCAGTCAACGGGGCATCGCAACGCGAGACCGGATCCTCGAGGCAGCGAACCGGCTGATGCTCGTGCGCGGAGTGAACGCGACGACCCTTGACGACATCCGCGAGGCAAGCCAGACGAGCAAGTCTCAGCTCTACCACCACTTCGCCGACAAGCAGGAACTCGTGCGCGCCTTGGTCAGATATCGAGGCGCGCTTGTGCTTCAGCGTGAACGCGCAGGGCTCGAACGACTGAGATCGTTCTCAGGACTCGTCCGGTGGCGTAACGCTCTGGTCCAGGCCAACTCGCTGAACAACGGCAAATACGGGTGCGGCCTCGGGTCGATGACTCTCGAACTGTCTGATCAGGATGAGCAGGCTCGATCTGCCCTGTCGGAGACGTTCGCGGCATGGGAAAGGCTGATCAGTGATGGCCTGCACCGGATGCGCGACGGCGGGCTACTGCGCCAGGATGCCGACCCGGAGAAGTTGGCCACGGGATTGATGGCCGCTTTGCAGGGCGGCTACCTGCTGGCAAACGCCGCGCACGACGTCGCACCCATGGAAGTCGCATTGGACATGGCGCTGGAACACATCAAATCGTTCCTCGTACAGCCGTCCGAGGAGCCGACCCGTTAACTGGGCCCCGCCTCGGCCGCGACGCACCGCGCATCGGAGGGGCTGGCGAGTGATTCCCGCCAACCCCTCCGGGCAAGGTCACTTTCCGTACAGCTCGAATTCGTAGAGCGAGAACCCGTACGAGGTGGCCCGCTTGACCCCGTACACCCGCACGTAGCGGGCGGTGACCGGGGCGAAGGTGGCGTTGTCGACGCCGCCGTTGCCGGTAGTGGTGGTGAACACCGGCGTCCAGGAACTGCCGTCGCCGGAGACCTCGACCCGGTACGAGGTGCCGTACGCGGCCTCCCAGCGCAGCACCACCCGGCTGACGCTCCGGGCCGCGCCGAGGTCGACCCGGATCCACTGGTTGTCGTTGTAACTGCTGGCCCACCGGCTGCCGAGACTGCCGTCGACCGCCTTGTCCGGGGTGTAGCTGGTCAGGAACTGGGTGCTCGACGCGGTGGTCGGACGACCCTGCGCCAGGTTGGTGACGTCGTCGCCCCGACGCGCCGGGAATGAGACGACCTGCTGGTAGGTGGGGCGGTTCTGCCAGGCGATCAGCGGATGGGTGATGCCGCCGAGCCCGGATTGGGCGATCGAGTCGGCGCACCACTGGTCGCCGGCCCCGCAGGACTTGTCTCCGGGGTAGACCGTGGTGGCCGGCACCGCGGCGGCCTGGCCGAGCGTGTCGAGCAGGGACTGCCGGCACGCGCCGAGGTTGCCGTCGCCGCAGTACGCGCGGCCCAGCCCACCGGCCACCGGGTCGCCGAGCACGGTGCGCAGGTCCTTGTCGACGTAGCCCCACCAGCCGTACTGGAACGACGAGCCCTTGTGCGCCTGCCCCTGCAACGCCCAGCTCGCGGCGCCGTCGCGTCCCCCGTTCTGGCCGCCCGACGGCGCCTCGTTCACCTCGATGGCGTCGACCAGCGCGGCGTAAAGGTCCGGCCCGAGGCCGGGGCGGAACTGCGCCGAGGCCAGCAGCGGCCACCAGGCGTCGAAGATCCGGATGGCGTCGGCGTGCTGGTAGACCTTGGAGCCGGGGGACGTCTCCACACGGCGGGCCCCGGCCTGCTGCCAGGCACGCAGCTTGCCCACCGCGTCGGCCAGCGCCGGATCCGTGACCGGCGTGCTGTCCAGCACCCGCAGCAGGTCGCCGAGAACCTGCTGGCCGCGCAGGTCGGTCACCGCCGCGTCCGCCATAATCTTGACGACGTCGGCGCGGCCGAGCTTGCGCTGGGCGATCGCGGCGCGCACCGGGCCGTCGAGCAGCTGACCCCGGTGTACGGAGCCGAAGCTGAAGTTGCCGTCCGCGGCCCCGAAGTCCCGCGCCTGCTTGTTGTTCCAGCTGATGTAGTAGTCCTGGTTGACCGACTGCGGATGCGCTAACGCCGGGGTGTAGGTGGCGTCGTTGGTGTCCGGGTTCCAGCCGGCCCACTCGTACGCCGGATCGGCCCTTGTGGGTAGGTTCGGGTCGGCGGTGGGCGGACGGACCGGGTTCGAGCCGGAGTTGAAGTACGCCGCCTCGGTCGAGTTGACGTAGAACCAGTTGAACGCGTACCCGACGTTGGTCGCGGACGCCTGGAAGGCCGCGGCACTGCCCATCGCGGACGGGTCGTTGTAGGCCTGGAAGCCGATCGCCGAGTCAGCCTCGTGCCGGTAGGTCGAGCGCAGCTTGGTGAACGCGGTCGGCTGCCCGTTCACCAGGCCCCGGTAGGCCACCAGCCCGTACTTGGTGCGCAGCGCCCGCAGCGTGTACGAGCCGGCCGGGGTGGAGTCGGCCAGCGTTGGCGACCAGGAGTTGCGCTGCTCCAGCGCCTCCATGGCGAGGCACTGCCCGTGGTAGAGGTAGCGGTTGGTGTGCAGCGTCGGGGCGCTGCCGTCGGTGGTGCACAGCGGCACCGCGTACGTATCGGTGAGGTCCTGGGAGGCGGAGGTCGCGCTCCACGCGTAGTCCTGGCCCCGGCCGAGCAGCACGTAGAGGTTCAGCCCGGCGAACGCCGCGCCGCGAGCGCTGATCCCCGGCCCCTGGAGTTCCTGGAGCATCAGCAACTGCGGCGCGAAGTAGCCGGTCTGCGGCCCGAACACGGCGATCGGGTTGCCGGTGGTGGTGTGCCGTCCGGAGACCACGACCGCGTTGGACATGCCGTGCGCGCGCAGGTTGGCCAGGCCGCCGAGCAGCCCCTGGGTGGCGGTGCTGGCGCCGGTGCGGGCGGCGGCCCCGCCGCTGGCGTCGTAGGCGAGGGGCTCGGCGAGCACCGAGCCAGCGTCGGGGAGCACCGCGCTGGTCGCGCCCGGCGGCGTCGCCCCGTACGGGAAGCTCTGCCCGTCGTGCAGGGTGAGCACGGTCTCCGGGTCGTTCTGCGAGCGGAACGCCGCCCAGACCCGGTCGCCCTCGGTGGCGCCGTACTTGGCGCGGGCGGCCACCCGGACCAGCGCGGACTGGATCTCGCTGCCGCCGCCCCCGCCGAAGAGCCCGCCGACGACGCCGGCGGTGGCGATGAGGTCGGTCATGGTGAAGTGCTTCGGCTTGCCGGCGCCCGCGAGCACGTACTCACCCGGGTAGTTGTCCTCGGCGATCGACGTGTCGATGTAGGCGTTGATGCCGGCGATGTAGTCGACCACGTCGGTGTAGAGCTGCTGGCCCCGGGTGCCCTTGAGGCGCAGCGCGTCCACCTGGGCCTGCAGGTCTGCCTCGGAGTAGGGCGAGTTTGCCCAGATGCTCTGCTCCAGCTCACGGTTGCCCGGCGCGCCGCCGGCGAACGAGGTGAGCGTGCCGCGACCGGCGTGCCGCAGCAGGTCCATCACCCAGAGCCGGTCCTGGGCCCCGGCGTAGCCGGCGCCGAACATCGTGCCGGCGCGGGTGGTGCCGGTGACGTGCGGGACGCCGGTGGCCTTGTCGCGCACGATGGTGACGTCCGCGCGCGGCGAGACGGTGCTCTCGACCTGCGCGGCCGGGACGCCGAACGAGGCGTCGTTGTAGAAGTGGGCGATCTGCTCGTCGGTCAGCCCGGCGTAGTTGTAGACCAGGTTCGCGTACTCGTCGAGCTGGTCGCTGGAGTGCGCCGGGCGGGTGCCGAGCGCCTGGTGCGCCAGGATGGCGACCAGCGTGGCGTTGCCGTTCTGGCCGGGGGGCAGGATGTCGGCGCACTGGCCGAGGCAGTAGTCGTTGGCGGCGAACGTGCTGGCGGCCAGCGCCGGTGACGGCGGGGTCACCGTCAGGACGCTCGCGGTCAGGGCGGCGGCGGTGAGCGCCGCGAGCCGGGTACGGAGAGCGGGACGGGGCATGGCGATCCTCCGGGGACGCGGAGTCGGGCTTTGTTCGGTCACGCCCGGCTTCCGGTGCCGACGTCTCGCCCTCCGCGCCCGGGCGTTCCACCCGAAGGTGAGAGTGACTCATGTCTATCTCTGGGCAATGATCGACGCAGGACCGCCGTCCGGGATACCCGTCGTTCACCACGCGCCAATGCCGACGTTTCGCCGTCTTTCGCATCGGGAACGGGAACGGTGGGTGGCTCGGTCACCCTGCAGGTTTCCGAGGCGATCGCGGCTCGGTCGTGTCCAGCGTCGTCGATGACGTATTGATGGCTGGCCTCGCGCATGCCGAAGCAAGTCGCCCATCCCGATTTGATGGGCGGATATGACAACCTCGGGCGCACTGATCACCCCTGGCGGCACCGCTTGCCCGCGGATCTCTGCGGCGCTAGGTTGAAGGTCATCGATGAACATCTACATCGCAAGGTACGGGGGCTCGCATGTCCACGTCTGTCACTCGCCGCAGCGTCCTGGCCGGTGGCGCCGGTGCCGCCATCGGCCTGGCGCTGCCCGGCCCCGCCGCCCACGCCGGTGGCCACCACCCCACCAGCGTGAGCTTCACCCTCGACGCGAGAACGCTCGACGGCGGTGAGCAGGTCACCTCGGTCACCCTCGACACCAGCCGGCTCGGGCCGATCGACACCGCCGGGCTCACCCCCGGCACGTTCACCGTGCATGCCAAGGCCACCAGCCCGATCCCGATCGCTCCCGGCGATCTGATCTTCAGCGAGTACGACCTGGACCGCACGGTGACCGCGGCCCGGCTCGACCGGCACGGAAACATCGTCCTGGAGCTGAGCCACGCCGAAGGTCAACTCGGCGGTGGCACCCTCGGCTACATCGTGAGCAGGGGCCGCAACGTCCGGCTGGACCTCGTCTACACCATCAGGCAGAACACCCCGCTCGCCCGGCGCCACGGCCCGCCGGTCACCATCACGCGCTTCGTGCAGGGGCGGCTGTCGAACCCCGAGGTGGACGCCTTCACCCACCACGTCTCGGGCTCGGGCCTGAAGTACCGGTTGTACTCCCCGGAGCGTTCGCCCCGCCACGGTCGGCTGCCGCTGATCCTCTGGCTGCACGGCGGCGGCGAGGGTGCCTCACTGCCCGACGACTACTACGACAACGAGACCACGCTGCGCGCCAACCGCGGCGCGCTGGGCTTCGCCACCCCGGAGGCTCAACGGATCTTCTCCGGCGCGTACGTCGTCGCCCCGCAGAGCACCTCCTACTGGATGGAGGACGGCCCCCGGTTCGCCCCGCTGATCCGCGAGATCGTCCAGGACCTCGTACGCCGCAAGCGTGTGGACCCCGACCGGATCTACGTGGCCGGTTGCAGCAACGGCGGCTACATGTCCCTGGAGATGACCGTTGCTTATCCCGACCTGTTCGCCGCGTCGGTACCGATCTGCGGCGTTATCGAGCCGCTCGGCGGGGAGGGCCCGCCGCTGATCACCGACGCGGAGCTGGCGAAGATTCACACGCCAACCTGGCTGGTCACCTCGCGCGACGACGACACCGTGCCACCCGAGACCAACACGATCCACGCCCACGACCTCATCCCGGGATCACTGATCACCCTGTACGACCATGTCGTCTGGAACGGCTACCAGTTCCCCGGTCACTGGTCCTGGATCTACGTGGCCCGCAACGACCCGAGCCGCAACGGCACCCACATCTGGCAGTGGATGGCCCGCCGTCGTCGGTGATCCGCCGTGTCCGCATACGCTGACTCTCGCGCGGCGGTCAGCGCCCCATTCAGGTCTCGTCAGGCCCGCCACGTGGCGCCGGGACTGCCCGAATCGTCGTGACCACTCCGGGCCTGAGCGGCCGGTTCCGGCGCGCCCGCTTCGACGCAGACGCTCTAGCGGCCGCCGGCATTTACCCGGATGGGTGGGTTCGCGGCGTCGACGACTTCGACAGCTTCCTCGCGCGCCTTCGCCGACCTCTGCCGCTTCTACCGCTCAGCCGCCGCCCAGGACCAGGGGGTACTCCTTGCCATTGTCTGAGATTGCCACTCGGACGCACGACCTGCAGCCACGCCCTGTCAGCGGCATGACAAGACGTTAGAGACGTGCCGTTACCGAAACGCCGCGCAACTGGTCTGGAATTGCCGGCGGAGCTGTTAGTTGCATGGCACGCTGATCGAAGAACAGGCGGGCGACGAGGTCGCCGCGGGTGCCGGTGCCAGTCTTAGAGAAGATCGATTTCAGATGGTCCTGGACGGTGTAGGTCGACATCCGAAGCTGGTTGGCGATCTCTCTGGTCGGCAGGCCTTGTGCGACACATTCGGTGACCCGTCGCTCCTGGGGGGTGAGGCCGTACACGTCGGCCAGCAATGGTGCCATCTCCGCCGGGCGAGCTGCTTCGAGCAGGACCGCGACCGGTGCCGTCGTGCCCTCACCCAATAGCGATGCCCGGACTATCACCCAACGCCCTGCCCTGGTGCGCACGCGCGCTCTGGCTAGTCTCGTGCTCGCTTCGTCCCCTTGCCCCTCCCCCCGGCCGCCGATGGCACGGGCCTGTCTGGCGACCGCACGGATCACCAGTGGGAGCGTTGTGCCTGCTCTTGTGCCGATGCCAAGTTCGTCGATCCATTTCTCGGCCACCTGATTGGCGAGGTCGACGCCGTCATCGGGATCCAGGACGAGCATTCCGGTGTCGTGGCGGTCGGCGCAGGCGTCGTCCAGTAGCAGCGACCGGCGCAGCCCCTCCGAGATCAAACCGGTCAGCGATGTGACGAGCCGTACCTCAGAGGGCGAGAAGTACGGGCGATCCTCTTCGCGGAACACGGTGAGCGCGCCCCAAGTGCCGGTGCTGCTGGACAGGACGACTCGGAGTTCGTCGGAGTAGCCCCCGGGGCGTCGGACCTCCCGGTGACGCCGGCTGAGGTCGAGCTCGCCCGCTGTGGCGTCGCTGAGGCTCGCTGCGGTTCTGCCCGCTCGCGCCATGTCGACCCACTTGGTGTAGTCGGGTTCGCGTAACTCGATCTCAACGAGCCGGCTGATCGCGTGCGCGGGCATCCCGTTCTCGACGAACTCCGCGGTCGGCAGCAGGGTGGCCGGGTCCATCGTCATCAGGCAGGAGCCCTCCGACGGCACCGCGCCATCCAGCGCATCGCTCACCGCGCGCCAGTAGTCCTCCACACCAAGCCCGCGGTGGACCAGCCGCGAGATGGTGTCACGGAGCCGGTCGCGCACTGGCTGGGCGGTGGCCATGCCTCAACCTAGCCCAACCCCCCAGAAATGTGGGATAGCCGCGAGAACCCAGGTCGCAGCATGATCGATGCACGCAATGGAGGTACTGGGATGAGAACGTTGCACGTCGGATTACGGGTGACCAATCTCGGGCGGTCGCTGGCGTTCTACACAGCTATCGGCTACGAGGTCGTCGGTAGCGTGCCCGAGACGTCGATCGGGCATCTGATCATGCTCAAGCTCCCCGACGATGAGTTCGTCACCGTCGAGCTGGTTCACGACGGCAACCCGGTCGACCGTGGCACCGACGTAAGTCACTTCGTCGTGCAGGTCGAGTCGATGGCCGACACGCTCGACGTGCTGGCCGACCACGGGATCGAGCCGGTCGCCCCGGGGCAGGAAAGCGATGATGGCCTGAAGACGACGTTCATCGCCGACCCGGACGGTCGCCGGATCGAACTCGTCCAGTGGCCCGCAGGCCACACCGACGGCATCACCGCCGCCGACTGGCCAAAGGAAGGGGATTGACGATGGGTAGGACACCACTCCGGCTTTACATGTCCATGTCGGTCGACGGGTACATCGCCGGGCCGGACGACCGGCCGGGCCAGGAACTCGGCCGCAACGGAGGACGGCTGTTCAACTGGCTCGACGACCGGATGTCCGAAGGGATCAACGGGCAGGTGTACGCCGAGGCCATGTTGACCGGGGCCGTGATATCCGGACGCCGCACGTTCGAGCTGGCCGGTCGATGGCAGGGCAACCACCACGACGGAGTGCCGATCCACGTGCTCACACACCACATCGACCCGGCCGACGAGCTACCGGGCAGCGCGAAGTACTACACCGACGTCAACGCGTGTGCCACCGAGGCCCGAGAAGCAGCGGGAGATCGAGCCGTGATGGTCCACGGCGCGAGTGCGGCGCAGGCGTTGCTGGCAGCCGACCAGCTCGACGAACTCGAACTGCACCTCGTCCCCGTACTGCTGGGTGACGGACGGCGGCTGTTCGAGCCAACCGGGCACGGCCACATCGAACTGGAGCTCGTCCGCCGGCTCGAAGGCCGCAACGCCACACACCTGCGTTACCGCATAGTCCATCAAGAAGGGAAGCAGCCATGACTGCCGCATCGCTGACAATCGACGCTCTCGACGTCAGGGTCCCCGTGGGCACCTGGACCATCGATCCGGCGCATAGTTCCATCGGGTTCTCGGTTCGCCACCTGATGGGCAAGGTCCGCGGAACCTTCGAGGAATTCACCGGTCACGTGACGACCACCAAAGAGCCAACCGACTGCTCCGCCACCGCGACGATCTCCATGCGCTCGGTAAACACCGCAAACCGAATGCGCGACGACGACCTACGGTCCGTCAACTTCTTCGACGTCGACCGCCATCCTGATATGACCTTCGAGAGCACCGGCCTCACCGTGCACGACGGGCTGCTCGAACTGCCTGGAAAGCTGACGATCCGGAGCATCACGCGCGACGTCGCCATGGAAGTCGAGTTCCTCGGCCTCGACGAGACCGGGTTGCAGGGCGAGCAACGGATCGGGATCTCGGCAACCACGACGATCCGGCGATCGGACTACGGCGTCGGCGCCGGCGCTGGCGAAGGCCAGAAGATCGTCGTCGGCGACAAGATCACCATCCAGCTGGACATCCAGGCCGTGCTCGAATCCTGACCCTGACAGCGCGAAAGCGGTGGTCTGGGCACACAACACCCACGTCGGCGACGCGCGGGCCGGCGCACAGTTCGTCATCGCCACCCACTCCCCCATCCTGCTGGCCGTCCCACACGCCCGGATCCTTCAGATCGAACCCGACGGCACCATTACCCCCGTGACACAGAGGGGTGCCAGATCTGAATACCTGACCTTGGCAGATCTGGGCGGCGGTGGTGGCTGAGCGGCGCCGGCGACGTTCGGGCCGTGGATCACGCTGGCCAGGCGGCCGGTTTGCTCATGGGCGACCGGTACCCACGTCGTCAGTCCCGAGAAACCGCAAGCGCGCCGGTGCGGCAGGGTGGACACGGTGCGATACAAGGTGAAACGTGCCGAGCTTCGCATCGCCGTCCAGTTGGCTGCGCGCCACGTACCGGCGTCGTTGGCTGTCCCGGACGCTTGTCGACGTCCGGTTGTCCTATCAGGACGCCGTTCGAGAGCTAGCAATTTTGTAGATCTAGCTGAGGAGACCCGAGCGTTGTTGCGGCCGGTGCTCCTGCAGTTCGCGGCGCAGCGGGTGGCGGCGGAGGGGTCGAGATGGTGGCACGTGTACACCGGCGCTCGCGCCCTGACGGCGCTGGTCTGCCACGGCGTTCCGGCCTGGGTCCTTGTCTCGGTGACCACGGACGACCTGGCCGCTGAGCGGGCGGCGAGCGCCATTCTGTACGCCGTGCTGCTGGCCTGCATCGCGGTCGTGTACGGCCGCCAGCAGCATGCGGTGACGGTAATCCAGCTCGGGCTCGTCGTCCTGGCAGCCGCCGTGCTCCTGGCCGGTTGGTGGGTGTTCGCGCCGTGGCGGGACCTCCTTGACTGGGCGCGCGCGCAGCACCGTCCAGCCGGCGCTCGCTGCGGCAGCAGCCACCGCGGCTCTGACCGTCGTCCGGCTCGCCGGGTTGATCACGCTCCGGGAGCGTCTCTTCGTGCCGCTCGCGATGCGGCGGGGTGGGTTCCTGCTGCCATCCCAACTCGCCGCCGTCCGCCTGTTGCTGCTCGTTGACGCGCTGCAGGGAGCGGCCCCTACCAACCGGCATCCACGCTACCGCCGGAACTTCATCCGCTGGATGAACGTCCTGATCACCTCCATCGAGCAGGAACTGCCGGCAACCGCCCGGCACCTCGGCCTCGGCCGGGCAGTCGTGGCGGAGGCCGAGCAGCGGGCGGGTGACCTCGCCGCGCGGCTTGGCGTCCTGCGGACCCGGCTGCTACACGAGCCGGGCGTGGACGCGTACCAGCAGGTCCGCACCGAGGTCGCCACACTGGTGGCGGATGTCGCGCGGGGAACCTGGGCCGCCGTACGCCAAGAGAATTCCGCCGAGCGGTCACCGAGCACGCTGGCCAGGGTGGGCCGCAAGGTCGGCGCGACGGCGTCGCTGCTGGCCCTCGCCGGCAGCCTGCCCTACCTGCCTGGCATCGCGGCGGACTCCGCCACGATCGGCGGCATCCAGCTCGGGCTCGTCGTCGCCGCGGCGCTCACCCTGCTTCCCGTCGAGGCGGTCCACCGTGACCATGCCATCTCCGCGTTCCGAGAACCTGGCTCATAGCCGCCCGCGCGGAGCGAACTCGGGTTCGCCGTCGCGAGCGACCAGCAAGCGCTCTTGTTCATCAGGATCGCCCTGCATGTACACGGAGGCGTCCAACCACGGGCCAAGTTCTTCCCGGATGATGCCGGTGCCCTCGACCCAGACGAAGTCAGCGCCGGCAGGGACGGTGATCGATCCGGCTCGATCGTGACTGACCCAGGCATCGGGACGGAAGTCCACCGGCTTCCCTCGATGCAGGGGTTGCAGGATGTTCTCGGCGAGTACGTCGCCCCAGTCGAAATAGGCGTGGTTCCAGGCAACGTCGTCGGTGTGCACGATGGCGGAGTTGGGCTCCACCTTGCGCAGCCTCTCAGCCAGAGTCGTCTTGCCTGCACCACCCCGGCCATCGATCGCGATCACCCGCGGACGTCCGGTGACGTCCGGTGATGCATCGCGTAGCTGCCGGACGGCGTCGAACACGGTCACCAGCCGCCAGCCAACAGCTTCGGTCTCACCGGGATGTAAGCGCATCGACCGCCCGTACCCCCAACGCCTGCTGATGATGCGGCGCTGAGCCACCCGAAAGGGTGTGGGAGAACTGAGAAGCAATGCATCAACAAAGCACTGATCTCGGCTACTTGTTTCATTGGTGTTCTACCTAGCTAGGGGCCACGGTGCCCCGTTTACCCTCGACGACCCGCAATGGCTCGACGACCTGTTCAACTGGGGACAGGCAGTCCCAAAGCCCAGGGGGACCGTCGTCTCCGCCCACTGGGAGAATCGCGCAATCCCGGCAGGCCCTTGCCTGCGGTCATCGCCAGCGGAGGGGTCGCGGCCGTAGCGCGTGGTTGTGACGTGGATCGACGTTGCGGGCTGCGATCTGCCCGTTGGGTGGCCCGGCGGTTAGGGCGCGGTGGTCATGGTGCTGGCGTTGCCGTTGGCGGGGGTGACGCGGACCTCGGTGGCGTTGTCGGGTAGCAGGGCTGCGTCTCGGCCGGCGTCGTGCCATTTCCCGGCGCCGATCCGATAGTTGAGCGCTGCGCCCTCGGCGGCGACCAGGATGCCCTGCTCGTCGGGCAGCCGCAGCTGCACCGGCAGTGGCGCTTTCCAGTCCACCAACCCGCTGGCCGCAACCGTGAAGGGACCGTTGTCGCGTGCGAGTAGCACGATCACGCGGGCCGGGTCGTCGTCGTACTGAATGGTTTGGAGCAGCAGCCGTCGGCCGTCCGGGGTGGCACCTTTGATGTACAGGAGGGGGGATCTGTCATGGGTGTGGGCACCGCCCGCGTCGTAGTAGGCGTCGAATGCCGGCACCTCAGAGACGTCCTTGTCTCCCCACACTTCTTCCGCACCGGCCAGCGTGTGGCTGAAGGTCGGTTGCGGCAGGTCCTCGCCGTCCGGGAAGAGAATGTCCGTGGCATTGGTGATGTGGACCTGGTTTGCCATGCTGACCGGTGTCCTGGCGAGAGCGACCGTGATCTTCGTGCGCTGCGGCGGCACCTGCAGTACGGCGGCGCCATCCCGGAACGCGACCGGCTGGAAGGTGCGGTCGATCCTGCCGTCGGCCGTGTACCGCAATTCCGGCGAGAACTCCACCGGCGCTCCGGCGTCGAGCACGAGCAGCACGTTTCGATCGGGACCCAGCAGGGCGGCCTGCGAGTTGCCGTGGGTGCCGGCGTCGGTAACCGATTCCGGGGCCATGACACGTGGCCCGTCGGCGGTGGGCTCGACGAACGCCGCCACCGCGACCATGCGGTCGCCCTGCGGATCACTCACCACCGGATTGTTGGCGGTGCGTTGGGCAACGTAGGCGGCGGGGCCGGCCGGCGTACGTCCCGCCCAGACCACGTGCGGCTCGCCGCGCAGACCTTCGTCCAGAGCGTTTTCTTCGAAGCGGCGCAGCCACCTCTCGCGGACCTGCCGCAGGTAACCCTTGTCGCCAGCCAGGTCTCCACGTGTCGGTTGGCCGAAGATCGGCGAGGCGACCTCGCCCCGGTCCCTGGTACCAGGGAATTGGAGTGCGCCGACCACAGGGGCCGCCACGACAACGGCGAGAGCGACGGCCAGGACGGCCCGGCGACGCATGATCCGGCGTCGCCCACCTCGGCGCACCTCGTCGAGAAGGCCCGGAGGGCCGGTCACATGATCCGTCGCGCGGTGCAGGATGGCGCGCACGTCACTGTCATGCATAGTCATCGCGAGCTCCGGGAGATGTTGGCGAAGGACATGACGAGGTCGGATCCGGCGAACGCCTCCCGCAGACGAGCGAGGCCCCGCGACGCCTGGCTTTTCACCGCGCCTTCGGAACAGGCGAGCGCGGCGGCGACGTCGGCGACGGACAGGTCCTCCAGGTATCGGAGAACGACCGCGGCACGCTGCCGAGGCGGCAGAGTAAGCAGCGCCGCAATGACCGCCCCGCGGAGCGCCACGTCATCGGCGTGGTCCTGTTCGACGCGGTCCATGTCGCCCAGCGTCTGTTCAGGCCGCCGGGCGCGCCGCCGCCACCGGTTGGCGGCCCGGTTGACCAACGCCCGCCTGGCGTAGCCCTCCGGCGTGGTCCGCACCTGACGCCAGCGCACGTACACCTGCTCCAACACCTCCTGAAGCAGGTCTTCCGCCGCGTGCCGATCACCCGTCAGCAGATAGGCAACCCGCAACAGGGCCACCGATCTCGCACGAACGAAATCGTCGAACTCCGCACCACGCGAATCTCGCATCTGCCCTCCAGGTCCCCGTCGGTTACCAAGACACCGCACCCGGCCTCAGGGTTTACCGGTCCCCGACAGAACTTCATCGCGCTGACGGTGCCGCCGTCGAATGTGCGGCTGAGGAAGGCCTGGCCTCTGCCTGTTGACCGTTCTGGCCGGCTGGCTCTTCCACCGGCGCGCCCGAACCCACCAACGACGCGTGCCGGTTCATCACCCCCGTGTGATGAACCGGCCGCGTGTCAGCAGCGGCTCAGGAGACCCGCGACCAGGAGCGGTCGACGCCGGAGCCGGTGCCGAGGAATGTTCCCGTCGGGTACTCCATGGCGATGGTGTCGTCTGGGAGCACCCGCACGATGAAGGCCTCACCGCCGTCCCGCCGCCGCCCACCGAGGGCGGGCTCGTCGACGTACCGCCCGTCGACCCAGTAACCGCCACCGCCGTGGACGCCGGTCACCGCCAACACCCCGTCGTTCGCGGCGACGGCCGCGAAGGTTTCGTCGGGCAGGCCGGGCTGCTCCTGCCAGCGGTTGCCCGTCAACGCCCACACCCGTCTCGAGCTCGCCGCGCTGGACCCGCCCTCCGGATTCATACCGACCAGCCAGGCATCGGTGCCGTCGGGAGAGACCAGCAGGCCCGCGGCGCCCGCCACCGCGGGCAGCGTCCGCCAGGTGACCGCCCGGTCGTCGCTGACCGCGACGGTCATCCTGTCGCCGTTGCGGACGGCCACCCACAGCCGGTCGTCGCCACCCTCGATGAGCCACTTGCCCGCGTTCCTCGTCAGGTCGACCGGCGGTTGCGCCGGGACCGCCACCCCGTCGACCCGGACCAGCTGCTGACGGGTGCACGAGGAGCGCTTCGACATCCCGTCATCGCCCGGGCAGCGCAGCAGGTAACCGTCGCGGCTCGCGACGGCCAGCCGAGTCACCCGCGGCGGGGCGTCGATCGGGTGTTCGGTGAAGGATGCGCCGCCATCCGTGGTGACCAGGTACCGGATGCCGTTGGTGACAGTGAGCTGCTGGTCGTCCACGGGCAGCAAACCCAGGCCGCCCGGCGTTGTCGGCTCGTTCACCACCGCCGGGAGCGCCGTCCTCCGCCACGTGACACCGCCGTCGGCCGTGCGTGCGAGGTCACGCCGGCAGTCGGTGGACCCGACGTCTTCGGGGTCGCAGGTGTCGAAGAACGCCCAGCCGTGCCTGGCGTCGACGAACTTGAGCTGGCGGAGCTCGCCGGGGACTCCGGGCACCGTCACCGTCCTCCGCTGCACCGGCGCGGGTCGGTCGTCGGGCTGCGACGCGGTGGGGCTCGGTGCCGGGGTCGGCGGGTTGCCGTCGTCGTTGCGCCCGGCCAGCGCGTACGCGCCACCGGGGCCGACCAGCAACAGAGCCGCCACGCCGGCCAGCAGGCCACGCCGGCGGACGCGGCGCTCCCGGACCCGGCGTCCCGCTGCCGCGAGGCCGGGCGGGCGGAAGGTCGGCGCGGTCTGTCGCTCGAACTCGGCGAACACGTCGTCCAGGTCGGTCTCACGCATGGTGGGCCTCCTGCCGGTCGGTGAGGTGGCTGGCCAGCGCCGCCCGGCCCCGGCTGAGCCAGGACCGGACCGTGCCCTCGGGCGCGCCCAGATGGTCGGCGATCTCGGCGACGCTGAGCTGGGCCAGGTGGTGCAGGACGACGGCCCGGCGCTGGTTCGCGGGCAGGGCGGCCAGCGCGGCGGTGAGCGCCACCCGGTCAGGTTCCGGGCCGGGTACGTGCTCCTCCCGCTGCCGGGCGAGGTGCCGGACGGCGGTGCGCACCCGGCGCAGCCGGCTGGCGGCCAGGTTCCAGGCGACGCGCCGCACCCAGGCGGACGGGTCGTCGTACGTGCTGATGCGGTCCCACCGCTCCAGCACCCGGCAGAACGCTTCCTGGGTGAGGTCCTGCGCCTCGGCGTGGTCCCCCAGGTACGCGTAGAGCTGCACGGCCAAGCGGTGGAAGTGCGCTTCGTAGAAGCTTGTGAACTCCAGTGGCGGTGGTGCACCGGGTGCCCCCGGTCGGTGCCCTACGGTCATGTCGGTCCTCGGTGTCGGGCGGGGTCTCGTCACTGTCACGTGCGACTCGGCCCATCCGCTGCACCCGATGCCGTTGGCCTGTCGCCTGCCCTCGATCCGGCACAGCTGGATGATGTTGCAGCAGGATGAGCATCCGCTCGTCCCAGAGCCGGATCACCACGTTGGTCAGCTTCACCTCTTCGACTCGGCCCCATTCGCCGTCGACCACCAGCACGTCGCCGACGTGCATCCCGTCGGCGAAGGCGACCTGGATGCCGGCGAACGCGTTGCCGAGCGCGGTTCGGGCGGACAGCCCGATCACTGCGCCTACCACTCCCGCCGACGTCAGCACGGAGATGCCGAAGAGACGCACCGGGGGGAAGGTGATCAGGATCAGGCCGATCGCGACGATCGTGACCACGGCGACGGTGAGCCGCCGCACCGGGCGGATCTGGGTCGGGCCCGCCGGATCCGCCGGCTGGTGACCACATCGCCCGGCAGTCGGCTGAACGCGACCGCTTCGGCGGCGTGCAACGCCCTGATCACTAGCCACGCGCCGAAGACGACCAGGACCAGCAGGGCGACGTGCCGCAGGCTCCGCTGCCACCCGGCCGGCCCGAACGGCAGCGTGTAGTACAGCGCCCCGACCAGCAGGACCGCTGCCGCCGGGCGGCGGCAGGCTTGCCGCAGGGGCTCCAGCAGCCACCTGTAGCGGCCGCGGGCTACCCGGCGGACCAGCAAGCCGGAGATCAGGTCCACGACCACCGCCGCCGCCAGCGCGGCTACTACGATCAACGCGGTACGCATCAGAGGCCCTTCACCGTGATCCCGATGCCGCCTTTCCCCAGCTCCCTGCCCAGTCCACGTGCCCAGGGTGCCACCCGGCCCGCTGGTAGGCGGCGAACATCGGCAAACGATCGCTGACCGGCTAAGCTGAGCGACCAGGCCTGATTCCGTCGGCAGCCCGCACGAAACTTCGACGCTCCCTGCCGCTGCCGGCCATCTGCGTCACCGCGCTGCGCCGCCACCGCCAACAGGAGGCGGCCAGAGAGAAAGCCGGCGAGGCGTGGCACGACACCGGCATGGTCTTCACGACCCGCGACCGGCTGCCGGTCGAGCCGCAGAGCTTCAACCGCTCTTACGACAGCCGGATCGGCAGCGCGGGGTTCCGAAGATCACCGTCCATGACGCCCGGCGCACCTGCGATTCCCTACTGGTCGACCTGGACGCGGATCCGCGGATCGCGATGGCGGTCCTGCGACACGCGGACTTCCCGATCACGATGGAGATCTACAGCCAGGTCTCGTCCAAGGTCACGCGTGAAGCCCTGCGGAAGCTCGGCGAAGCCTCGATCAATGAGCTGTTGCTGTACTTCGCTGCTGTACAGAGCTACGTGGCAAGTGGAAAAACGGCCAGCTTAAGCCCGTGTTTGACCTCATCGACGCGCGGCGCCGTCCGGCGACGCCGTCGCCGAGGTCGAGCGGCGAGGATGCCGGTGGGCCGCCAAGGCGCAGTGCGCGCATCGGCGGCCCACCGTCTCAGCCGTTGTCGATCAGGCTGGCGATCTCGTTGTAGATCAGGTGCGCCTTCGCGCCCTGGTTCGACGGACAACCGCCGAGGTGGTGCAGGGCGATCACACGGTGGCTGGCGTTCAGCACGGGTGAACCCGAGTTGCCGCCGGAGGTGTCACAGCTGTAACTGATGTTCCAGGTGTTGTAGTTCGCGTTCCGGACGGCGCAGGTCGCGCCGTTCTGGGTGTCCTCGTAGATCGACAGCCGCTTCGCGCTGCCGTCGCCGTGCCCGGGGACATAGATCCGGGTGCCGTTGCTGGTGGCGGAAGTTGCCAGGTACAGCGTGCCGAATCCCTGGATGGCGGCGAAGTTGTTGACCGAGAACAGGGTGTAATCCAGCTGGTTGGAGCCGCCGCTGCTCACCCTGTAGAGGGTGGCACCGCTGACCTTGGTGCCGGCGCCGGGATTCGCGCCGCCGCAGGTGGCGCACTGGTAGTTGAACTGCATCTCGCTGCCACTCACGGCGGACTGCGTCGAGAAGCAGTGCTTGTTCGTCAGCATCCGGTTGGTGTTGCCGACCCGCCACGTGGTGCACAGTCCACCGCCGCTGATCAGCAGCCGCGCCACCGCCCTGCCGCGCGCGTACTCGGTGGGGTGGCTGTTCTGGTAGCAGACCACGTCCCGGCGGGCGTCGGTGCTGCACACGGACTGGGTGGAGAAGTTGTGCGCGGCGATCTCCGTGCGGTCGTATCCGCGCCAGAACCGGTCAATGGTGGCGGCGCTGCCACGTGAGGGGCGGCTGCTGTGCAGCGTCACCACGGCGGTGTCGCCCTCCACCGACATCGCCCAGAAACCCGGCTGTCCGTCGGTGGTGTAGTCCGAACCGGTCGCCCGGTTCAGGTGGCGGTCGTACCGGTGGCTCTCCTTGCCGTCGCGGCTCGACACGGTGACGTAGTCGCCTTGGGCCAGTCGCAGTGAGCTGAAGTGCACCTTGACGTAGGTGGCACCGGGGTGCTGAATGATCTGTGTCGCGCCGTTGGGGGCGTAGGACAGGGAGCTGTCGACGGTGCGGAGTTCACCGATCGTGGTCACACCCTCTGCCGAAAACTGATTCGATTCCGGTGCCCGCTCGGATTGTGGCGCGAGAGGGGCAACCGAGTACGCCTCGGCGGCGGGCACCGACAGTAGGCTCAGCCCAAGTGAGCAGGCAGCAAGCGCGACCGCCCCCGTTCGTAGGCGGCGCAGGGCATGTTTCATCTGTCGCTCCTTCTCAGGAATCAGCACCGAGACGTGCCTTCGGCCTTCATACCTGAGATCACGCAAGACATGTAATCCCATCTATGTCATAGCTGCCGTTCTGTGCCTGGCCAGCGAACCATAGGGCGGCGAGAACACCAGGTCGGTATTCCAGGCCGCCGCCTGATCAACCGAGCGGTTGATCAGGCGGCGGCCCGTCTACCAGGCGCGCAAGACCCACTGCTGGGCGGCGGTGTTGTTGCAGGTCCACTGCCACACGGCGTTGCCCGCGATGGGGTCGCCCCAGGGGACATCGACGCATTGCCCGGTCTGGAGGTTGCGCAGCGCGTAGCCATTCGCGCCGGGTACCTGCGTGACGGACCAGAGCTGTCGGGCGACACCCAGGCAGTCCCACAGTTGTAGCGTCTGACCGGCTGCCGGGTTGCCCCAGGGCAGGTCGAGGCACTTGGGTCCGTCTGGCGACCAGAGGGAGCTGACAAGCTGGTAGTAGACGACGCCGTCCCACCTTCCCTCGTAGACCATGGTCCATTTCTGGGCCGGGCCTCCGTCGCAGGGCCACTGCTTGATGGCCGTGCCGTTGGCGGTGTTGGCGTACGACACGTCGATACACAGGCTGCCGAAGGGGTGCTCGCTGGTGGCGGAACTCTGGGATCTGAATGAGTACTCGGT
Source organism: Micromonospora acroterricola (assembly GCF_003172955.1). Taxonomy (GTDB): domain Bacteria; phylum Actinomycetota; class Actinomycetes; order Mycobacteriales; family Micromonosporaceae; genus Micromonospora; species Micromonospora acroterricola. Next base: position 59,838 of record NZ_QGKR01000226.1, on the reverse strand, counting down.
GGCGGCGCTGGCAGGCGAGGCGACCACCAGGCTGGCGGCTACGAGTCCGGCGCACACCGCGAGCACCATGGACGTCCGGCTGAGGATATTCATGACCGTTCCTTCCAATGAAAGTTGGCGATATCCATAGAGGGGTAGCCGGTTGGCGCCAGATACGTCCGCGTCGGGCGCGGGCGAGGATCGGCTTCGCGATGGTGTGCGAGTGGAAGGCGCCGTCGTGGATATCGGCGGAAGCCGGGACTCGGCATGGCGGTGCGGTTCCGTGCGGGCAAGGGTGTTGATCGTCGCGATCTCGACGTGGACCGGCATCGGCACGCCTGCTGCGATGGCGTCAACGACGTACCCGCCCTCGCCGCCGCGCTGCGCACCCCGCAGCGCGCGTTCGCCGCAAACTTGACCCCGGCGCGGGCCGCGGGCTGGCGCAGGTGATGGCAAGCTTCGGAAGCGGGTTCCAGCATTGCTCGACTCAACTCCGGCGCGGGCCGTCGAAGCAGGTCGGGTGCTGACGTGCTGATCGGCGTTGTCTTATCGACAGGGTTACAGGCGGCCGCTGGTGTAGAGGTAGTCCAGCAACCGGCCGTCCACCCGGTCCTGGAAGGTGTCGGCCAGCGCCGGTTTCGGTTGTTCGTACTCGTAACCGCAGCGCACCCAGCGTTCCGGGACGCTGGCCACGTCCAGGTACCCCTCGTCGATGCTGCCCACCTCGAAGCCGGGCTTTCCGGCCGACTGCCAGCAGCTGAAGAGTTGACCGTCGGCGTTGACCACGGCGCCGTACCGACCTCCGGGCACCGAGCAGATGTGGCAGGTGGTTCTCATGCTGGGTCGGACCATCCGGAAGCCCGCTTCCAATGCCGCGATGCTCCAGCTCACGAACGCATCGCTCACATCATCGATGTGCCGCATGGTGTTGCGGTACCCGAAGCCCGCGTCGCCCACCCAGGCGAACGTCACTGTGCACCGGTCGGGGCTGAGGCCGGCGGCCAGTTCCCCGACGAGGTCGGCGATCCGGTCGAAGTTGTGGTGCGACACGTTCACCCGCAGATTCCAGTTCAGCCCGGTGACCTCAGTCGCGCGAGCCACGTTGCGCAGGATGGTGTCGAAGGTCGGCGCTCCAGACCGCTTGACCCGGATCTGGTCATGGTCCGCCCGGCTGCCGTCGAACGTCACCTGCACGCCGTTGAGACCTGCCGCGTACAGCTCGCGGGCCAGCCTCGGGCTCAGCAGAACGCCGTTCGTGGTCATGGCGCACTGGTCGAGCCCGATCACGCGGGCTCGGTCCAGCAGGGTGAGGCAGCCACGCGGGTTGAGCAGCGGCTCACCCCCGAATAGCAGCAGGTAAAGGCGATCCAGCTCGCACCGACGCATCCGGTCGCGGGCAAATGTGATGATGCGCTCGACGATGCCGGTGTCCAGCCAGGCCCGCCGGATCCGCGGCGGCCGTGCGCCGCCTGTGTTGTCCAGCCCGGTGTTCTGGAAGCAGTAGCCACAGCCGAGGTTGCAGGTGGTCGTGGTGAGCACGGTCAGCGAGAACGAGGCCGGCATACGCGGCTGGAACGCCCCGATGCGGCGAAGGAAGCCAGTGGTGGCGTCGTCCACCGTGCCGTCGGGCCCCACACACTCGGGGCGCAGCAGGGTCCAGGTCTGGTTCCCGATGAACCACCAGCCGTGTTCACTGCGGATCAGGCGCGGCGCGTCGATGTCGTCCAGGCGGGTGCCGATCATGGCTCTTCCTTCCATCAATGGTCCTGAGTGTCGGGTCAGCGGGGCCCGTCGGCCGGTCGCAGCCGCCAACGGGCCCCGCGGTAATGCACCCTTCTAGGCGTTCGGGCCGGCGTTGTGCTGCAGCGTGGCGTTTTCCGGCGCGCCGATTTGGATCCCGCAGGCGGCGTCCTCGAGCTGTGCGGAGCTGCGGTTGGCGAGAACCCGGCTCACCTCCGGCGCCCCGATCTGGACGCCGCAGGCGACGGCCTCTTCACCGGAGGCGCCCGGCCCTCGGTTGACGAGGATGTTCTCCAGCTCTTCAGCACCGATCTGAATACCGCACATCTGTCCTGCTCCCTTCTCCGGCCGGAACGACTTCCCGCCGGTCTTCTGGATACGTGGCGGGAGGGCCGGTAGCAGATACCGATCTGTCGGGTTCTCCCCAACCGGGTGCCCCCGCACCGGTCAGCGGCGATGTCCGCTATGGAGGTCTGCGGACGTTCGGTGCAGGCGTTTCAGCGTCCGCAGGCCGCCCGGCTTTCGGACTTGTCGGCGGCGCGCGTGGGTGCCGTGCTTCCACAACGTTCCCGACGCCTGTTGCTGGGCGGTAGCTTTGTTGTGGAGCGAGAAGTGGCGGACTGGAACAGGCCGCCCTTCGCTGCCGAGAGCCCACGTGTCGGCCTGGCGCAAGCCACTCGCTATGAAACCGCTCTGCGGTGGGCAACTCGGCGGCGAATGTGGGGTGGGTGCAGCGCCGGGGGCATTTCGTCGGCGACTTCCTGCCACTGCTCGCCGGGCGGGGCCGCGGATCGACCGGGTCGCGGCGGCCTGCTGGTCGATGGGTGGGCGGACCGGTCGGCGTCAGCCCGGCGTCCTCCGCATGCGCAGTGCGGCGCGACGAGCGCTGCGCTGACGTTCACCGTCACCGTTCTGTACGTGGCCGGTGGTGAGCCGGCCGCCCGTGGGATCGCCCGCCAGCGCGCACGGTGCCGTCTCAGTTGTCCGGGCACAACCCGGTGCCGCGGATCGGCAGAGCGCTGTCCAGGTAGGCCGCTGCGATCCAGCCGGTGTCGCCGAGGACGGTCGTCCGGGCCCAAACGTCGTCGTCCTTGACGGCTTCCCCGGTGCGGTAGCAGGTCACCCGGCCCAGCGTGCCGTCGGGCACCTTCCGCAGCACCTGGTCGCCCATGGTGGGGCCGGCGCGCAGCGACACGGTGGGCCGGGCCTTCACCGCGACAAGCCGGCCGTTGCCGGGAACCAGCCCGTCCTGGAGTCCCCGGCAGGTGAACGCCGACGAGCCAATCCACATGATGGTGTAGTCCTCGCCGTCGCGTTGTTGGTGGCTGGTGTCGAAGCAGTACGCCGGGTTGTCCTGCTCCGGTCCGATGCCCTGAGTGGCCAGATCCAAGAGCGGGATCTGCTTGATCAGGAAGCAGGCGGTGGTGTTGGCGACCGCGCCGAGGCGGCCACGGAGGACCGCTACAACGCCGACCGCCCACGAGTCGCGCCGACTCTGGTAGATCCGCACCGCCAGCCGGTCCGTCTGGTAGGCGCATTGGACGGCGTCGTTGACCTGCCCGAGCCGGTCGGCAAAGCGGCCGAGGTTGTCGAGGAACTGGTCGACCCGGGGCCGCTGCCCAGGAGCGATCCGTTGGGTCACCTCGCTTACCAGGTCGACGTACGGCAGGCAGGGGTTTTCGATCGAGGTGTAGCTTTCCTCGTCCAGTTTCGGGAGCAGTCCGCCGCTCCGGGTGCCGGCCACCGGGCAGCCGCCTCCGGCGATCTTCGCGAGGCCGTTGGCCGTGTCGGGGCGGTTTTCGGCACCGCCGCTGGCCGCGCCGCCGTTCGTGCGGCACCCCGGCAGGAGACCGGCTGCCAGGGCGAGCACGGTGAGGCCGGCGGCGAGACCCGCCCGGCGGCGGAGCTTCCTCGCATTGTGGTCAGTCATGCCTGGATGGGGGGCCGGGCGGCATCCTGGATACCTGCTGTCGGCAGGACTCTGGTGCTGTCGGTTCAGCCGGCGCCGAAACAGACGAAGCTCGGGGGCTGGTTGCCGCGTACGGCCTCCGCCAGTGCTGCCGCCGGCGGCCGGCCCGCGACGACCGCCCGGTGATAGGCCACCATGATCTCCGTGGCCGCCTCGTCGGCGACCCGGCTGACGCTAGCGACGACCGTGGCGGTGCCTGCGGCGAGCAGGGCGGTCGGCATGCCGAGCGCCTCGTCGCCATGCCGCACGTCGGTCAGGCCCAGGTCACAGCAGGACAAGACCACGGTACGCGGCGCGGTCCGCAGCTCCTGCACGTCATATCCCATCAGCGGGCCGCCGGCCAGCTCCAGGGTGGAGAACAGCGGGTTCTCGGTCTGGTGCTGCCCATGCGCGGCGATATGGGCGAGGCCGGCGCCGGCCATCGCCGCGAGTGCCGCCGCCGGGGTCGCCTCCGGCCCGGTGAGCACCACGGCACCTTGGTGCAGCGACGCGACGGCCCGGGCCTCCGCCTCACCCCGGGGGATTCCCGGTCCCGCCACCACCGTCACCGCCGCCGACTCGGCGGCGGGCCTGCCGGCGTTCAGGCGGCGCCGGGCGGCAAGCCAGACCCCGACCGACGGCGCCACCGTGACCGGCCGGGACGCGCACGCGGGCAGGGCGTGCCACGGCGTGGTCAGCAACAGCCCGGTCGGGACCACCACCAGGTCCCGGTCGCCGACCAGCGGAAGCACCGGATCGAGCACCATCGAGCCCACTCGGTCGGCGTCCTGCCGCGTCGCGGCGCGGACCACCGCCGCCAGCCGGGCGGGCATGGCACGGCCCGCCTGCCCGTCCAGGTCGGCGCGCAACCGTCGTACCGCCTCCTCGGCCGTGCCGCGGTCGCCGAGCACCACCACCGAGGTCGCCCGATCAGTGACCACCAGCGCGCGCAGGACGTCCCCGGCGGCCACGTACACCACGAGCGCCGCGCCGGCCAGCTGCGCCGTCACGGCGCTCAGCGGCGCCGGCGTCGGCGGCGCCGCGTCCCGGGGACCCGGCGTCGCCCAGGCGCGCTCCCGGATCACCCGCTGGAGCGCCTCCAACCGACTGTGGAAGGCCAGGGTCGGGCGGCCCGCGAGTTCCGCCTGCCGGACGCGGTGCTGTAGCTGGCGCAGCTCCTCCAGCGCCTCGGCGGCGACCGGGTCGTCGGGTGGCCGCACCGGTGGCAGCAGCAGCGCCTGGGCCCGGGCCCGCTCGGACCACCGGTAGACGGCGTTGGCGGAGCCCTCCGCCAGCGCCGCGGCGAGCCCCGCCCGGGCCAGGTCGCGGCCGTGCACTGCGGCCCCGGTCTGCAGGTCGGCGCAGCCGAACCGGGCGCGGTGCCGGTGCAGGGCGGTCATTCCGGCCAGCAGACTCCGCCGGGCCTCGGCCGACCGGCCGGCCGAGGCCGCCACCTCCGCGCGGGCCATGTGCCAGAGCAGGCGCGTGTCGAGCCGATCGGTCCGCCGTGGTCCGGCCTGTCGCCCGATCAGCTCCGCCGCCCGGCGGGGTCGTCCCGCGGCCACCAGCGCCCGGGCCCTGACCATACCGGCGACCCGGGCGTCCTCGGGCAGCCCGAGCCGGGCCAACCGGCCGGCCAGCACCCCGGCGCGCCGGGCCACCGTCGCCTGGTCGACCTCGCCGACCGCCTGGTCGGCGCGCAGCTCGAGCAGGGCAGCCAGGGCCGCACGGCGGACGTTGGTACGGCCGAGGAACGCGGCACGGGCGCGTCGGGCCCACCGCGCGGCAGCGACCGGCTCGCCGGCAAGCAGGGCCGCCTCCGCGCGAACCTGGAGAGCATCCGCGTACGTGTGTCCGAGCTGCTGCTGCGTCGCCCGCTCCACCGCGCTGGCGAGTTGCCGTTCGGCCTCGCGGTACAGCCCGGCCGCGACCAGCGCGCGGGCCCGTTCCACGGCCAGGTTGGCGAGCCGACCCGGCGCGAGCACCCGGTAGTCGGCGTCGGACCGGGCGAAGGCACGCAGCGCGGCGGGCAGGTCACCGGCGATCACGTCGAGACAACCCAGGTTCGTCCGCGCCATGGCCACATGCAGGCCGAGCCCGTGCCGGGCGGCGACCTCGGCGCAGCGCCGCAGGTCGGCCCGGGCGAGCCGGACGTTGCCCGCCTCCAGGTGCACGAGGCTGCGATTGTTGAGCGCCTTAACCAGATCGGGCGGGTGCGTCAGGTCGCTCAACAGGCCAATGGACTCGTCGTACTGGCGCAGCGCCTCCGCGTTGCGGCCGCTGCGTTTGAGCAGCAGGGCCCGCTGGCCGAGCAGGATCGGCCGCTGCGGCGGAGCCACGAGTGCCTCGGCCTCGTCCAGCAGCCGGAAGCCCAGCTCCACCCGGCCTCGCTCGGACTCGGCCCAGGCGAGGCTGATCAGCAGGCGGGCGTGGATGTCGCGCAGGGCGGGGTGGCGCTTTGCCAGCCGCAGGCCCGCCCGCAGTTCCCGGGCGGCCCGCCCCGGCTGGCCGGCGTCGCTGGACGCCAGGCCCGCCGCGTGCCAGCGGGTGGCCCGGCGAGCGAGCGCGGCCGGGTCCACGTCACAGAGCGAGGGCCGGCGTGACCACCTGCGGTGCGTGCTCACCCCGCGCCGGGTGCACGACCACCTGCGCCAGGCCGTGCGGCACGCCGTCCAGCACGAACCGGCCGGACGCGTCGGACTCCACCGTCTGGGACGGGTCCGGCGCGGGGTGCCGCAGCTCGACCCGTACGGCGGCGCCAGGCGCGAGCCAGCCGTCGATCCGGACCAGGCCGTCGGGCCGGTCCACGATCGTGATCATCACGGTTCGGCTCTCCGCGTCGAAAGTCAGGGTGCGGGTCCGTTCCGTGCCACGCACCGCGCCGACGAGATGCTCTTCGCGCAGCCGGGCGACGTCCCGGTCAACGTCGTCGAGTGCCAGCACAAGGCGTACCCGGTCGTCGAGGTCGGCGGGCGGCGGGTCGAGCCGGGTGAGCACCGCGGCCAGCTGGTCCAGGATCGCCTGGTCCAGGTCGTCGAGCGGCTGGTCGGCGGAGTACGGGGCGGTCATGTCGGGCTCCACGTCGAGTCGGCGGCCAGCATCTCCCGCAGCTTCGCCAGGCACCGGCCACGGGTCGGCCCGATGCTGCCGCGCGGCATGCCCAGCGCCTCGGCCACCACCGTGTAGTCGGGGCGGTCGACGTGCGCGACGATCCGCAGCAGCGCCCGGCACCGCTCCGGCAGCCGCGCGACGTGCTGCCACAGCGCCCGGTCACGTTCCTCGGACAGCAGCTGGTCGGCCGGGCCGGGATCCGGGTCGGGCGAGGACTCCAGCGTCGCCGCATCATGCGGCGTCTGCCGCTGTGCGAGCCCACGTACCCGCCAGGATTCCCGGCGGGTGGTGGTCACCAGCCACGCGGTGAGCGCGCTCGAGGACCGTATGGTGTGCAGTCCGCGTACCAGCTCCAGCCAGGTCGTCTGGACGACATCGGCGGCCTCCTCGGCGGCGAGGCCCTGTGCCCGGGCGACGCGCCACAGCAGCGGGTTGAGTTCCCGGACCACCTCGTCGAGGGCATCCCGGTCGCCCGCCCTGGCCCGCTCGAGGCGCTCGCCGAGGCGTGCCGCGCGGTCGAGCGATGCGCCCGCGCGGTCCACCGGCACATTGGACATGGCGTCAGTCCGGTAGCCGCACGGATGCCGGCACCAGCCCCTGGGCGAGCCGGCCCGCGTACCGGGCAGCCGCGAACGAGGTGCCGCTCCAGTAGGCGTACGCGCCCAGCAGGGTGACCGGTGCCGTGGACAATGGCATGACGCTCACCGCGTTGGTGCCCTCGTGCCACTGGCGCACCCACACCCCGTGATTGCTGTATGGCGCCCGGGCGGTCGGCGAGGCGCAGGCCCCAACGCTGATCACCGTAAGCGTCGGGTCGACCGCGAAGGCTGCCGGATAGACCGGGCTGTCCGTACCGCCGTTTCCGGCCGAGGCGACCACCGGAACGCCCCGGTCCGCCAGGCGTTTGAGCGCCTCCCGGACCGGCTTCATCTCTTCTTCCTCGCCGACCCCCGGGCGGCCGAACGCGGTCAGCACGACGTCGACCCGGTGGCCGTCGCTGACCCGGTCCGCCAGCCAGTTCAGCGCGTGTGCCGCGTTCAGGTCGCTGACCCGGCCCGCGTCGCTCATCACCCGCAACGAGAGGATCCGCGCGTCGGGCGCCTCAAGGCGGACCAGTCCGGCGAGGAAGGTGCCGTGCCCCCAATGACTACCGAAGTCCGGCACGTCTGTCTCCTCGCCGTGGCTCTCCTGGCCGGCGACCTCCGGAATGGTGCGCAGCGGCGTCCATCCCTGCGCCTCCTCCCAGTACGGCTCGCCGTCGGTCTCCACCAACCAGTCGTGCTCTCGCACCCCGGTGTCGAGCAGTGCCACCACGGGCCGCCCGGCCGGGAACTGGCTGGCCGGGCGCCGTAGGGGCTTTGGCAGCATCACGTAGTCGGGCGCCGGAAGCCAGGCGATGGTGCCATGCCCGCTCTTGCAGCCGCTGGCCCGGAAGTACGGGTAGAGACTCCCCTCCAGCCGGGCGTCGTCCTCCACGGTGGCGGCCATGCACTCGTAGTCGGGCAGGCACTCCGGCACGTCGCCGTCGGATCGGCCGGCCAGCCGGCGGCTGGCCCGAGCCACGGCCACCGGGTCACCCTGGACGGGCAGTTCGACCAGTTCGACGGCGGGCGGTGCGGGGGCGGCCGGCGGGGACAACGGCCGGCCAAGACCGGCCTCGGCCAGCAGCCCGTTGAGCCGCTCGACCGTCTCCGGACGCTCCGCCACCCACGCAGGCGTGAGCACGACGTCAGGACGGTAAGGGGGGCGGGACACCTGACCTCCCGGTAGTACGGGCGATTCACTCAGGACCGCCCCGCGCCCGGCGCGGGTCGGTGGTCACCAGCACAGCACGTTCCGCTGCCGCCGCCAATGGCCCGGCCGGCGCATCGACGATAGCCATCCGATGTGTATCTCAGGGGTCTGTCGGCTCCCTTACTGCAGATGGACCCGCCCCCACGGCTTGTGCCTCCACCTTCGGCGTCGACACAGGATGTACCTGCTGGGCTGAAGCTGAGCAGTGAAGGTGCGCCTGTTGCTTCCCATCTGCTCCCCGATCCGGGGCACGGCACCGCCCTTCCTGAGTCACAGGCAGCAGTCGACGTCGACAGAGGCGGCGGCGCTGCCGGACGACGAGCCCACCGCGGTACGGCTGACGACGCAACCTGAAGGCGCGCAGGTCGTCCTGGTGGATCCAGAGATGGGTGACCCTGCGGTTGCCTCTCCCCCGTCTCCGGATTGGCAGCCTGCACCTCGCCACCGACCTTGAGTTCGCTGATCGGTGTGGTGCTGCCATCGGCCATGAGCACCCGGGTATCGCCGCTGAAGCTGCCACGGCCGCAGCGTCGCTGGACGTCGCGCACTCGCCGTCGCCAAACGATGGCCACGATCCCCGCCTACGCCATCCTAGGAGGCTGGTGTCCAGGGGTGCCCGGCAAATGGACGCGAACCGCCCTCGCGTTGCTCCGGACGCGACTACGGTCAGACCAGTGGTCGATGACCTCAGCGCGGTGGAGGCACTCAAGGCGGACCCGACCATGTCCGGGTTGCGCCGCTCACTGGAGGCGTACTACGGCGACCCGGCCCGCGAGGCGGCGATGGACGCGTTCTACGCGCCCCTGGTCCGCCCAGGGGACCTGGTCTTCGACGTCGGCGCGCACGTGGGCGACCGGCTCGGCAGCTTCCGGCGGCTGGGCGCCCGCGTGGTGGCCGTCGAGCCGCAACCGCTCTGCACCCGGGCGCTGCGCGCCCTCTACGCGGACGACGGCCGGGTGACCGTGGTGGAGGCGGCGTGCGGGGCGTGTACCGGGCCGGTGCGGCTGCACGTCAACTCGGCGAACCCGACGATCTCCACGGCGTCGGCGGGCTTCCTGCAGGCCGCCGGTGGGGCCGGCGGCTGGGAGGACGAGATCTGGGACGCCGAGATCGAGGTGGCCGGAACCACCCTCGACACCCTGGTCGCGGCGCACGGCGTGCCGGGCTTCGTAAAGATCGACGTGGAGGGGTTCGAGGACGCCGTGCTGGCCGGATTGAGCCGCCCCCTGCCGGCGCTGTCCTTCGAGTTCACCACCATCGAACGGGACCTGGCCGCGCACTGCCTGGACCGGCTCACCCGGCTGGGCTTCACCACGTTCACCGTGGCGCTCGGCGACGAGATGGCGTTCGCCCTTGATGGCTGGCGGCCGGCGGGCGAGGTGGCGGCGTACCTGCGGGCGCTGCCCCACGAGGCCAACTCGGGCGACGTCTACGCCCGCGCCCGGCCCGCCTGACCCTGCCCTTGCCGGAAACCTCGTCGGCCCAGGTCACGCGGCATGTTCGTACTCGTGAAGGATTTCGCGGTGGCGCTGGTTCCCTAATGGCACGGTAGGCATCGAAAAAAGCGGTGCTCAGAGTGGGCGCCTCACCGGGTGATCGGTTCGAGGCGTACCCGATCCGCAGATCGCCGTCGGCGGCGGAGTCCTCGTCGGGATGGTCCTTTCCGGCCGTTCGCCGGCACGGGCCGGGAGGGGGCGTCGTCGCCCCCTCCCGGGAAACCCGCGGTGCTACTTTCCGGACTCGTAGAGCGCCGTCACTTCGGCGGCGCTCAGCGCGCGGTCGTAGACGTGCACCTGGTCGATCGTGCCGTCGAAGTAGTCGACGGGGTTGCCGCCGAACTTGCCGCGGCCGATGACCAGGGGCCCGGTGGAACCGTCGCCGAGGCAGGCGCTCGCCTGCCCGGCGAGTTGCCCGTCGACGTAGAGGCGCAGCTGGCCCGTCGCCGCGTCCCGGACACCGACGAGGTGGTACCACTGCCCGGCGACCGGGGTGGTCGGCGCGAGGGCCCGCACCCCGGCGAAGCTCATCGCGAACCGTCGGTCAGCGCCCGAGTACTGCAGGAAGAAGGCGCTGTTCGAGGCGCCGTCCTGGCTCACCACCGTCTGGAAGGCGCCACCCGCGCTGTCGAGCCGCACCCACGCCGAGGCCGAGTAGCTGGCGGTGGTGTCGAGGATGGTCGTGCCGGTGTCGACGTACTGGTTGCTGCCGTTGAACAGCAGGCCCGAACCCGTCTTGCCGGCCGTCCAGGTGGGCCCGGCGACCAGCCGGCCGTCATTGTTGCCCGCCTCGTCGTTGGCCGTGTCGCCGGCGTTCTCGTCCAGCGGCCAGTAGCCGACTCCGGTGAGCCCGGGCGTGCCGGGCGGCGGCGGAGGAACGTTCGCGCCGGTACCGTCGGCCGAGCGGATGACCGCCTCGTTCACCGCGCGCACCTGGTCGAAGTCCATCTTCTCGACGCGGCGGTCGTAGGTGAAGAAGCCGTTGACCTCGTGCTCGACGTCGGTGATCTGGGTGTAGACGCCGGCCGAGACCCCGCAGGTGTTCGCTATGCGCAGCAGGTCGCGCTGGTTCTCCACGTACCGTCGGGTCAGCGTTTCGGAGTCCGGCGCCATCCAGTACGCGCCGCCCTCGCCGAACCACATGTGACCGTCGACCTCGAGGCCCATCCCCCCGTGCTCTCCGTCGACGGCCACCCGGCCTTCGGTGGGCAGTGGCGACGCCGGACCGAGGTACTGGTGGTGGTCGATGATGTCCCCGCGTCCGGAGTCACCGAGGGAGTCGCAGCAGTTCACGCCGCTGTGCGCGTTGACGAGCCGGGTCGGGTCCTGCTGCTTCACCGAGTCGGCGATGCGGCCGGTGGCGCCCCGGTCCCACTCACCCCAGCCCTCGTTGAACGGCACCCACACCACGATCGACGGATGCGCGGCGTGTTCCCGGATCATCTCGCCGAGCTCGGATTCCCACTGCCGCTGCCACTCGACCGTCGGGCGGCCGGGCTTCGTCGCGGGCATGTCCTGCCACACCATCAGCCCCAGCCGGTCCGCCCAGTAGTACCAGCGGCCGGGCTCGACCTTGATGTGCTTGCGGACGGTGTTGAAGCCGAGCACCTTGTGCTGCTCCAGGTCGAAGCGCAACGCGTCGTCCGTCGGTGCGGTGTTCAACCCGTCGGGCCAGAAGCCCTGGTCGAGGGTGGACATGTGGAACAGGATCTTGCCGTTCAACGTCATGCGAAGCTTGCCGTCGGCGCCCTTCGCCTTGCCGATCTCGCGCATCCCGAAGTAGGAGCCGACCTCGTCGACCCGCTTGCGGCCGTCGAACAGGCGTACCCGGAGGTCGTAGAGGAAAGGCGAGTCGGGTGACCACAGCTTGGGCTTGGCGATGGGTATCGTCAGGTCGGTCCCGGCCGGACCGGAGACGCGCGCGACGGCCTTGCGTCCGTCGTACGCCACGGCCTCGACGGTGAGGCCCTCGGCCCCGGATGTGGGGTTCGCGCGCAACCGCAGGGACTTGTCGCCCAGGTCGGGCGTCAGGTTCAGCGAGTCGATGGCACCCCTGGCCGAGACGGGCTCCATCCAGACCGTCTGCCAGATGCCGGAACTGCCCTGGTAGAAGATGCCCCGGTCGCCGACCCGGCGCTGTTTGCCGATCGGCTGGAACGTCGCGTCGGTCAGGTCCTCGGCCCAGACGATCAGCTCCTGCTGCCCGCCTGGCCGCAGTGCGTCGGTGACATCGGCGTCGAAGCCGTCGTAGCCGCCCCGGTGCGTCGCCACCTGGTGGCCGTTGACCCACACCTTCGAGTCGTAGTCGACCGCGCCGAAGTGCAGCACCAGGCGCTGGCCCCGGCCGACCTGCCACCGCTCGGGCACGGTGAAGGTTCGGCGGTACCACATCCGGTCCTCGTGCCGTTGGATGCCGGAGAGGGCCGACTCGATGGGGTAGGGCACCAACACCCGCTCGGCCAGCTGCTCGCCGACCGGCGGAGCCTCGCCGGCGGCCGCACCGGCGAACTCCCACACGCCGTTGAGGTTCTGCCAGCGGGACCGGGTCAGCTGCGGCCGCGGATATTCGGGCAGCGCGTTGGTGGGTGAGACGTCATCCGTCCATGGCGTGGAGAGCGGCGGTGTTCCCTTCGTCCAACCGGTGTCGGCGCCGGGTTGGGGCGCGGCGGTCGCGGCGGTCGGCGCTGTGGTCGCGACCAGGACGGCCGCGGTGGCGAAGGCGAGGAATGGCCAGCGTCGGCTGAAGGCGCGTCGGGTCATGCGGTCGGCCCTTCGGGAGTGCGGACGGGGGGCGGCGGCTGCCAGTGGTGCGCTCCGAGGGTGGGCGGTCGGGTCACTGGTCGATGTTCCCGGGGCGGGACGTGCCCGCTGCCAGGTCCCACCACGCGCAGGTCACGGCTGAACACATTCCAACGTTGCTCCGGCAGCGATGTCAATAGATATCGACAAGACTGAGCCGATTCGGCCACCACCGAACACGCTCGAACAGCGGGCATCCCTGGCGCTGACGGGCCGGGCGGAAACTCGGCCGCCGGGCTCATTGGAGGGTCCTATCGATAGTCGTCGAAAATTCGACGTTCCACGGCATCAACGGTGATGGCTCCGCCGTGGGGAAGGATCCATTGCGGTCGGGTGTGGCCGAAGGGGATGCCGACGCAGATGACTGCCCACCGTGGACGGGACAGCCGCCGTCACGCTGCTCCGATGCCGCCGGAGGTAAGGAGCCAACGGCATGCAGGCATTTACATCTATGTGCCGACCGATTACGGTGATCCCAACTCGAGTACCCAGTGGGTTGCAACCCTCACAGAACGTAGCTGCCCCTGCCTACGCGCGGGCACGCACCACGTGACACGGGAGATTGCCTTGGGTTCCGACGTTCGACAGCCCTCATCCGGTCAGTCGCCAGCCTCCTCTCACTCTGCCGCCGTCGAGCGGTCGCTGAGGAGCAAGTACCTCCGCCGACGCCCGCGCCCGCTCTTCATGGTGGCGGCCCTGGCAGCGGGGGCCCTCCTCCTCGGCGCCACGCCCCTCTGGGGGTCGGACCGCACGGACCTCCTCGACAGCGCGGCCCTCTCCTCGACCCCCACCTACACCGTCGGCCTGCAGCCGCCGCAGGATCCGGGGCCGTTCCCCGGCAGCGTGACCCCCACGTCCCCCACCATCACCATCGCCGGCCAACGAGACGGCGAAAGCACGTTCAAGGTCGTCAAGTACGACCAGGTGCAGCCGAAAAACCCCGGCCAGATGGACTTCGACCACTACCACACCGGCATCGAGATCCAATGGTGGCTGCGGAAGTGGGCACACGAACGTCCCGACATCGTCGACCTGCACATCGTCGGGGAGAGCTTCAGCGGCCAGCCGATCTACCAGGTGACCATCACGGACAAGTCCACCGGCGCGGACACCGACAAGCCGGCGGCCTACTTCGAGGGAAACCGGCACTCCGGCGAGGTCTCGTCGGCCGAGAGCTCGCTGTGGCTGGCGCACCACCTCATCACGCAGGCCGGCCGCGACCAGAAGGTCGACAAACTGCTCGACGAGAAGACCGTGTACATCCGTCCGGTCAACAACCCGGACGGGCACGACATGTACCTGTACACCGCCCAGACCAACCGGTCGACGGTGCGGCCGTACGACAACGACGGGGACGGCAAGCGCGACGAGGATCCGGGTGAGGACCTCAACGGTGACGGGTACCTGAGCCAGATGCGCCAGTACGTCGGCGCCGGCAAGGGGACGCACGTCGTCGACGAGCGGGACCCGGCCAGGAACGCCATGCTCAACGTCGGCGCGGGCAAGGGCGACTACCTGCTGTTCTCCGAGGGTACGGACAACGACGGCGACGGTCGCCACGACGAGGACGGTGTCGGCGGCCTGGACCTGCACCGCAACTACCCGTACAACTGGCACGTCATGCCGGAGGACGACGCCACCGACCGGAACCTGACCCAGGGCGGCGCCGGCGAGTACCCGTTGTCCGAGCCGGAGACCCGGCACGTCTACACCTGGCTGATGTCGCACACCAACATCGGCGCCGTCAACAGCATGGACACCCGGGTGCCCATGCATCTGCGGGGGCCCTCGACCTGCGATCCCGTCGAGTGCATGTACTCGACCGACCGCAAGCTCTACGAGCACTTCGACAAGGCGGGGGTCTCGTTCACCGGCTATCGGCATGCCGGGAGCGTCTACATCGACTACGCCACCCGCAACGGTGGCCAGCCGACGCCGCTGTTCGGGCACGGCCCCGACTTCGGTTACTTCCAGTACGGCGCCATCTGGTACGGCGACGAGATCTGGAACGGTGGTGACTTCACCGACTACGACAAGGACGGCAGGTACGCCGACTGGGAGCGGTCGCGGTGGTGCGCCGAGAACGGGCGGACGAACTGCTTCCTGCCGTGGACGAAGGTGGAGCACCCGAAGCTGGGGGCGGTCGAGATCGGCGGCATCAACCCGAAGTTCTGGTCGCAGAACCCTTCGGCCGATCTGATCGGCGGGTGGGCCACCAACCAGGCCCGGTTCAACCTGTATCTGACCGAGTCCCTGCCGCAGGTCGACCTCAGCGACGTGAAGGTCAAGAAGCTCAAGGGCGCTCAGGGTGACGGCGCGACGCACGAGATCACGGCATCGGTCCGGAACACCGGCCGCATCCCGACCGCTCTCGAGCAGGCGAAGGAAATCAAGATCGTCGCTCCGGACAC
The DNA here is from genome assembly GCF_003172955.1 of Micromonospora acroterricola. GTDB lineage: Bacteria > Actinomycetota > Actinomycetes > Mycobacteriales > Micromonosporaceae > Micromonospora > Micromonospora acroterricola. The sequence goes on along the minus strand of NZ_QGKR01000226.1, from coordinate 44,560 downwards.
CGTGAAGGTGGAGGGCGCCCGCGCCGTCGGAACCGCACCCCAGTTCTATCTGGACGGGGGTGACCGGCAGAAGGTCCGCCTGCGGGTCGTCAAGGCCGCCACCGACACCATCACGGTGAAGGCTGTCAGCGTCCGGGGAGGCCTGGACTCCGCGTCGGCGCGGCTGAACTGATCGCTCGAGAGGTCCCCGTCCCGCAGTGTGGGGCGGGGACCTCGCCATGTCGTCCCACACCGGCTGCCGGTGTCCGGCGAGGATCCGGTCGGCCTTCTGCGAGTCGACGAGGAGCGCAGCCGCGCGGTGGACGACTCCGGTGCACCGGGCTGCTCGGCGGGACTGATCGTGGACGCGGGACGATCGTCCTACGCGCGTGCGGTGGCCGAGCGCAGGAGCGCGCTCGGCCACCACGACCCACGTCAGGTCAGCGCTGACCCCCCACGTACATCGCGTTGAACAGCAGCCGGTAGGTGCCGTGCGACTGGGCCCGGTGCTGCGGCTTGAAGCCGATCATCACCACCTGGCCGTCGCCCACCTTCGCGGTCACCACGGCCGCCTTGCCGCCGATGACGTCCTCGCCGAGGAGGAAGCCGCTCTTCAAAAGCTTCGTCTTCGGCCAGGTGGCCGCCACCGTGACACCCTCGGCGCCCTCGTCGACCTCGAACGCCGGGCCGTTGGCGACGAACGCCGACGCGTTCGGGCCGAACCCGGCGGCGACCGGGTCACTGGCGTCGAGGTTGAGGTTCAGCACCGACCCCGGGATGTTGTAGGTGGTCTCCGGTACCCCTTCGGTGACGTCCTTGACCGGTACGCCGAACGCCTTGATCGGCAGTTGGGCGGCCTTGTTCAGGGTCACCACCGTGCCGCCCGCCTCGACGAACGCCTTCAGGTTGGCCACACCCGCATCGGTCATTCCGCCGGTGTACTCCGGTGGCAGCGAGCCGGCCGCCCGGCCGTTGCGCATCGAGTTGTAGGTGGCGTCGGGCAGCACGATCGTGTCGAACTTCGCCCGCAGGTCACCGGCCCGGACCGACGCGTTCGTCAGCTTCTCGTACTGGAAGCCGAACTGGTCCAGGATAAGCCGGGTCCAACCCTCGTCGTAGTTGTTGAAGCCGTCGTACAGTCCGATCCGAGGCGCGACGAGTTCGGTCACCTTCGCCGGTTTCGCGTCCACCGCGGCGATGCTGAGCCCGAACTGGGTGGCGAGCCGCGTCACCCGCGCGTCGGTGCCCGGACGCGGTGTGACCAGGAACGTGCCAGCCGGCAGCTTGCCAGTGCGGGTGGTCACCTCAGCGCTGCTGTGGAAGACCTTGTCCCCCGCCGCGAGCAGGGCGTTCACGGCGGCCGAGCTGTCGTTGACCCGGGGGTCGAGGGCGTACGCGTACTTCGGCGCACCGGCCACCGCGCCGGTCGGCGCCGTCGGCCAGTCGACCGCGACGGTCTCGGCCCGCACGGCCTGATCGAGCTTGTTGACGGTGACGCCCATCTGGAACGAGAGCGTGTATCCGGTGATGTCGTACGGCGGCTCGAGCGGGCCGCCGGGGTAGAGCCGGCGATCCGGGTAGACCTGCGGGTTGAGCAGGTCCAGCACCGCCGCCCGGTACGGCTGCGCCTCCCGGACGAGGTAGCTGCCGGCCGGGTACCTGCGGTCCCCCACCGTGAACGGCTTCACCGCGCGCTCGACCCGGATGTTGTTCCAGCGCAGCTTGTCCACCAGCTTCGTGGCGGTCGGGAAGTCCGCCTGATCCGCGGGGATCACGTAGGTGGTCGAGGCGCCGTTGCGCCCCCCGTCCCGGGCCATCTGCGCCGCGCCGTAGAGCAGGGCCTCGCGGTCGTCACTGGCCACGCGAAGCATCGCCCACGAGGCGGTCTTGATGTAGTCGCAGCTCTGCGACAGGTGCCACTCGCCGCCCTTCCAGGGGCTCGGGTAGAAGACCGAGGGCTCGCTGGTGGAGGTGCCGTCCGCGAAGGTCTTCGGGAAGGTCGCCGGGTCGTAGAACCGCGGCGTCGCGGAGGCGTGCGCGGTCTCGGTCAGGATGCCGATCTGGTTGTGGTAGTACGGCGCGGTCCGGGCGCCGCCGTTCCACCAGATGTCGTACGACTGGCGGGCCAGCGCGCCGCCCTTGCCCTCGCGTTCCAGCCGCTGGCCCATCGCGTCACCGACGATGTTGACGCCCCGGACCACCTGGGGGTGGATGTTCGGGTTCAGCGGGTCCTCGTACGGCGGGATGCTGATCCGGGCGGGGAAGACCGCGGTCTGGTGGACGTTGTGCATGACCTGCGGGATCCACTCGTGGAACAGTTGGCGCCCGACGTTCTGCGTCTCCTGCAGGTTGAACATGTACCAGTCACGGTTGTTGTCGTGTCCGGCGTACTTCTGGTACAGCTCGGGATAGCCGGCGTCCTGGTAGGGCCCGCCCAGGTTCTGCCGGTACCACTCGGCAACCTTCGTCCCGCCGTCCGGGTTCACGTTCGGCACCAGCAGGGTGATGAGGTTGTCCCGGATCTCTCGCGCCTCGGACGTCTCGCTGGTCACCAGGTCGTACGCGAACTGCGGGGCGGTCTGGTGCCCAGCCACCTCGGTGGAGTGGATGCCGAAGTCGACCCAGGCGATGGCCTTGCCGCCCTTCGCCAGCGCGCGCGCCTCCGACTCGGATAGCGAGTCGCCCTGCGAGAGGCGTACCGAGGTTTCCCGGTAGCGCTTGAGGTTGGCGTCCTTGAGGTTCTTCTCCGACGAGACGATGGCCATCAGCTGCGGCCGTCCCTCGCTGGTCTTGCCGATCTCCACCAGCTTCATCCGGTCGCTGGCCTTGTCGAGCTTGCGGTAGTAGTCGGCGATCTGCTCGTAGGTGGCCAGCTTGTAGTCGGCACACGGCGTCCAGCCGATCACCGACTCCGGCTTCGGTACCCGGTTCGAGGCGGTAGCGGTGTTCGCCGATGTCAACACCGGCGTACCGATCAGAGCCAGCGCGCATACGACCGGCAGCGCCGTCCGAGACAATCTTTGTTTCACCTGACACCCCTTCGCAGTACAGGACGGAAAAGGGTCCGGCAGGGGCGGCCGCGCCAACTCGGATGACTTGATTCAACAGGCTTCGATCGATGTCTGGAGCGCTCAGGGTGGCAATTGAGGAAATCTTGAGCCTCGCCACCGGCAATGAGGAAAAACGAACGGCGGGCATCGACTGCCCGCCGTTCGCACGTTACTGGCTGAGCTCGGCGACCTCCTCAGCCGTCAGGCGGAGCTCTTGGGCCGGAGCCGCACCACGCGCGCCGGCGTCGGTCGGCGGGTCGGCCGGCCGCCGCAGATGCCAGTCCGTCGCCGCCTGGTAGGCGGCCACCACCGACAACAGCCGGTCCTCGGCGTACGGGAGGCCGCCCAGGATGGTGCCGATCGGCAGCCCGGCGGCGGTGGCTCCGATCGGGAAGGCGATCTCGGGCAGGCCCAGGATGTCAAAGGGCACCGGGTCGGTCTGCACCACCACGTCGCAGCCGTCGAAGAGCTCGTTGAGCACCCGGTCCATCAGCAGCAGCTTGGCCCGCTGAGTGGTGATGAACTCGTTGCCACCCAGCAGCGCTCCCTGCAGCCAGCTGGTCACCGACACCCCGAAGCCGCGCAGGTCGGTGCGCAGGTAGGGCATGAACGGCTCGGTGCGCTCGGGCAGCCGGGCGTTGTTGAAGGTGCTGCCGGTCAACAGGCTCCACTCGTCCGGCAGCGGCACGTCCACCAGGGTGGCGCCAGGGATCGCGGCGAGCTGCGCCAGGTACGCCGCACGGGCCAGTGCGGTGGGCGAGGTGCCGTCGGCGAAGCCCGGCAGCACCCCGATCCGGGTGTTCCAGCGCAGCTTGACGCGGCGGCGGTGATAGACCGGGCTGGCCGCGTCGATCAGGTCGGGCACCTGGGGCAGGCCCTGGCTGCGCGGGTCCATGGAGTCCTCGCCGGCCATCGCGGTCAGCATGATCGCGGCGTCCTTGGCGTCCCGAGCCAGCGGTCCCGGATGGTCGCGGGTGTAGGTGAGCGGGATGATGCCGGCCGCCGAGACCCGACCCATAGTCGGCTTGAGGCCGGTCAGGTTCTGCGCGTTGGACGGGGCGGTGATCGAGCCGCCGGTCTGCGTGCCGATGCCGGAGGTGGCCATCCGGCCGGCGACCGCGGTGGCGGTGCCGGTGGACGACCCACCCGGGTCGATGCCACGGTTGGTCGGCGCCCAGGCGTTCACCGTGGTGACCACACCGGCCGGCGTGGTGGCGCGGGTGGTCGCCAGCGGGCCCATCTGGGTCTTGCCGAGCACGATCGCACCGCTTGCCTTCAGCCGGGCCACCGCGGTCGCGTCGTACGGCGGCACGAAGTCCTGGAACAGGAAGGAGTTGGCGGTGGTGGGGACTCCTTCGGTGTAGTAGTTGTCCTTGATGGCCAACGGGATGCCGTGCAGCACGCCGTCTCGGGGCCGGCGTGCGGCAGCTCTCGCCGCCGCGATGGCGGCGTCGGCGAGCACCAGGTTGAACGCCTGGTAGCTGCCGTCGTACCGGGAGATGCGGGCCAGGTACGCCTCGACCAACTGCTCCGGGGTCAGTCTGCCGGCGCGGATGAGCCAGCCTGCCTCGGCGATGGTCAGCTCGGTCGGCTCGGCCAGCGCCGCCGGCCGGGGCTCGGTGTAGGCGTTGGGCTGGTCCAGCGGCCGTCTCCTCGTTCCCGGCCCGGTGTTGGTGGACAGGCTGCTGCTCGCCAGCGCCACCGAGGGCAGTCCGACGGTGGCGCCCACGGCTGAGGCGGTGGCCAGCGCGGCAGCGCGGGCCAGAAATGCCCGGCGGTCGACCGTGCGATCGAACGGTTCGGACGTCATGCCTTCCGCCATTCCGTGCTGTTGGAGGGGTACAGGACCGGCACGTGCTGCTGCGACAGCGCGTTTGCGACCTCGGGATCGGTGCCAACGGGTGCGGGTAGCTGGTATGCGGCGAGCGTCGCCACGGTCCCCCGCACGAAGGAGCGCAGGGAGGCGAGCACGGAGTCCCGGCCGGGCGAGCCGGTTTCGGGGTCGGGGGTGGTCCCGGGCGGAAGTTGGTCGAGGTCGATGCCGAGCGCGGCGAGCCGGGCGCGGATCAGAACGTTCAGCTCAGCATCCGTCGGCGGAGTAGGTGCCATGACACTCCCAGGGGCGTTGCGTGATCCGGTAGAGGTGAGCTGACCGTAGGCCGGGCGCCATTCGCGACAGCCCGCTGCGGGCACAAGTTGAGCAACATTTGAGTTTGCCGATCACCAGGGGATGAGGCTGGCTGGCTGAAGGAGGGAGTCAAGTCGGCGGGAGTGCAGCGTCAATACTCGGGCACGGCTGGACTGTCGGAGAGATACCAGCTCGGAGGGTTCCGGGAGCCCCACGACGAGCCGACGGCGATCACCGCCGGACTTGTCGCCGACCAGGCCGTAGTAGGGCGTGACCAGGCTGTTGATCGCGTTCGGCATGATCGCTCTTCGATCGCCAGTCGTCCATATGGTGTGTATGCTTGCTGACCGAGACCTGCCCGTTCAACTCATGCCATCCACCCATTCGCCGGGTGAGGCTGGCCAGATCGGAGTGACATGGGCTGCTCACACGCTCAGGACTGCCCCCTCTTCCCCCTGCTCAACGCAAGCTTGCGCGACTGGCGTAACCACTACTGCGACAGCGAGCAGGGCTGGCTGACATGTGCTCGGTACCAGCTGTACAGGACAGGCCAGCTCGTGCCAATCACGCTCCTGCCGAATGGAGTCGACGCGTTCAGGCCCGTACCTGCGGCAGTACCCAGGTCCAATCAACCGGTGAACGCACGCCGCCCGTGGACGTCAGCAACATCGCGAGAGGAATCGGATAGATTACCGGCTGCGGAAAGCGGAGGTGCTGCGGAGCTGACTCCACCGGTAAACCACCCGGATCGCTCAGGCGTGCGAGACAAGGTCAGCGATGCATGGGTGCTTGCCGTCGCCGATGATGCGAAATCCCGCGGCGGTGAACGGCTGCACGTGTGGGTGACGAGCCAGGAGAAGCCGTGGGCTGCTCCTTTTCCCATCCGGCAGCCAGGGGAGCCTTCGCACGCCGACGGACCGGCGGTGGTCGCCGTCGCCTGGTTCGAGCCAGCCAGCGCCGCGTGGACGGAAACCCTCACTGGCTTGCGGTGCGAGGCGCAGGTGGAGGCGGCGATCTTGTTGGGCCTGCCGCGCTGGCCATCGGCGACACCTCCGGCGAGGGTGACCACCTGGGGTGTGGGCCTGGGCGCTACAGGTCTCGCGTTGCATGACCCGACCGGTCATGTTTTCGCCTACGGCGTCGCCGGGATACCGTCCACTTGGACGACCGCCGCAAGGGCGCTGGGCGCCGTCGCCGTCGTCTACGGAGTTGGTCCCCTGCAGCAGGCAGTGCACCCCGAGCCGCCTCCCGCTCAACGGCTCACCGAGGCGCGACGCGACGGAACCATTGCCGCCGCATGGGTACCACTGCTCGAGTGACAGACCGATGCCGCCCCCTTACCCGGCGTTGATGACGCCGCTGAAGACCCGGAGGCGTCGTATCGGCGCGTTGATCTGAAGGACGACGGCCGGGTCGTGGGTTCGGTGAGTGCTGGGCGAGGCTCTGGTGTGGACGATGCCCGCTTAAGCGGGCGGCGTATCCGTCGAGCACGGCGCGGGAGTGACGTTCGTTGTACATCAGGAGTCTGTCGGTGAACCCGTTCGGGACGCTGCGGATGAACCGTTCTGCGTAGCAGTTCGCCCGGGGGGCTCGGGGAGGGATCCTCGCCAGTCAACGCCGTCGGCGGCGAACGCCTCATCGAAGCAAGGCGGGAACTTCGCGTCCACATCGCCGGTCAGCGTGAATTCGCCGGCCGCGCAGCGCGACGGCTCGGCGCGGCGCCGACCGGGGCGCGGGGCTGGCCCCGCTCTAGTCGGACGAACCAGACGGCCGACGTGGACGCGTCATCGGCCACGGGCAACGGCCGTACGACCGCGACCAGGCCGTCGTAGGCGTGACCGGGCCGTCGATCAAAGCGGCGGCCGACATGATCGCTGCTCGATCGCCAGCCGTCCATATGGTATGTATGCTTGCTGACCGAGACCTGCCCCTCCAACTCATGCCATCCACCCATTCGCCGGGTGACGCTGGCCAGATCGGAGTGACATGGGCTGCTCACACGCTCAGGACTGCCCCCTCTTCCCCCTGCTCAACGCAAGTTTGCGCGACTGGCGTAACCACTACGGAGCCAACGCGCTATATCTGGGGCGCCTACCCGCCGGTGTGGGGTCAGACACCGCACGCCAGACACCCCCGTCACGGCTCGCTCGGGGTCGTCGCAGCGGTTCGAGCCGGTGCCGGCCCGGGAGCTCAACCCGGTACCGGCACCCGCCCAAGGCTTCAACACCCGGCCACCCGCACAGGGTCCGCCTCCCTCCAGAACCCCATCGAGCCCAGCAGGGGCCCGGTGGTGGACCCGACTCGCAGAGTGGATTGCAGGTCCCCCATGACTGAATACTGGCCCTGGTGGGCGGGGGCTGCCGGGCTCGCCCTCACCACCATCAACTACGCCGTCACGACCGATCGATCCTTCGGCGTGTCCGGTGCGTGGGACCGCGTGCTGCACTGGCGCGCCGAACGCCGTGTCGAACGCCTGAACGCCCGGTTCGCTGACGAACGTGTCCTCACCGCGGCTATCGCCGCAGCTACTGCCGACCAGTTCGGAGCCGGTTCGGCTGCGCCTGCTGCGCATCCCACCCCGCACGGCGACGCGCGGGCACCGCGACAGGACGGGCCACCACCTGCCGCGCCGAGCTTGTCACTGGCGAGCCTGCTCCCGGCGCCCTTGATCAGCCAGGTCGCCCTGCTCCTGTCGATTTTCGTCGGCGGGTGGGTCGCGGCGGTTACCGCCGGCCGATTCCAGCTCCGCCTCGACATGGGCGACGCCTTCGGCCAGATCGTGACCGACAAACCGATCGCAATGATCGGCGCGCTCTTCATCGGCGGTGTACTCGTCGGCTTCGGCACCCGTCTCGCCGGAGGGTGCAGCAGCGGTCACGGACTCAATGGCTGTGGGCGGCTACAGCCGGTCAGCATCGTCGCGACTGCCATCTTCTTCGGCACCGGCGTCCTCGTGTCGTTCCTGCTGTGGAAGGTGATCTGATGCGTACCCGGGGCGGGATACTCGTCGCTAACGTCATCGCTGGGCTGGCTCTCGGCTACAGCGTCGCCAACATCGGATTCGGTGACTACGCCGAACTGAACCGTATGTTCACCTTCCAGGACCTTCGCATGCTCCTGGCCTTCGCCGGCGCCGTAGCGATCATCGTCGTGGTATTCGCCGTATTGCGCGTCCGCCGCACCCCAGGTCGCATCCACGCCGGCGTAATCCCCGGCGCAATCTTGTTTGGCTCGGGCTGGGCGATCTCGGGTGGCTGCCCGGCGATCCCCATCGTGCAGGTCGCCAGCGGGTACCTCCCCGCCTTGGTCACGATCGCCGGCATAGTCGTCGGCATCCGGCTCTGCCGCTGGGCCAACACGAGGTACTTCCACCTCGACAGCGGATCCTGCCAGCGGTAGCCGAACGCGAGCGACTCGGACGACACGTCTCCGCGATGGCGAACTCCGATGGTGCCCGGTTGGCGGTGCGGTCAGCGTCGTGTTGTCGTGATGCCCCGGTACGGCGGCCGGCTCGACCTTGGTGACCGCACGCATTGGTCGGCCGTAGCGTTCGGCATCAATACGCACGTCCGTCGTCATCGCGGCGGAGTCTGGCACGCCGCGCGGTCCGGGTGCCCCGGTTTAACCGGGTCGTGGATCTCCATACCGGCTGTTAGCGTCGCGGCATGTTCGCCACCGACCGGGTCCGACTACGCCCGCCCACGCCCGACGACGCGCCGAACATGTTCCGCCTGTACGGCGATCCTGAGTTGCACCTGATCACAGATGGCGAGCCGTTCCTGCCGCGCCACGTCGGCCAAGTCCGGGCCCGGCTAGAGAAACAGGTCACCGAGCCGCCCGACGGCCAGACCACGGTGTCGCTGCTGGCCGAAACCGTGGCCGACGGCTCTTTCCTCGGTGGCGGCGTGCTGTGGGGGATCAACGCGTTCAATCAGTACGCCCACCTCGGCATCTCACTGCTACCGGAGGCGCGTGGCCACGGGTACGGGACAGAAGTGATCCGGCTGCTCTGCCGGTACGGCTTCCGCAACCGCAACCTACGCCGCCTGGAATTGGAGACGCTGGCCAGCAACACGGCCATGCGGCGGACCGCGGAGACATGCGGCTTCACGCACGAAGGAACGCAGCGGGAGCGCGAGTACGACGGCGACGGCTTCGTAGACATGGTGATCTACGGTCTGCTCCGACGCGACTGGACGCCGTAGCGATCGGACTGAAAACACCGCTGGTTGACCTGGCGAGTTGCGTGCGCTTCGCTATGAATCGATCATTGCCCGGATCTCAGCCCGGATGACGTCATCAGGCCTCCTGTCCTGCCTGCAGCGCTCACGGCCGCCTTGGTCTCGGGCCCAAATGTGTTGTCCGGCCTTCTTGTATCGCACTCGCCAGTTCTTCCCGGCCTCTCAGCCGCCCCTCGCAGGTGGTCAACGTCGGCGCGCGATGACCAGCCAGGCGCGGGAGTCGAACCATAGGCCGTCGCCCGTGTCGTACTCGTCGAGCGCCGCCCGAAGCCGGTCGAGTGCGCGCTCGGTGGACGCGGCATCCGGATCGGTGACCAACTCCTTCGCCATCCACAGTTGGAGTACGGCAGCACACGCGCGGTCGGCGTCCGGGCCGTAGTAGACGGGCTCGCGTACGTCCACGACGTCCACTGCGGTGAAGCCAGCTGCGGTCAAGGCGCTGACCACGACCTCCGGATCGGCCAACGTGAAGGCGGCGTCGGCCGCTCCAGGCGATGTCGATGACGCGTGCCCGCCGGAGAGCGCCGCCCGGATGGTGGCACGCCACTCTTGATGTTCGCCGGGCTGCCAGACCAGCTGCACGAAGCGCGCACCCGGACGCAGGGCTCGCCCGATGTTGGCGAACGCGGCGACCGGGTCCGCGAAGAACATTGTGCCGAACCGGCTGATGCCCAGACTGAAATGCTCCGACGGGAAAGCATGGGTCTGGGCATCGGCCTGCACGAAGCTGACATTGCGGAGCCCTTCTGTCTCGGCCTGTCGGCGGGCCCGCGCCAGCATCGGGCCCGAGACGTCGATGCCGAGCGCGGTACCCGGCGACGCGGCTCGGGCCGCGTCGCGGGTGGTCTGGCCGGTGCCGCAGCCGATGTCGAGGACACGATCGCCGGGGCGGATGTCGAGGGTCTCCCACAGCCGCTCGTGATAGCGGACGAGCTCCGCGTCGTAGTCGAACAATGCGATCGCCTCCTTATGCCGCTGGGCCGTCGCGGAGTACGCCGCGCACGGTGTCGAGCCGTACACCCGGTTCGAACTCCGGCAGCCACCATGTCGCGCCGGCCCGCGCGTACGGCTCGGGGTCGACACCGAGCGGCAGACCGACGGCGATGTCGTAGGAGGCCATGTCTCCATGGCGCAGTTCGGTGAGGGTGCCGACGACCTCGGCGAGCTGGTCCGGGTGCTCCAGGTTGGCCGGGAAGAAGCCATCGAGTCGGGCGGCCCGGCGGACCGGCTTGACGTTGCCCGGGAATCCGGCTGCCCACACCGGCACGCCGGGCCGCTGAACCGGCCGCGGTAGGAACGCGATGTCGTCGACGGTGTAGTGCTCGCCGCGATGGTGCACCGGTTCACCGGACCAGGCGGCGGCCAGGATCGCCAAGGACTCGTCGAGCATCCGCCCGCGCCGCCGGTCGTCGAGTTGCTCGCCGGTCTTGGACAGCTCGCCGGCGAACCGGTCGCTGCCGAGGCCGACGCCGAGAGTGAGGCGGCCGTCGCTGAGCCGATCCAGCGTCGCAGTCTCCCGCGCCATCTTGGCCGGCCGTCGGCGGGGAAGCACCGACACCATCGGGCCGAGCCGCAGCCGCTCGGTCGCGGTCGCGATCGCCGCCAGCGCGATCCACGGGTCGGCGACCTGCCGGATCGGCGCCCGCCAGCACAGTTGATCCCACAGGAAGAAGCCATCCCATCCGGCTTCCTCCGCGTCCGCGGCGACGCGCGCGACCACCCGCGGGTCGGCGAGGTCGTCGAAGAGCGGGAGCCAGGGTGCGGACCGTAGCCGGTTCATGGGCGGTCTCCTTCCGTGTGCCGTACCAGGGTCGATACGCAGTCCTCCGACACTGGCTCGGGCGGGCCGTGTCCGGTTCCCTCCAGGACCAGCAGCCGCGCACGCGGGATCGCGTCGTGCAGCGCCTTGCCGTGCGGCAGCGGCAGGACTGGGTCGTGGTCGCCGTGGACCACGAGCGTTAGGAGCTGTTCGCCGTGAGTGAGCGTCCCGGCCATGTCGGTCCTCCTTCGTGTCGTCCGCCAAACGCCACCACCACCCGCTGGCCCGTACGTCATGGCGACCTGCCCGGCGTTGGTTCTGTCACGCTAAGCTTCGCGACTCAATCGCAAAAGCGATGATTTACGATTGATTCGATCGCTTATACCAATGCATGCTGGAACCCATGACCGACGTCGAGCTTCGCCACCTGGCGGCGATGGCCGCCATCGCCGAGGAGGGCTCGTTCGGTCGGGCGGCCGCCCGTCTCGGTTACACCCAGTCGACGGTGAGCCAACAGATCGCGGCGTTGGAGAGGGCCGTCGGCGGTCTGGTGTTCGACCGGCCCGGCGGCCCCAAGCCGGTACGGCTCACCCCACTCGGCACCGTGGTCCTCAACCACGGTCGCGAGCTGCTGGCGAAGGTGGAGGCGATGGCCGACGCCGTGGACCGGTTCAAGGCGGGAGAGGGCCGGATCGACATCGGCACGCTCCAGAGCGTGTCCAACGTGATCCTGCCGTCGGTTGTACGGCGGCTGCGCGACGAGCACCCCGGCTGCGACATCAGGTTGTCCGAGGAGGAACCCGACCAGCCGCAAATCGGTGACCTTGACCTGTTGTTCTACGACGGCCGCATCGCCGGCGACGTCGAGCACCTCAAGCTGCTCGACGATCCGTACCTGCTGGTGGCCAACGTCGACACCTTCCCCGACGGTCCGGTCCCGCTGGACCTGCTCGACGGCGCACCCATGGTGGCCTGGCCGCTGACCTGCGACCAGCCCGCGATGGAGCAGGAACTCGCCCGCAGCGGCGCCCGGCCGCAGATCGTGTTCCGCACCGCGGTCAACGACACCCTGTCGTCGATGGTGCGAGCCGGCCTGGGATCGGCGGTGCTGCCCTGGCTCGCCATCCGCGGCGCCGGCATCTCGTCCGACGACAGGCTCCGCGTCCACGAGCTACGGCCATCCCCGCCACCGCGGGAGATCTACCTGCACTGGCAGGCCGGACGTACGCACTCACCACTTGTCAGCCGAGCCATCGAGATCGCCGCCGAGGTCGCGGCAGAACTCTCGCCGCCGCCAGCCGGTGCTTGACGCGTGGCGGCACCTCCCGGCTTGAAGAGAAGATTTGCCGTCCAACCTACGAGGTACCGCCGCACCGACCAGTTGTGCGCCTTCGCCGAGCAGCACAACCCAACGAGTTCCCCCTGAACCCACGGGCCTCCCGAGGCGCCGGTAAGAAACGCCAGCCCGGCCGCCGTCGTCCTCGATTGCTGCGACCCCGTGGGAGTGGTCAATTCGTCGGATGGGGGCCCTCGGTGAACGCGGTGGCGTGGTCGGCGGCCCACTGGCGGAACGTTCGCGGTGGCGTTCCGAGGATGTCGGACACCGTGGAGGTGACGTATGCCGGCTGTCCCATCGTGGCGTTCCATGCGGCCAGGAGCATGTCCACTGCCGGCCGCGAGGCTTCCGGGGTCTCGCGCCGGAACTCGTCGGGCGGCAGGTCCTCGAACGTGATCGAGCGGCCCACGGCGTCACCGATGATGCTTACCTGTTCGGCCTGACTGAGTGACTCAGGGCCGGTCAGGACGTAGTCGCCGCCGGCGTGCCCGTCCTCGTACAGGGTCCGCGCGACGACCGCGGCCAAGTCTCGATCGTCGACGGGGGCCGTCTCGGCCGCGCCGTACGGCCACCGGACCACGCCTTCGCCACGGATCGCGGCGGCCCACCAGAGCAGGGCGTTCGACGCGAACATCCCCGGCCGGATGATCGTCGAGTCGAGTCCGGTGGTCGCGATGAGCCGCTCAATCTCGGCGTGCAGCGCCGCCATCGGGTTCGGCTGCTGGAAGAACGGGTGCGGGGTCCGATGTGGTGCGGACAGGTAGACGACCCGCCGTGTGTGGGCGGCCAACCGGTCGACGACGGCCGCCGCGGTCTGCGGCGGGGCGGTCCAGACCAGGAAGACCGTGCTGATGGCGTGCAGCGCGGCGTCGAGCGATTCGGGCACGGTGAGATCGCCGGTGACGATCTCGACGTGGGTGGGCAGTGTTGCCCCCGAGTCGGAGCGGCGCACGAGGGCGCGGACCGGCACGCCCGCGTCGGTCAGCAGGTCGATCACGGCGCGTCCGATCCGGCCGGTCGCCCCGGTGACGAGCACCGGAGATCCTCCTCTGGGCGTACCTGGCAGCCTCGCCGTCGTCGACGGAGTGCGGCGCGTGTTTGTCTGTTCCATGGTTCCCATGAAAACGTTACTTGGTTAAAAAGGCAACCTCGTAACGAATGTTACCCTGAGAGGGTGACCGAGCCGGTCGGGCTGCGGGCCCGCAAGAAGGTACGAACCCGGGACGTGATCGCTGATGCGGCGATCTCGCTGTTCCTGGCGCGCGGGTTTGACCAGGTGTCGGTGTCCGACATCGCCGCGACGGCCGAGGTGTCGAAACCGACACTGTTCCGCTACTTCGCGACAAAGGAAGACCTGGTCCTGCACCGGTTCGCGGACCACCACGGTGAGGCCGCACGTGTGGTACGCGACCGTCGGTCCGACATCGCGCCGATCACGGCGCTGCACCGGCATTTCCGGGCCGGTCTCGATCGCTTCGAGCCGGTCACCGGCCTCAACGATCATCCCGAGGTGGTGGAATTTCATCGGCTGGTGTTCACCACACCCAGCCTGGCGGGACGGCTCACGCAGTACATGCTCGACGATGAGGACGCGCTAGCCGCCGTCCTCGGCCCGGGCATCGGGGCCCGGCTGCAAGCCGCCCAGGTGATCGCGGTTCAACGCGTACTGGCCCGGGCCAACTGGCAGAAGATCGCCAACGGGCGGACCGCCCGCGATGTCCAACCCGAGGCGGTCGACGACGCAGACCAGGCCTTCGCCCAACTGCGCCTTGGAACGGGCAGCTCCTAGCCCGGCTGACCGGAGGCGACATCGCCACCGTGCTACGCGACGCCGACCCCGACGACAAAGCCGAGGTCTACCGGCAGCTGGGGCTCCGGCTGACCTACCAGACAGAAACGCAAACGGTGCGCGCCGCAGTGGATCTCAGCGCGCACCGTGGGGTTTTGGTTTGTGTCCGAGAGGCGACACGACCCATTGCCCCACCGCCGATGACGCTCAGCGCGACTCTGAGGCTTGCACGAAACTAGGCGGGTCGACTGCTGGGCGGGCGGCGGTGGCGAGTTGATGGCGTTCTACGAGCGCCACGGGTTCACTTCCACCGAAACCTTCCTAGCTGGAGTGTGGCCGGGGCAGGTACTGGCTCAGCGGGTCGATTGACCGCACTTCGCTGGGTCCCGACGCCCTCTCTGTACCGCCTTACGGGGACAGCGCGGCGCTCGGCAATCTTGGTCAGTTGTATCGCCATGAACTTCGGAGGCCCACGGTCATCTCCCGAACGACGACGGCACGTTCAACAACCGGCCGCTCGACCGGTTTCTCGCCGGTGTCGACCCGCAGCGCCACACCTGGCTGATCACCGCGGCCGGCCGGACAGCGGGCCTTGTGATGACGACACCGGCCGAGGGGCGGCGGTATGTCCATCGTTACGTCGCACCGGCGTCGGTCGCGCCGCTGCCATCCAGGGTCAGCGAGCAGGAGTCGGGAGCCAGGACGTTGCCAGTCGCGCGAGTTTGGTTGGGTTGAGGATGATCAGGACGCGCTCGATCCCGGTGGCCGACGCGTCGATCGTGCACAGGGCGACCCCCGAGCCCGCCCGGGATGCGAGGACGGCTTCCTCGCCGTTCGACTCGACGAAGCCCAGCGACACGTCCCTACCGAATTTCGTCACCACACCCGCGATGTAGCGGGCAACGCTGGTCCTGCCGATGATTGGCGCTCGGGCCGCCCTGATGATTCCGCCACCGTCGGCGTAGGAGACGACATCTTCGGCGAGGAGCTTCTCCAACTGGGCGAGGTTACCGGAGCGTGCCGCGGCGAGGAAGGTGTGGAGGAGTCGGCTGTGGTCGGCGGGAGCGACGGGCTCGTGCCGTTCCTCAATCAGGTGCATACGTGCCCGCCGGCCGAGTTGCCGGGCGTTCGCCTCGGTGAGGCCGAGAACCTCGGCGATCTGGCGGAAGGGGTAATCGAACGCCTCACGCAGAACGTATACGGCACGCTCGGTCGGGGTCAGCCGTTGTAGGAGGAGGACCAGCGCGAGCCCTAGTTCTTCGCCTTGCACGGCTCGTGCCGCCGGATCGGCCGAGATGTGTACGGGTTCGGGCAGCCACGGGCCGACGTAGGACTCATGCCGGGCGCGGGCCGACGTCGCGGCGGTAACGGCGAGCCGCGTCGTCGTGGTCGCGAGGAACGCGGTCGGATCCCGTACAACATTCCGGTCCGTCTGCTGCCAGCGCAACCACGCATCCTGGACGATGTCCTCGGCGTCACCGACACTACCGAGCATTCGATAGGCGATGCCGAACAGCCGTGGCCGGGCCGCGTCGAAAGCCCGTACGGCGTCATCGACCGATATGTCATCGCCCATAGGCAAAGTCCCTTCTCCTCCTTGTGGTTGTTGGCGTCTCCTTTGCCCGGATCCTTGCCGGGAGTCCGGGCGCCAGCACGCCCGGACCTCCTTCGGGCACCGCAGTTGCATACCCTCTCCGCGCGTTCGAAGACGACCCGGATCCGCGCCAGGGGATGGTGGTGGCGGCGGATCGTGATCAACCATCAATTCCGACCGGCCGTCGACGGAACCGGGACGGCTTCGCCCAGTGGTAGGTGCCTGCTCGCATCCGTTCCCAACCGAGGATGAGGCGTGCGTAGCGGTTGTTGAGCTCGTTGAACCAGGCACCTGCCCGCCCCCGCAGGATCGTGTCGCGGGGCGTGTCGTCGGGCCGGTGCGCTGGACAAGCCCATCCCCCGGGCCGAGGCTCAGGGCAAGGACCAGATACGCCAGCGCGAACGGCTCCGGCGTACGTCCCTTCAGCGCTGCGGTGACGACGGCGGCCGCGTGGGCTCCCTGTGGTGCGGCGGTAGCGCAGGCCATGCGAAGGTTGGCGCCATTGGTGTCGGTGATGACGCAGGCGTCACCCGCGCCGACGATGTCCCAATGGGCGGGGCTGCGTAGCATTGCATTCACCGTGAGCCGGCCGGCGACGTCGACGTCGAGGCCGCTGTGCCGTGCCAGGCTGGGGACGCCGAACGAGGCTGCCCAGACCACACAGTCAGCGGCCATTTCTTCTCCGGCGCGGGTAGTGACGCCGGTGGCGGTCACTTCGGCGACCGGGGTGTTTTCGACGATCTCGACGGTGCGCATGGCCCGCGCCCGTCGCAGGTACGCGCGGGCCATCGGCGACAGGGTCGGGCCGATCACGGAGGACGTGACGATCGCCAGCCGCAGTGACGGCCGGGCGACGGCGATCTCCGTGACGAGTTCGATCGCGGTGGCTCCGCCGCCGACGACCAGGACCGAAGCACCGGCTGAAAGCGCGTCGAGGCGGTACCGGAGCGCGTGCGCGCGCTCGATGCTGGAGATCGTGTAGGCGTGTTCGCTCACACCCGGCAGGTTGTCGGAGGTCTCCCCGCTGCCGACCGCGTAAATGAGCTTGTCGTACGCCTCGACCCAGGAGGTGCCGGATGTCGTGTCGAGGATGTCGACCTGATGCTGCGCCGGGTGGATCCGGGTGGCGGTGCCGAGGCGCAGCCGGACCGAGGGGTGCAGGAGAGATCGGACGCTGAATCGGGTCGCTGACTCGGAGCCGGGTCGGGCGGCGACCTCATGCAGCCGGATGCGTTCGACGAAGTGCGGCAGGGGGGTCACCAGTGTGATCTCGGCCTTGGCGCCGCGGCTGCCGGCCAGCCGGTTGGCGCTCATGATGCCGGCGTATCCGCCGCCGAGCACCAGGACCTTCGAGGGTCGCGTGCTGGTCATGGCTTCCTGCCTCCGGCTGTGATGAGGGATGGCCGGAGGCCGCCGTGGTGTGCTCGGCGGTCGCGCAGCACGATGAGCAGAACGATGACGAGCCCGAGCAGCGCCACGGCGGCGTTGCCCGTGGTGAGGAGGATGGCTTCGCCGAGGGTGGCGTTCTCCAGGTTCGCGAGGTGGTAGAAGAAGTGCGGCACGGAGAAGGTCGAGTAGGCCAGTGCCGCCGGAATGACGAAATGCGCCCTGGGCATCGCCACGCCGATGCCCAGCAAGAGTGCGATGGCGAGCGTGGCGCCCCCGAAGTCCCGCGCGTAGTGCTTACTGAACGGCGGGGTGAGATCCACCGTTGGGAAGTATTGGTAGAAGCTCGCCGGCGAGATCGCATTCCAGGCCCCCACAACCAGGGAGTCCAGGAAGAGGATCGCCAGGAAGATTCGGACGGTGAGGGTCACAGCACTCTCCTTTGCTCCGGTCGTCGCCCAGCCGCAGCTAGGACCGAGCAGCCACGCCGTTCGTGACACGACCTGAGCCCGCCTGAGCTGTCACGAATTCGCGAGTCACCTGGTCCTCGTTGGTGGGCCGGCGAGCGAGCTGGCCGATGAACCCGGAAGGCGTACGGATGAACAGCAGAGCCCGAGCCTGGTCAGCGGGCTGGACGTTCGGACTGGCCCTTTTGTTCCTGTTCGTCGCCGGATCGCTGTTTGCGGCGCCCGCGCCCGCATCGGCGCACGGCGGAACGGGGAGCGCGGCCACGCCGCGGGACGGAGCGATGCTCGACACCTCACCGGAGCATGTTCAGGTGGTACTTCCGGCCGACATCACCACGGTCGGCGAGATGGTGATTGTCGATCGTTCGGGGCGGGACTGGGGGCAGGTCCCGGCCCGGATCGAGGGCCGGACGCTGAGCCGGCGGCTACAGCCGGGCATGCCGCAGGGCACGTATGTGATGCGTTGGCGGGTGACCTTCACGGACGGGCATCCGGCCACCGGTTCAGCGGAGTTCTCCGTGGGAGCGACCGCCACGGGTGCCCGGAACCCGTTCGCGCTACGTGTCACACCCGCTGGAGTGGCCGTCTTCTACGCCACTTCCGCCGCCGTTGTGATCGGCCTTCTTCTCGCGATTGTCGTGCAGGCGCGGGGTCTGTACGGGCGCGCCGACAACCACCGCGAAGGTTCAGCACATTGAACCCCAATAATGTCTCAGTTGCCCGGGTTTGAGCCGAAATACGATGGTTCTGGCGTCGCCGCAGTGATACCGACGATCGCCCCTCAGAGAGGTGGAATCATGCGCATCGCTGTGGCCGGTGGCACCGGGTGGATCGGCCGGCTGGTGGTCGACGCCGTCCAGGATGCCGGTCATGAGCCGGTCGTGCTCGCTCGTTCGCAGGGTGTGGACCTCGTACGCGGGACCGGCTTGGACGACGCCCTGACCAGTGAGTCCGCCGTGATCGACGTGAGCAACGCTCCCACGACCCGGCGCAAGAGATCCGAGGCGTTCTTCGGGACCGCTACCCGCAACCTGCTGGCTGCGGAGGAGCGCGCCGGGGTCCGCCATCACGTCGCCCTGTCGATTGTCGGAAGTGACCGGATAGATTTCGGCTATTACGCCGGCAAACGGCGGCATGAGCAACTGGTCCGCAGTGGGCCCATCCCGTGGACCGTGCTGCGCTCCACCCAGTTCCACGAGTTCGCGGCACAGCTGATCCACCACCGCTGGCCGGTCGCCGTCGTCCCGGAGATGATCAGCCAACCCGTGGCCGCGCACGAGGTCGCACGGTGCCTCGTCGACCTCGTGGTCGGCGGCCCGGTCGGTCTGGCCCCGGAGATCGCCGGGCCCGAGCGGTGCCGGATGCCGGACATGGTCCGCCGGCTTCTGCGCGCTCGTGGATCGCACCGGCCGGTGGTGCCGTTGCGACTCCCCGGCCAAACGGGACGGGAATTCATCCAGGGTGGGCTGCTGCCCTCCGGACCTGGGCCGCGCGGGGAGCAGACCTTCGACCAGTGGCTGGCCAGTCCGGCCACCCAGCGCATGGCGAGGTCGCGCCGATGAGCGCGACCAGTCAGGGGCGGGAGCGAGGAGCGCGATGACCGCCCTGATTCGCATCGCCCTGGCGATCCTCTTCCTCGACGAGCTCGTGGTGGGCTTCTGGAACCAGGTCTTCCCCAGAAACTTCTACGACCACTTCCCCACCGTCACCCTCACCCCGCCGTTCAGCGAGCACTACGCCCGCGACTTCGGCGGAGCCACCCTCGGCCTCGCGGTCGTCCTCGGGATCGCCCTCGTCGTACCCCGCGCGGTGTTCACCATCCCCGCGGCGCTGACCTTCTCGACCTTCGCCATTCCGCATTTCTTCTTCCACCTCACCCACCTGGACCACGCGAGCCGCACCGAGGCGATTTACCTGACCACCGCCAACGCGGTCGTCGCCCTACTCGGTCTCCTCGTGATCGCACTGACCCTGCTGCGGGACGGCCGCCACCGCGCGCGCAGCCGCCGGGCGCGGACGGCGGGCTGAGCGGACCAGCGGGATGAGTCCCCAGCAGAGCTCGCCGGCCTCTGTACCCGGGCCACCGGACCGGACGAGCATGCTCTGTCGCTACTGGAGGCGGGTGAGGGGACCTCCGCACGGCCCGCCGCGAGTCCACAGCGAATCATGATCGTTCCACGACAGCGAATAGACCGACGCAATTTAGCTCCGAAGGTGACGCGATGGCACCTACCGCTGATCCGCGCAGGATGAAGGATGGGTTTTGAGTATCACCGCAGACAGGCCGGCCACGATCGCCGCAGATCCCTGCACTCTCGTCTCAGCCGAAGTCTTCAACAAGATCACCCGCTACTTCCCTACCAGACAGGAGGTATCCCAGACCTACGCCGAGCGCGCCGTCGGGCAGTTCCTCGTCTTTCTGAAGGCATACGCCGATCGCATGGGCAGGACCGACTTCGGGATGCTCCTGCCGACCGGCGAGTCCTACCAAGTCGTCCCGACCCAGCCGGTCGACGCTGTCTGGCACGCCGTCGTCGGGGTCGACGGCGACTGGCTCTACGCCATCGGCGACATCAACCACCGCGCGCTGCTCACTCACCAGGGCAAGTACCAGGCTCGCATCGTCGGCAACGTGATCGCCGCGCGGGCCGCCGGCCGTCCCCTGGACACCAATGCGTGGGGACCGCATCAGACCACCGCCGACACGTACGCCGTACCTCAGGTCATCTTCACCGACCCGGAGGTCGGTGCGGTCGGGATGACAGCGGAGCAAGCTGAACGCGCCGGCTACCGGGTCCGGGTGGTGGACGTCGATATGGTCCGGGTCCCGGGGGCGGCGCTCTGGGCCGATGGGTACGAGGGCCGCGCCCGGATGGTCGTCGACCTGGACGGCGAGCACCTGCTTGGCGTCACCTTCGTGGGGCCGGGTATCGCCGACCTGCTGCACTCGGCGACGATCGCGGTCGCCAGCCAGGTGCCATCGACAGACTGTGGCACGCGGTCCCGCCATTCCCGACGATCACCGAGGTGTGGCTGCGACTGCTCGAGGCATACCGAGGCTGAGCGCCTCAGTGCGGTGAAGTAGACGTCGATGGGACCGGCTGTGAGCAGCACACCCTGACGTGAGGTTGCCGTTCGCGACACACTTCCCGCAACGTCCTTCACGCACGAACCCGAGCTCCTTCAGCAAACGAATGGTGCTGCCCATGACGCGATACACGAAGGAAGACGTCGTAGCGGCTCCGGCGCCCGCTCACCAGGTTGGTCGCGCACGAGGCGAGGACAACGTAGCGCCCGTCGGCGCTGACCACCGGGCGGGGTCAGTCGAGACGGAAGCTCGCGAAGGCTAGTCGTTGGAAGGGCTCGGTCACGCTCCACTGCCTGTCCTGGGTGATCCAGGACAGGCTGTAGGCGCGGGTCTTGCTGTCGTTGACCAGCAGCTGGCGGGCGTGCAGCCGCTCACCCCCGGGCTGGTCACAGGTGTACTCCCACTCTGCGGCGCCGCCCGGGCGGATGACCGGCCCGATGCTGATCTTCCGGTAGCCGGGCAGTGCCCCAGTCTTCAGCACGTCGCGCTCCGCAGCCTCCCACCGCGTCGACGGTATGGAGGAAACTGTGGCGCTCGGGTCGACAGCGATGGCCCGCACCTCGGCGGGGTCGCGGAGGCAGACCGTTTCGCCCTCGGTGTGCCGGGTCCATCCCACGGGCACCGCTACCAGGAAGCCGTTCGGGTCCTGATGCCACGCCCAACCGTCTGGCAGGGCGTACGGCAGCGGCGCGGTGGGCTCCTGCAGCGGCTCGGCGTCGCGGGAGGCGGCGTCGTTCAGGCACAGGTGGGTGGGTGGTGCCGCCTCGGTTGGCTCCATCGCGCCGGCCGCCGCACCGCCTGGTGCGGAGGCTGGCGCGCCGTCCTGGCCGCGCAGGCCGCCGATCACGGCACCGGCTGCCGTGACGACAACGGCCACGACCGCCAACAGGCCCACAGCGGCGCCAGCGAACGCCCAGGCGGTCGTCCGGTCGCGAGGGGCTGACGCCCTGACCCGAATTACCGTGGTGTCGATTCCGTCCTGCGCGACCGGCAAGACCGGGGTGGCGGAGGCTCCCGGCCGGCGACGGAGGGTGTCGGCCACGCGCCGCCAGCGGCGCGACAGGGGCGCCGGCACAGGCTCGATGGGTACGGTCGCCGCGGCAACCTGCTCAAGTTGGTCGCGTGCCTCCTGAGCGGACAGACGCTGACGGGGGTTACGCAGCAGCAGACCCGTGATCGCGGGTTCGAGCGGCAGGACGCTCATCCGGTCGGGTGACTCGGTGGCCAGAGCGGCGAGGGTGGCCAGGGTCGAGGACCTGCTCCACGGTGGGCGGCCCTCCGCTGCCAGGTAGAGCGTCGCGCCGAGGGCCCACAGGTCGGTGGCGGGGGTGGACCTGCCGTCGCGGGCGCGCTCCGGCGCGACGTACTGGACCGTCGACAGGGTCGGCGCGGTGACGGTCGCTGGGCTACGGCTGTCGAATATCGACAGGCCGAACCCGCCGAGCATGACCCGCCCGTCGTCGGCGAGGAGTACGTTCTGGGGGCTCAGTTCCCCGTGCACGACTCCCGTCGCATGGGCGGCGCTCAGTGCGGCGAGCAGGTGCAGGCCGATCCGCGTCACCTCGGCGGGTGCGCGCGGGCCGTCGGCGGTGACCACCTCGGACAGGGCCCGGGAGGGTACGTGCTCCATGACGAGCCACAGGTAACCGTCGGTGCTCAGCACGTCCCACATCCCCACGACGCCCGGATGATCCAGACCGGCCAGTCCGCGAACCTCGCCGAGCGTGCGCTCCTGCAACCGTGACCGTTCGGCGTCGCTCGCCCATCCCGGTACAGCGATCTGCTGGAGCGCAACGTGCCGGTCGAGCACCTCGTCGCGTGCCAGCCAGACGCATCCGAGGGTCGCGGCGTCCCCCATCAGCAGGAGCTTGCGGTACCGGCCGGCGAGCAGCTCGTCATCCATGTGAGTGATTCGGAGCGGAGCGCCGCACGGATGGGTCGGTGATGAGGGGCACACCGACTGTCGTATTGAGCAGTGTCGTACCGAAACGGGCCGGGCCGGCCGACGGTGTGACCGTGGCCGGCCAGGGCTCAGCTCAGCTCGACCGTACCCACGATTCGCGTCGGGGCGACGGAGCCGCCGACGGGCTCGTTGGACACCCCGAACGTGCCCGCCTGCGCGACCGGACCGATGACCGTGGTCGACCCCCTGACCCCCTCGGCGAGTCGCCCCACCGAGCGGGCCGGCTCCGCGTCACGGATGAGCCAC
Organism: Micromonospora acroterricola; assembly: GCF_003172955.1. Lineage (GTDB taxonomy): Bacteria > Actinomycetota > Actinomycetes > Mycobacteriales > Micromonosporaceae > Micromonospora > Micromonospora acroterricola. Next base: position 21,534 of record NZ_QGKR01000226.1, on the reverse strand, counting down.
AGCTCGTAGATCCGCCCGGGGCCGGGAGTGGGCAGGTCGCGCAGCAGCACCACCCCGCGGTCGCGGTCGCGGGAAATCACCACGGTCGCGGCGCCGCCGGGCTGCAGCTGGCGCTCGAACACCCGGGCGTCCGGGGCGTCCAGTACGGCGGCGATCTGCCGGGCCTGGTCGCTGCTGGCCTGCTCGTCGCTGATCCGATCGTTGCTCACGGTCCAGGTGACCGCGCTTGCGCCGCCGGCCAGGAGGACGGCCGCGGCGGCGGCCACGGTGAGCTGACGCCACCTGCCTGCATGCCGTCTGTCGGTGGCACCTGCGGCGCTGACGCGCAGCTGCGGGGTCCGGGCCGCCTGGGCGAGGGTCCGCTCCCGCAACCCCGGCGGTGTGGCCTCGACGACGGTGTCGTCGGCAAGTCGTGAAACGGTCTCCCCCAACTCGGCCACCTCGACGCGACACGGCTCGCACTCGGCCAGGTGCCGCTCGAACGCCGCCCTCTCAAGGTCGTCGACCGCGTCGAGGACGTACGCACCAGCGAGGGTGTGAACATCGGCGTTCATGCCCTTCCCTCCATCTCGATGCCCAAGCAGTCGCGCATCCGGATCAGCCCGTCGCGCATCCGTGTCTTTACCGTCGGCAGCGGCGTCCGCAATTTCTCGGCGACCTCGCGGTAGGTGTGGCCGCCGTAGTAGGCCAGGGTCACCGCCTCCCGCTGGACCGGCGTCAACCGGCCCAGGCACCTGCGGACCTGCTCGCGCTCCAATCGGGCGGTGACGTCCTCGACCACCTCGTCATAGGGAACGTGCGTCTCACTCGCGCTGACCCGCGAAGCACGGTTGGTGTGGGCCTGCTCGGAGCGCACCCTGTCCACCGCCCGGCGGTGGGCCATGGTGAGGACCCACGCCGAGGCCGACCCGCGGCCGGCGTCGAAGCGGCCGGCGGTGCGCCACACCTCGACCATCACCTCCTGCGTCACCTCCTCCGCCTGCGCCGGGTCGCGCACCACGCGGCGGGCCAGCCCGAGGACCCTGCCCGCCACGGCGTCGTACAGCGCCGCGAACGCCGCCTCGTCACCCCGCGCCACTCGCGGCAACAGCTCGTCGGCGTTCGGTGGGGTCGCGGCGTCCGGCGGCACTGATCGCAACCGCCGCGCCTGTTCCGGGTCACCGCTCATTCTCGGCATGTCCTCTCCTGTGCTGGCGACGACTCGGTGCGCCGCCGACGCGTACTCGGCGTCTTAGGCGGGATGAGCGTGAGCAAGGCGGGCGTAGACGATGACATTGTCGCGGTAGTGCTGCGTGGTGTCGTCGAACTCGCCGCCGCAGGTGATCAGGCGGAGCGCCGCGTGGTCGGTCGCCCCGTACACCTCATCGGTGGGGAATCGGTCCTTGGGATACTGCTCGACCTTGGTGACGGTGAACATCGCGGTGCTGCCGTCTTGACGATTGACCGCGATCCCGGCACCGACGGCCAGCTTGCCCAGGTCGAAGAACGTCCCGCGACGACCCTTCCAGTTGACGTGGCCGGCCAGCACGGCCGGGCCGAGCGCGCCGGGCATCGGCGCCTTGGTGAACCACCCTACGTCGGTGGCGCTGTCCGGCACCTGCATCGCACCGTCCGTTTGAAGGCCGAGGGCGACGGTGGCCGCGGTGGCCTTCAGCGACGGGATCGACACCCGCGTCGGCGGTGAGCTGGCCATCAGCGGGCCCGAGGTCAGTTCACCCGGCCGGGTTGCCGGGACAGGCGATGCGTTCGCGGCTGATGCCGCAGCGGATGCGTCAGGTCGGGTCGGGTCCCCGTCCCGGCCGGCGACCGCGAGACCGATCGTCAGGGCGGCCGTCACGGTGAGGATGCCGGCCACCGCCAGGAGCGCGTAGCGCCCTTGGCGGCGGCCGGCCGGCACTGGTGCCTCGCCGGTGTCCATCACGATTGCTTCCGGCTCAGCGTTCGTCGGCGAATCGGCGTCGCGCGACGACCGCGCCGGCGGCGCCGAGCAGCGCGAGGCCACCCACGGTGTACATCATCATCGGGGATCCGCCGGAGGTGCTGCCGTCGCCGGTGGCGACTCCCCCTGCGGGTACAGAACCGGCGGCGGCACCGCTGACCATGCCGCAGGTGGCGGGGTCGGTGGCCTCGGCGGGGATGCCGTTGACGCCGATGGATTTGGCGAACGTCGACTCGCCGAGCGCTTCCATGTCGTACTTGCCGTTCTTGTTGGCGTCGATGCCGTGCTGCACAAGGTGCAGGTCCTTCAGGTGCTCGATCGTGCCCGTGGGCAGGTCCGCGGCGGGGATGGTGCGCTCGTAGCTGAGGTTGCCCTTCGCGTCGGCGGTTGGCATCCGGTCCACGGCCAGGCCGCTGGCCTTGGTCGTGTCTCCGGTGGTAGTCAACGAGATGAAGATGTCGCCGTACATCTTCAGGCCCTCTTCGGTGCTGACGTAGCCGTTGCCGTTGGTGTCGGCGGACTTGTCCGGGCAGTGGAAGTCCATGCCGTTGGCGGCGCCGTGCACGTGTTGGGCGTGCGGCGAGTTCGGCGTCATGCCCTTCGACCGGATCATGACCTTCAGGTCGCCGCCGCTGGTCGCGGTCAGCGTCGCGGTCCCGGTGGCACCGGTTTCGTTGAGGTCCTGCAACTGGACCTGCACGCTCTCGTCGGCGTGCGCGACGGCCGGGAACGCAAGGACCAGCGCGGCCGCTGGCAGGGCGAGCAGGGCTCGGGACAATCTCACAACAGATCTCCGTCTCCGCCTGGGTTCGGCGTTGATGCTCAGGTGCTGTCGGGAGGGATTCGTCGCCTGTCGCCCGCCGGATTGGTGCCGGACCGGATTCTTTCCCGGCCCGGGCGGCGAGCCACTCCTCCGCTGCGGTCGAGAGCAGTCCACGTACCGGTCCGCGCCGAAGAACAGGTATGGCGATCGAGCTTGACTCCTATAAGCACGCAGCCGCAAAGATCGATGATCGCGACGTCGACTACGGCGGGTTCCGGGACCGGCCGCTGTCGCCGGAGGCGCTGCGCTGCCTGCGGTACATGTGCGACATCGAGAGCCACACCGTCTGCTACCCGCGGGACCTGCTCGTCACCCCGTCACACGCCGACCCCAGGGTCACCACGTTCCTCACCATGTGGGCGTACGAGGAGTACTTGCACGGCGAGGTGCTGGCGAAGGTCCTCGACGCCCCTGACATCCCGACGGGCAACGCGCACATCGCCGCCGTCCGGGCGGGGCTCGGCTGGCGCGACCGCTGGGCGCCCATCCAGCAGGCGCTCGCCGCCAACCTCATCGGCGTTGACTTCGTCGCCGTTCACATGGCCTGGGGTGCGGTCAACGAGTGGTCCACGCATGCCGGGTACTCACGACTCGCCGAGCGTGAGCAGCATCCGATCCTCACCGACGTGCTGGGCCGGCTTATGCGGCAGGAGACGCGGCACATCGCCCTCTACGCGACGCAGGCCCGGGACCGGCTACTCCGGTCGGCGCGTGCCCGGCGGCTGACCCGATTCGCGTTGCGCAGGTTCTGGGCGCCGGTCGGTTCCGGGATGATGCCCCGGGCCGAGACGACGCATCTGGTCGGCTACCTGCTCGGCGGTCCTGCTGGAGCCACGGTGATCGACCAACTCGACGAGCGCATCCATCGGCTTCCGGGCCTCGACGGTCTCGGGTTGGTTGGTGGTAGTTCAGGATCACCAGTCCGATCAGGCCCACGACGAGGGTCATCGTCGGGATGAGCAGTGACAGGTCGGCGTTCAACGCCCGCAACGCCGCCTCGATCGCGTACGCCACCGAGGAGACCGGGTCGGCCATCACCGCGAACGCGAACGCGAACAGTAGTACCGGCCGACTGTTCAGCCAGCCGCCCCTGCCGTTCGCCGGTGGTCGAGCGCGACGTTGAGGAGGGGACAAGACGGAACCTCTCCGACTCTGGCCCGGCCATCGCCGCGCTCGGTCAACGTGCCCCCCGCAGGGGTAGCCAAATCCGCTTCGCAGCGGGCCTCTGCGGGTCCGATTGATGGCATTATGTCAATGTCGATAGAAGAATTCTCCGATTGAGCGGATGTTGGCGCCTGGCCGGCAGCTGACAGCGGCGCGGCATTCACTGGGACGGGACCGCCCACCTGGGTACCCGTGGGACATGATCAGGTATTGAGGTCGCCCACCTGTTCACGGGCTGGCCGTGCGATGGGCGGCCAGCGTGGGCCGTGATCGTCGGACTGATGGGCGGTCGTTACAGTACGGGTCAGGTGTGCCGGGAAGTCTGGTCGGCGATGTCTTTGCCGACCCCCTCAGGAGCCGTATGGGAACGTCCGGTAGCCCCAACCAGCACCTGTTCGGTCGTGGGAGCTGGCCGGAGGTCCGCCGGGTCGGCGACATCCTCCGTACCGAAACGGTCGGCGGGGTGCTACTCCTCGGGGCCGCGGTGCTCGCCCTGATCTGGGCGAACTCCCCCTGGGGCGACGCGTACCGCGCCCTCGGCAGCGTGCAGGTCGGTCCCGCCGCGCTACACCTGGATCTCACCCTGAGCCAATGGGCGGCCGACGGGCTGCTCGCGATCTTCTTCTTCGTCGCCGGGCTGGAGCTGAAACGCGAGTTCGTCGCGGGTGACCTGCGCGACCCGCGCCGGGCGGCGCTTCCGGTCGCTGCAGCGGTCGGTGGGATGGCGATGCCCGCCCTGATCTACGTCGCGTTCAACGCGAGTACGGGGGACGGCGCCGTGGCGGGCTGGGCGATCCCGACCGCCACCGACATCGCGTTCGCCCTCGCCGTCCTCGGGGCGATCAGCACCCACCTACCGGCCGCGATGCGAACCTTCCTGCTCACTCTCGCCGTGGTCGACGACCTGATCGCGATCCTGATCATCGCGCTGTTCTACACCACCTCACTGCACCTGATCCCCCTCGGCCTGGCGTTCATCCCCCTCGCCCTGTTCGGGGTGTTGGTGCAGAAGCGGGTGCGATCATGGTGGCTGCTGCTGCCCCTGGCCGCGCTCACCTGGGCGCTGGTCCACGCCTCCGGCATCCACGCCACCGTCGCCGGAGTCCTGCTCGCGTTCACGGTTCCGGTGATCCGCCGGGCCGAAGGACCAGGCCCCGGTCTGGCCGAACACTTCGAGCACCGCTTCCGGCCCCTGTCGGCCGGTGTTGCGGTACCGGTCTTCGCGTTCTTCGCCGCCGGGGTCTCGATCGCTGGCGCCGGTGGTCTCGGCGCGACCCTGACCGACTCGGTCGCCCTGGGCGTGGCGGTGGGACTCGTCGCGGGCAAGGCGATCGGGGTCACCGGGGCGACCTGGCTGGTGCAGCGGTTCACCCGGGCCCGGCTCGCCGAAGGGTTGAGTTGGTGGGATGTGTTCGGGCTCGCCCTGCTCGCCGGGGTCGGGTTCACCGTCTCCCTGCTCATCGGCGAGCTTGCCTTCGGCACAGGCAGCGAGCGGGACGAGCACACCAAGATCGGCGTCCTGCTCGGATCACTGGTCGCGGCCCTGCTGGCGACTGTCGTGCTACGTGTCCGCAACCGCCACTACGAGCGGATCTGCGCGGTCGAGGAACGTGACACCGACGCCGACGGCATACCGGACGCCTACGAGACGGACGACCTGCGGCGCTGACTGCCGCCCGCCGAGACCCTTCCTGCCGGTGGCTTTTCGGGCGTACGCTCATTGTGGAGCGCCGGGAAGTCTGGTCGGCAGTCGCATTGTCGCGTCGACCGAAGAGGACTGCCGTGGATACGTTTGCCATTCGCACCGAAAAACTCACCAAGCGCTACGGGCGGGTCCTCGCGCTCGACGGACTCGATCTCACCGTGCCGACCGGCTCGGTGTTCGGGTTCCTCGGCCCGAACGGTGCCGGCAAGTCCACCACCATCCGGCTGCTACTCGGCATGGCCCGCCCGACAACGGGCTCGGCCCGGATCTTCGACACCGACGCCCAAGACGTGCGCAGAGCGCACCGGTCGTTGGCGTACGTGCCCGCCGACGTGGCGCTCTGGCCGGGGCTGACCGGCGCCGAAACCCTCGAACTACTCGGTCGCACCGGCGCCAGCGTCGATCGCGAATACCGCGACGACCTGGTCGAGAGGTTCGCGCTGGACCTGTCGAAACCCGGCCGAACGTACTCAACCGGCAACCGGCAAAAGGTGGCCTTGGTCGCCGCGTTCGCCACCCGCGCACCGCTACTGGTCTTCGACGAGCCGACCAGCGGCCTGGACCCCCTGATGGAACGGGAGTTCCAACGCGCGGTCGCGCAGGCCCGCGATCGGGGACAGACGGTGTTCCTCAGCTCTCATCAGCTCGCCGAGGTCGAGGCCGTGTGTGACCGGGTGGCGATCCTGCGCGCCGGCCGGCTCGTGGAAATCGCTGACGTCGCGGACCTGCGGCGGCTGCACCGCAGCCAGGTCGAGGTCACCTTCGCCGGCACCGCACCCCAATTGGCCGGGGTGCCCGGCGTGGAGACCATCGAGGTGGTCGGACCCGTGCGGCTGCGGTTCACCCTCACCGGCCCACCAGCACCCGTCCTCCGGGCCCTCGCCACAGCGGACGTGACAGCCCTGGAGATTCACGAACCGACACTCGAGGAAATCTTCCTCGACTACTACAACGAGGTGTCTCGGTGACCGCCGTCGACACGCAGGCGCCGCAGGTACCGCCGGTCACCGTACGTCCGGCCGCCGGTCGCGCGGTGACCTGGCTGGCCGTCTGTCAGATGCGGCGCGGCGCGGGCATCGTGATACTCCTCGTCGCCGGCATGTCGGCGATGGTCGCCATCACGTACGCCAGCACCGTCGGCGACGCATTGGACGCCGCCGCGCTTGCCGCACTGGCCGAGAACCCGGCCATCCGCACTCTGTTCGGCGAACCTGTCGCCCTGAACACGTCGGGCGGTTTCACGGTCTGGCGTACCGGCACCGTCCTCGCCGTCCTGGTCGGAGTATGGGGCCTGCTCACCGCTACCCGGATAACCCGGGGCGAGGAGGACGCCGGTCGCTGGGACCTGCTGCTGGCCGGACGGATCCCCCTGACCACCATCGTAATCCGCCACGTCACCACGGTTGTCGCCGCCGTGCTGCTGGCCGGGCTCGCCACGGCGGGCGCGCTCATCGCTGCCGGCACCCCACCGGTCGGGGCCGCGCTGCATGGTGCGGGTGTCGCGTTGGTTGGGGTGTTCTTCGCCGCCGCCGGGACCGTCGCGGCGCAGATCGTCCCCGCCCGCTCCGCTGCGACCGGCGCCGCTGCCGCGCTGCTCGGCGCAGGGCTCCTCATCCGGATGATCGGTGACGGCATCGACGCACTGGGCTGGCTGCGGTGGCTGTCCCCGTTCGGACTCATGGCGCTCTCCCGCCCCTACGACACCAACCGGGTCCTGCCGCTGGTGGTGCTGGCCCTGGCCGCGTCCGCGCTGCTCGCCACCATCCCCGCGACCACCGGTCACCGCGATATCCGGGGCGGCTGGCTCGCACCCCGGACGGGTCGTGCCCCACGGTTGGCCCTACTCGGCTCGATACCCGTATTCGCCGTCCGGCGTCTGTTGCGCCCCCTCGCCGGCTGGACTGCCGGCATCGGCGCCTACTACCTGCTCATCGGACTCCTCGCGGTCTCCATGACCGACTTCCTCGCCGACAACGCACAATTCGCCGACCTCGCCGCACAAGCCGGGTTCGCCGGCCTCGGCTCGGTCGAGGGCTACGCGGCGGCGATGTTCGGGCTGCTTGCCATCCCCGTCGGGATCTTCACCGCCGTACGCATCGCCGCAACCGCCGCCGACGAAACCGACCGCCGGCTCACCCTGCTCTACGCCCAACCCGTAACCCGGCTACGACTACTCGCCACCGAAGCCGCCGTCACGGCCTCCGGTGCGGTGATACTCACCGCCAACGCTGGACTCGCCACCTGGGCGGGGGCAACCGCCGTCGGCGCACCGCTACACCTGGACGCGGCCCTCGCGGGTGCGGTGAACGTCGTACCGGTAGCTGTGCTCTGCCTGGGAGCGGCCATCTTCGCCCTCGGCTGGCTACCCCGCGCCGTCGCGCTCATCGGCGCCCTACCCGCCGCGGGCGGATTCCTCCTCCAAGTCATCGTCGACAGCACCGGCGCACCACACTGGGTCAGCCAGCTATCCCCATTCGCGCACCTCGCCTCGGTCCCAGACGTACCACCGGACTGGGCTGGGATCGCTGGAATGGTCGGCATCGCAACCGTGGTCACGATCATCGGTGCCCATGGCTACCAGCACCGCGACCTACGCGACTGACGGTCCCTAAGACCGGCCCCAGGGCTCTACCGGATCCGCTAGACAGCACGGCTGCCCGCGTCCTGGGTGTGTGGCGCTGGCGCGAGCGCTGCTCGAGGAAGCGGTTCCGTCGGAGTGGCGCTGGGAGCCGCTGATCTACGTCCGGCCGCAACACATGGAGGCCGTCTGCGCCGTGACTTGCTGTCGCCGGGAGGCCATCGACAACGGCATGTGCAACGGCCACGTCCTGCGCTGGCACCGACTCGGCCGCCCTCAGCTCGACGTTTTCGCCAAAACGACCGAATCGGCGTTGCGCGACCACCACATCCTTCCCAATTACCTTGTGCCTGCCTGCCGGCGTGGCCGCGCTCGGGACGGACTCTGCGCGGTGCACTCACGTCAGTGGAAGGCGGCGAGACACCCGCCGATCGCCACATGGGTTACCACCGTGGTCGTTACCGGCGGCCCCCAGTCCACCTGCCGGCTGCCGAACTGTGCGCTGGCCGTGGAAGGCGGCTCGCTCTACTGCCGGGTGCACCACCGGCGGTGGCGCGCCCGCAGCGAGCCGGCGCACGAGGAGTTCGAGGCAGAGGTCATGCGGCGAGCTCGTCGACCAGGAAGAGGACCTGGAGGGACAGCAAGCCGGTGAGGCCGAAGTTCTGCACCGCGGCCAGGCCGGCGAAGTACCGCAAATAACGGTCGCGGGCGACGACGGTGACGCCGGCTCAGATGCGCTGCAGGAAGGAATCTTCCAGCACGGCCACGGCATGATCGGATGCCCGGCCCGCGGGACGCGTTCGGGCGAGGCAGACGGCCGAGACGAGGAAGCTGACCGCGTCGAGGAGCACGCCGAGCGCGGCGGACACGGCCTGTGCGATCAGGCCGGCCAGCCCCGGCCCGACAATTGTGCTGGCTGATTCGGTGGCGTACAGCATCGAGTTCGCAGTCCCGAACTGCTCGGCATCCACCACTCGGATGACGAGTCGGGGCAGCGCGGCTCGGAAGACCACGGCACACGAGCCGATCACGAACGCGACCGCGATCAGCGCCGCAAGCGTCAGCGTGCCGGTCACCCACAGCAGCGGCACGGTCGCGGCAGCGGCGGCCGCGACCAGATCGCTCACGATCATCGTCGTGCGGGGCGACCACCGGTCGGCGAGCGCACCGGCTGGCAGACCGAGGATCAGCCACGGTGACCAGCTCGCCGCCGCTAAGATTCCCATCAGCCCGGACCGGCATCCAGCTGCGTGGCCGCGAGCAGCGACAGCAGCGTCGCCGTGGTCGCGGTCCCGAACAGGCTGACGGCTTCGCCGAACCAGAAGACCCGGAAGGCGCGAGGGAGACGGGGGGACGCCCGTCTCCCTCGATTCAAAATCTGGCCCACCAACTATCAGCTCGCTCAGGCCGCGGCGCGGTCGGTGAGTGGGCGGCGACGCAGTGCGGTGTCGGTCAGTGAACGCGGGGGCAAGGGAGCGTTGGGGTTGTACAGGTTGGTCCCGGGCGGCACGATCTCGTCGATCCGGTCGAGGGCCGCATCGTCCAGGGTCAGCGCGACGCCCTTGAGGAGATCCTCCAGCTGCGGCATGGTCCGCGGTCCGATGATCGCCGAGGTGACGGCCGGGTGGGCCACGGTGAACGCAATGGCGAGCTGCGGGAGGGTGCAGCCGATGTTTTCCGCGAGCTCGACGAGCTGCTCGACGACGTCGAGCTTGGCGGCGTTTTCCGCGATCGTGGGATCGAATCGTTCCGGCCGGATTGTGGGACGGCCGGTTGAGAGGTCGATGGGCTGGTTCTTGCGGTACTTGCCGGTGAGGAACCCGAAAGCCAGTGGGCTCCAGACCAGCACACCCATTCCGTAGCGCTGGCAGACGGGCAGGACCGAGGCCTCGATCCCGCGGGCCAGGATCGAATACGGCGGCTGCTCGGTGCGGAAGCGTCCGAGGCCACGATGCTCGGAGACGTGATGCGCCTCGACGATCTCCTCAGCCGGGAACGTCGAGCAGCCGAAAGCGCGGAGCTTCCCCTGGCGCACGAGGTCGCTGAGCACCGAGAGCGTCTCCTCGACGTCGGTCGAGTCGTCGGGGCGGTGGACCTGGTAGAGGTCGATCCAGTCGGTGTTCAGGCGCCTGAGGCTGTCCTCAACCGCCTTGAGGATCCAACGCCGCGAGTTGCCACTGCGATTGCGGCCCTCGCCCATCTGAAAGTGCACCTTGGTGGCCAATACAACGTCATCACGGCGCCCCCGCAGCGCCTTGCCCACGATTTCCTCGGACTCTCCCTGTCCGTACATGTCGGCGGTGTCGACGAAGTTGATCCCCTGGTCCAGGGCGGCGTGGATGATGCGGACACAATCGTCGTGGTCGGAGTTGCAGCCGTCCTGGAACATCATGGTTCCGAGGCAGTAGGCACTGACTTCGATACCGGTTCCACCGAGGGTGCGATAGCGCATGGTGACGCTTCCTTACTGATTCAGCCGTGATCACGCGGAGCGACAGAAGCGTCGACCGCACGGGGAACCCTAGGATCTAGAGTCGGCTCTAGGTCAAGCCGCTACCCTGAACGGTATGGCTGAGGTCACCACGAGTCTGAGCATCGGCCAGGTCGCCGAACGCACCGGCTTGAGCGTGCACGCGCTGCGCTACTACGAGCACGAGGGCCTCTTGGTCAACCCTGTGCGGCGCGGACCTGGCGGGCGCCGCGTCTACAGCCAGGATGACGTGGACTGGCTCACCGTCTGCATCATCTTGCGCGCCTCCGGCATGCCCCTGCCCGCGCTACGCCGATACGCCAACCTCGTCCGGCAAGGAGCCGGAAACGAGGAAGAACGACTCACGCTTATGCGCGAGCACCAAGCCCACGTCACCACCCAAATCGGCAAACTCGCCGAGTGCCTGGACCTGATCAGGTTCAAGGTCGGGGTGTATGAGGACCTCCTCGACCCGGACAGCGCCGGCGACCACCAATGTCACGCTCCGATCCCTTCGGCACCAGCGCAGCCGACCGAGATCCGCATCGGCTACGCGCGGGTGTCGGGCTCGTGAACACGGCGCCCTGCGGGCTGACGTCACCGGTGCCGACGTCATCCTGCTGATGCGCGCCCAACTACGTCACCAGCTACGTGCCGGACGCCTCGCCCTGTGGCAGCGATACCTTGCCATCATCTTCGACGGCCTACGCCCAGAAGTGCCCACCCACTGCCCCACCCGCCACCGGTCGCTCCTTGACGCCCCACCACAGGGTCGGACCGCCGCTACCTGCTGACGCCTCTGGCGGCTGCTCGGCGCTCACATGGGAACGGAAACCTCGGCCGCAGCAGATTGAGCATATTGACAGACACCGTCATGGACATGTCCAAGACGCAACATCGCCGACGAACCAACTAACCGATCAGCTGACCCAAGATAAACGGCGAACTGGTGGTGTGGGAAGGCGAGCGAACCAACTTCGCCCACCTGCAGCGACGAGTCACCGCTGGCGTGCAGCTCCCGGACATCGCCCGCCGCCACCCCGCGCACTACGTCGTCTTCGACCTGCTCAGCGCCCCGCCGTGCCGACCGCTGCTGGACCGTCCTCTGCACGAGCGACGCGCCCTGCTCACACAGATGCTCGCCGACGCACCTGCCCGACTCACCCTGTCCCCACAGACCACCGACCTCGACCAGGCCGCCGAATGGTTGACCACCTGGACCGCCGCGGGCATTGAGGGCGTCTTGTAGTTAGGGTTTGTGGTTGACCGTTTGACCGCTGGCCTTGCCGCTGAATTCCGGGGCCAGCGAGATCTTCGGCGATGCGAAGACTGCGCAGGATCATCGTCCACGTGCCCTGCGACTCGCTCGTCACGCCGGTCACGTCGACATCATGCGCGAGCAGCACGACAAGGCAATCGGCCTTCGACGGGCGAACACCAACATCTCCGACGACTATGACTGGCCGGCGTACATCACAAGCTGACGAAGCTCGCTGACCGACACGGGTAGCCGTCTGGCCGGGATGGCACGCACTTGACGAGGTGGAAGCTGAGTTGGACGACGTATGCGGTTCGGCAGTTGAACGGGTGCTGTCGGTGTCAACCCCGAACAGGCCTGGTGCCTGGATGCGCGTGGCGGAGCAGCGGCGCCAGCTGCTGCTCAACGGGGGGTCAGCGTGGCGGGGCGGCGTACTCGGCTACTAGGTATGAGCGGTAGGTGATCACTGCGGGGATCGTCACGTTCAGCTTCCCCGCGGTGGTGGTCAGCACCTCTTCGTATCCCAGCAGCGTGCCGGAGCGTGCTTCGACGATCACGGTGTATTGGGCGGGCAGGCCGTGAGCGTTCGTGGTGATGGAGAAGGCTTCCCCGGTGCGTCCGGCGCGGTCGGTGACGGTGCCGGTGACCGTGATGCCCGGGAGGTCGGCAAGGAGTGTGAGCGCCGCTGCGCGCTGGGGCGGGTTCAGCAGCCGTACCCCGGCGAGTTGGGCGGCGTCCTCCAGGTACTGCACCGGCGCCTGCGGCGCGGACCCGCCTGCCCTCAGCCAGCCGCGCAGTGCGGCGGCGTCCGTCGGGACCGCACCGCGGAAGCCGCTGTAGAACTCCCCGGCGGCATAGTCGTGCACCTTCTCGGACGACTCGACGCGACCACCCCACTTTTTCCACTGCCTACGGTCAGCGTCTGAACGGAACATCGGCGGCAGATCCTTCTTGACCATGCGGCCCGCGTCGTCATCGGTCCGCCAGGACCGCCACCGCTGTGGCACCACAGCGGATACGGTCCTACCGCCGGAGATGGAGGAGTTCAGAAACCAGTTCGTGGACTCCAGGTGCTCCACCGTCCCGGCGGGCCGCGGCGGCATCGGCTGCTGCGCCGCCACAGCGGCCAGCCGTCGAAGCCGGGTACTAGCCGGTTCCGCGGTCGCCGGCGGCCCGTAGGTGAGCATCACCGGGGTCGCGGCATAGGCCGGCTCCGGCTGGCGGTACAGCTCAACCGCTACCCCACCACCGGCCGCCGCCACGGCCACCGCACCGACCGCAGCCAGGACGAGCCGACGTCGCGGCACTGTTCGCCTGGCGGTTCCTGCTCCGCGGTCGTCGGCGAGGATACGAGCCAGCACCTGCCCGCGACGACTGTCATCGCACAGCGGGGCGGTGCGGGCCGGGTCCAAGCCGCCCAACACCTGACGCACCTCATCCACGGCATTCATGTCATCCACCCCAATTCGACATCGACGGCGCCGCGCTCGACGTCCGCCCCGCCCCGTCCCCGCTCACGCCGAGCTGCCTTCTTAACCGACGACGGGCTCGCATCAGCCGCATCGCGAATGTCGCCCGCGGCTGACCCAGTACGGCCGCCGCCTCGGCCGACGCCAGCCGCTCCCAGGCCACCAGCCGCAGAATCTCCTGGTCAACGGCGGACAACCGGTCGAACGCCACCGCGACGTCACGCTGACTGACAACACCGTCCGCGTGATCCACCACTACCAGCTGATCAGGCTCCGCCGCCACCCGCAGCGTCAGCTCCTGCCACCGCCGACGGCCTCTGGCCTCGTTGGCCAACACCAGACGCGCCACTCCGTACAGCCACGGCAACGCCGACCCGGCCGGCACATCGCCCAGACGACGCCACGCGACGAGGAAGACGTCCGCGACAACATCACCGACGTCAGACGCACCCACCCGCCGAGCGACGTACCGCCACACATCACCGTGATGGCACTCGTACAACTCGGTGAACTGCTCCTTCGCAGCGTCCATCACACCCCCTACGTGCTTATGTCCGGCACCAGCCAAAACGTCACACCTCGCAGCGGAGGAACCACTCGACCTAGCGCCGCCCGCCTCAACGAGGCAGGCCCGGCCGTCCTGTCTCTTCCGGCGCGCCTGAAGGGTCCGCAAGCCGAAGAACCTAGTCAGAGCATTGCCCGTGGGATCGGCACCGCAGATAACGCCACACCGGCTCGCCGCCTTGAAGGTCAGGGGGATTTAGTTCGTCGATGCCTGCCAATCTGCGTCACGGCAACCTACGTGGCCCGCGTCGTCTCCCTCGCCGCAGTGCGTTGACCTCCCGGCGAAGCAGCTCCCCCTCCGGATGGCAGCATGGCTTCGGTGACCGCCACTACGGACTGGCACGACTGGCACCTGCCCTACGACGACGACACTTCGCCGCTGTCGCGGAGGCTTCGGCTCATTCAGCGACACATCAACGACTGGCTCGACCAACGGCCGGACTCCTCGCTCCGGGTCGTCAGGGTGTGCGCGGGACAAGGGCATGACCTCATCGGCGCCCTTGCGCCGCGGTCGGACGCTGATCGGGTACGCGCAGAGCTGATCGAGTATGACCCTCGCAACGTGGCCGCCGCCCGGATGGCTATCTCCGCCGCTAGGCTCGACGGGATCACCGCCACCCAAGCCGATGCGGGCGACTTCGCCCCGTACCGCACGGCCGTCCCTGCCGATTTGGTCGTTCTCGCTGGGGTGCTGGGCAACATCAGCGACGCAGACGCGCGAGCAACGATCGACGCCTTGCCTCGGCTGTGCGCATCCGATGCAACCGTGATCTGGACCAGAACTCGCCGCCATCCCGATCTCACCCCGGCGATACGCGGCTGGTTCGCCACCGCCGGCTTCACCGAGGAGGCGTTCCACGCACCCTCTGACATGCTGTTCTCTGTCGGCGTTCATAGCTTCCACGGACAACCTCAGCAGGCACCACCGAACGGCAGAATCTTCACGTTTACCGCGTGAGTAGCCGACGGCCGATGCTCACTTGACCGCGCGGTGATCGCAGAGCCCGTGCCCCTGTCGTCACGCGCCGCACTCACGCCAGCAGTTCAGGATGCCCTTGCACCGCTCACCGAGCGGTGCGAAAGCTTCCCGCGGGCTGGCACACCCAGGGCGCAGCGCGTGGCGGCACGTGTGACGGCAACCCAGACCGCCACACCGTCGCGCGGCGGCAGCGCCTGCGGGATGTCTCATGCCGACAGTTGACCCCGCTGCAGGTCACCACATCTAGCTGAACTTCCTGCTTTACTGGCGGCCCTTTAAGATAATGCTCTCATCCATATCTACGCTATCTGCTTCAGTTAACACGCAGGGCAGCACCAAAGAAGCCGCTTCGGGACGTTTCGCCTAGTCTCCGTGAAACCATAGATAGAGATTGGATCCATTCTCGACATGCAGGCAAAGCGCATCAATTTCTGACGCAGTTTCCTCGCCCAAAATGTCGCGCACAGACTGACTTGCTACCTCCAGCCTAAGCCTTCCCACCTGCCGCTCGTTGAAAACGGTATCCGCGTACGGAAGCAGTCCGCCGAGGTACGGGAATTTTCCTTGATCGATCTGCGCAAGGGCCGGCGACCAGCGAACACCCCGGGACCCGCGCGTCACGATATCACCACCCTCGGAACGCACTTGCATACTTATCATCAGCAGCCCTCAGTGCGGGTGGACACTTTCCACTTCACCATTCTTAACCCACACCGCCACCGAATGCAGGTCATTCCCATCAGCAGCATAGCCAACCGGGCGCCGACTCCTAACTTCCAAGACATGCCGGTGAGCGGCGCCGGTGCCCAGGTTCATATTGTCCATCGGCTTCCTCATCGCCGGTTTCGCCTGTTTCCGGGTCGGTGGCGAGGACGAGATCTCCAACTTGCATTTCCGCTCACATACCGGGACATCTCTGCCACATCGGGATTGTGTCGGCCAGGGGACCGCCCGCATCCTGGCGGCGGTGCCCGACCTTCAGGGGAAGCTAGAGCTGGTCGCGAACATCTTCGACCGATGCTGATTCGCGCTCACTGTCCAGATACGCTTCTATCCTTGAGATAGTAACCGAAGCCGCCACTGCAGCCATGTTCACCGTTTCTGACTTAACCTGAAGGGTAAGCCCTCCATCGGTTTCAATGTGAACGTCAACCAACATGTTAGTGGAGATTCCGCGCAAAGACAGATCGGTCAACCCGCCAAAAAGAAGTTCGACTTGAACGGCATTAAATCCGCCGCGCTTCCACTTCACTGGCGGGCTCGCCGGGTAAGTTGGCAGATCCAACCTAAGTCGAAGCGTTGGCCCATCACGACCTACTGTGACTTCATGCAGGCTAACCCCAACCAAGGGCGGAATGTCCTCTCCGAAAATTTCCCTAATTCCTTGAGGGTTCGTTGCTGCATCAATCCAGCCCATCTCCACCCACTAATACTCGTAGTGTTGAGCAGTGCCTGGGACCTTACCAGTTCGAGTGTTAGTCCAAGGCCGGACGTTCAGGTGGGATCCTTGATCACCAACACCTCCCTCACCATATTGATGGCCGTAGGAATGGTCTTGGATCACGACCCGGTCGCCGCCGCCTCGCTCGAAGATGTACTCCCGAGTCATGACCGGCCGACCATTATCGTTCATGATCTGGGTGCCCTCACGTGTGGTCATCGGTACTGCCCGTGTTCCCGAGGGCTGCTGACTCATCGGTATGCCCAGGTCTCGTTTGGCCTCGCGGAAGGCCGCGCTCCTACTCGGTAACGTCTTGTGGCTCAGAACAGCGCCGCCGCAGTTGTGGACAAGGAGAGGTGTTTCACCGGCAATCACGTAGTACGTGTGGATATCGGCAACACGCTCCTGGCGCTGCGGCGAGAAAGGTCACGGTGTGGGTGAGCTGGTTGGCTAGATGACGGGCGAGGCCGCCGGTGGAGAAGTCGGGCAGCGCGCTGGGCGTGGACCATCGCTCGATCAGCATCGGTTCACGCAACAGGGCTGCGGCGGTTTCAGCGACGTCCAGGAATGCAGGTCGGATCATCGAGTGCACGTTTATGCGGGTGCGGCGTCTGTTGTCAGTCTCGTGCTCGTGTCTGTGAGGAGCCGGTCCTCGGCCGGAGTGAGCGCACATCGACACGAGCGGTCGGCTGACTCGCCGGTCTCGCAGGTGCGGCCCCTGACGCCCCGCTCGGGGGCAGATGAGGATGTGGTCGTCGGGGATCATGGGCGGGGCAGGCCGCGGACGTCCTGATCTGATCTTTAAGGTGGCCTCATGGCGGTCGACTTGGCGTCTTCATGGTGCGCTACGGATCTCGGGATGTACCGCCCATGCCGGTACACCTACGAGCGGTACCCGCTCGAGAGCGTGCCGTCCGTGCTTGACGCTCTCGGCGGCTTCCGATGGCTGGGCGATCGAGGACAGCGCAACGCCGACAACGTGGACCTGCTGACTCGCCTTGAGATGAACCTGGCCGCCGTCGGTGTGGCGCTGCCGAACGATTTCGCTCAGTTCTACTCCTGGAACGGGTGGGCAGCCGAGCTGGACACCGTGTCCGTGACCGGGTGTTGGACCAGGCTGCGTCCGCTGCCCACGTTCAGTCCCGTCGAGCCCGGCGCGTTCCTCGTCCGCTTCATGTCCGACCAACAGGACTGCGTCACCTGGTACCTGTACCTACGCCGTAGGGAGCCGGCGATCGTCGTGCACGCGTATGGCCTGGACCTCGATTACGATGACGACGATGAGGACTTCGGAGTGATCTACCGGTGCGCGTCCTCGTTCGAGGAGTTCGCCTACCGGTTCTGGGTCGAGAACCGGATTTGGCGGCACCTGCACGACCCCGATGCTGGACCGCTACCGCCACGCCTCGCCGCATACCTCGCGCACTATGCGCAGCTGCCGTCCTGACGATCCCGGTTCAGCGGCGACAGCCACTCACAGGCAGACCCGGCATCGAGTTCCAGCGCACATCGTCAGGTACCGCGACGCTCGGTCTGCGGCAAATCCGGATGTCAGATCGTGACGGTGCCAGGCATCATCATCGCGTGGATGACCGCCGAACAATCCCTCTGGTCGATGACCTCCGTTCGTTCGTGGATGGCCGTAGCGCCGAGGTGGCACGCACCAGCGCCGCGGGAGTTGAACTCCTCGATCGGTACCGCGACCGGCGCCTGGACGAGCTGTGGCTGGACCACGACCTAGGTGGGAACGACACGGTCTGGCCGGTCGTGGAGGTTCTGGAACGGGCTGCCTTCGACAAGTGCCCCTTTGACGTCGGCGTCATCAACGTCCACCCCGCATGAGCTGACCGGCTCCAACGCGCCGCCCGACGGTTGTTACACCCTGGGCGGCAAATCCGTGCACCGGTGAGAGCCGTTGCGCGGATGCTGCGGCGACGTTGAATACTTCGCGGGTGGATGTTGCCGATCTACTCGCTCGGGCTGCGGCCATGGTCCCGGCTGATGTCGTCAACGAAGCCGGCGTGACCGTGAGGGACGTACGCGAGTACCTCGACGACGACGAGTGGGAGATCGCCCTTGACCTCCTTGCGGACCTCCACGCGGGCTGGCGACCACCAACCGCTTGGTGGGATCTGCTGATCGACAGCGCCGAGCTGATGGGGCTCGCCGACGCCGCCGCGTGGTGCCACTGGGGTCAGTGGGAGAGCATCCATGGGATCGTTCGCGCCGAGTTGCGACTCCTGTCGCCCACCGAAGGTGGCCGGCGAACGCCGATCCCGGGCAAGGGCGTCCTCCGACCGCTGTGGGACCTCGGCCGACGTACGGCCGCGGGCGACCCCGATCTGCTCGTGGCACGCATCTGGGTGGAGTCCATGCCAGCGTTGCCACCAGGTGCCACCGGGTCGGTCCGCCTGGGCCCGCTGTCCCCAGCCCTGTGGCGGCACCTGCGGCCGGGCATGACGATCACCATGCACGAGGGCCGGCCCGCAGTAGGAACGGCCATCATCATCGAGGCGTCGAATGCGCGCTGACATCGGCACGACCGAAAGCAGGATCGATCGAATTGTGGCGGCACTGCGTAGCGCGCATTGTCTGCGGCAGATCCGGACGCACAGGTGACGACATCAGGACGCTCGGCGTAGATTCGGCGCGTGCTGGAGGCGTGGGGACTGACCCTGACCGCGGACATCGCGCGGCAGGTCAGGGAATGGCGTGCTGATGGCTACTCGTGGCGCGCCATCGCTGCCTGCGCCGACGACACATGGGGCACCGACTCCGGCGGCAACCAATTGTTCGACGAAGACCTGTGCCGGGAGAGCGCGCGGCTGCTCAGCGAAGATCTGAACGCCGATCCCTGGAACTGACCCGGTTTGGGAGTGCCCCCTCGACGGATGCGCCAACCCTTTGACTGCTTGATCTAGTTCGCCTGCGCGCAGCGGATAGTGGACGAGGCGAGTGACTCTGATTGTCATGGCGGGTCTGTACCCTGCGTCCAATGACAGGCAATCCGTTGACGTACCTTCGACACGACTCGGGCGGCGGCTCCCTCAGCCTTGACCTTCCGTCAGGGCGAGCCGTGCGCGAGACCGAGGCCGGGGTTCTCGAGGAGCCGATCCTGTGGGTCAGCGACACCCGTCCCGACGCGGGTCTGTGGGGATCACTTCAGGCGCGCCATGGCTGGACGGGTCTGTGGCCACTGCTACTCGGAGGGAGTTCGTACGAGCCGGGCAGCCCTTGGACGACCGGTGAACTCGACCCGGGTCTCATCAAATCCAGGCCGGGCGATCATGACGCTGACGTATTGCTGGCCGGGTGGTGGTCTGTCTACACGATGGTGGATGAGGACGACGACATGCTCAGTGCGCCGGAGCGGCTGGCCGTCACGGCGCCGTTTGGCAATCGGTGGCCTGGGCTCGCGCCTGCCGGAACGCTGCAGGGAGATCCCGCGACTCGGGCTGCTGAGTTCGCGGAACATCTGATGGCCGACTCGTGGTTGACCGCGCCGCGCCTCGGGCTGAGTGCCAGTTCCCGCGGTGCGGATGCCCCGGCCGATCTGGGGTGGGGTGGGCCGTTGAACTACGAAAACGACACCGCGCAGTTCAGCACAGTACTGCGCAGCTGGGAAGAGCGTTTCGGTGCCAGAGTCGTCGGCCTCGGACCAGCCGAGCTATACCTTAGCGTCGCTGCTCCGCCCACCGATGCAGACCACGCGCTGCGCGTCGCTGCGGAGCACTTTGCGTTCTGTCCCGACAACGTGTGGCAGTCCAGCACGGACACCCTCATCCGTTACGCCGAGAGCCTCACGAACCGGGCCTGGTGGTCGTTCTGGTGGGACTGAGCCGTCACACTGCCGGTGCCGGACAGAAGAATGCACTACACGGACGTCCGCACATGGACATGAGCGGATGCCGGCGACGCTGTCTGCTGTCATCGAAGGTCACGTGCGTTCCGTCGCCGCTTCGAGGTGCTGATGAGGAAATGCCAGGACGAGCGCAGCGCCGGCAACCAGAGACTTTCTGAGCAGCAGGAGGGCTCCGGCTGCGACGCGACCGGTGTAGCGGAGGTCGATCGCGGTGGCCGTCGTATGACACCCAGGCCAACGAGGACGAGCACAATCATTCCGGCTGCCCGCCACGCTAAGGCGGCCAGATCGAGCTCGTCCGACCCGGTAGCAGGAGGGCGGCCGCCAGCGGTAGCGGTTTCGAGGGTTTACGTGGGCGTGCCGATGCGCTGGCAGTACGTGCCGCGAACGGACCGGGCGGACGGCGTTGAACCGTGCGCGGGGCGGCCTGGCGGGAGACGGTCAGCTCTCGTCCGGGCTGTTGCGCAGCTGTGTGGCGAGCGCGATGGTGTCTTCGTGCGGTTCGGCGTCGAGGTCGGCGAGGGCTTTAGTCAGGGCGCGTAGCAGGGTTCGGATGCCGTCGGCGTCGCCGAGTGCGTGTCGGGCGTGCATTGCCTTGACGTAGAGGGCTTCGTTGTAGCGGTCGAGTCCGATGGCCTTGTCGAGTAGGTCGGATGCTGCCTGCGGGTTGCTGTCGAGCAGGTCGTCGGCGAGCAGTAGGTGGGCTTCGGTTCCCCAGCGGCGGATCGTCTCGCGGTGGGGCTGCAGCCACTCGTAGTCCTTGCCTTTCGCGAGGGGTGCGCTGTAGAGGTCGCAGGCGGCGGTGAGGAGTTCGCGGCGGCGCGGTTCGGTGGCGATGGTGGCGCTGCGCATCAGGTCGCGCAGCGTCCATACGTCGACGTCCACGGTGGCGGGGTCGAGTAGGTACCGTCCGGCGGATTTGATGACGTAGGCGTTCTTTGTCTCTGCGGTGCCGGTTCGGCCGAGGACGTGCCGCAGGTTTGAGGCGTTGGTGTGGACGCGTTGGTCGGCTTGGCTGATGCGGGCGTTGGGTTCGAGGTATTCGCCGATGTCGCGGGTGCTAGATGTACTGCCAGGGAGGTTGGTCAAGCGGCTGATGGGTGGGCGTTTGCCGATCGCGGTGTGGGGCCTGTGGTGGTTGTACTCGTGGAGCCCGCGGGTAGGGCGTTTCGGCGGGCTGACTCGCTGGAGTACATCCGTTTGAATGCCCAGCCGTCGGCCATGGTGCGGTGGAAGCGTTCGATTTTGCCGTTGGTCTGTGGCCGGTAGGGGCGGGTGCGTT
>NZ_QGKR01000146.1 GCF_003172955.1 Micromonospora acroterricola | reverse complement strand
GCCTTGGTGGCGGCCCGCGCCGCCTTGCCGGCCGCCGTGGCGGCGGCCACCGCCGAGTCGGCCGGCACCGCCGGCACCTCGGCAACCGGCTGCTCGCAGACCGGGCAGGCCGCGCCGGCGTGCAGGTGCACCCGCAGGCTGACCGCCAGGTCGGTGGCCTTCGCCTCCTCGTGCGCCCGGAACGCCGCCTCCAGCTCGGCCTCGGCCCGCTCGGCGTCGGCGCGGGCGGCGGCCAGCGCGGCCACGGCGCTGGCGTGCTCGTCGTTCGCCGCGCCCACCGTCGCGCGGACCGTCTCGGCCTCGCCGCTCAGCCGGTCCCGATCCTCGTACGCCCGCAGCAGCAGCCGCAGCGCGCTCTCGTCGCCGGCGCCGGCCAGCTCGCCGCGCAGCTTCTCCTCCCGCTCCTCGGCCAGCGACACGCCCGTCGCCGCCGCCTCGGCCTCCGCCCGCGCCGTGGTCACGGCAAGCGCCACCTCGGCCACCCCGCCCGGCGCGCGCACCCCGGTCAGCACGGTCAGCTCGTCGTCGAGGGCGGTCAACGCCACCGCGGCCTCCCGCGCGGTGGCCCGCGCCGCCGCGAGCTCCGGCACGGCCGCGGTCACCGCGGCGGCCAGCTCGGCCATCCGGTCGACCCGGGCATCGGCCCCGGCCAGCGCCTCGTCGTCCACGCCGGTCAGCCCCGCGAGCACCTGGTCGACCGCCTCCAGCCGGGCCTCCGCCGCCGCCGCGCGTGCCGTCGCCCGCTTCTGCACGGTCTCGTAGACGCCGAGGCCGAGCAGGTTGACGAGGATCTGCTGCCGGGTCGCCGGCTTGGCGTGCAGGAAGTCCGCGAACTGCCCCTGCGGCAGCACCACGCAGCTGGTGAACTGCTCGTACGGCAGCCCCACCGCCTCCAGCACCGCCTGCTCCATCTCGGCGGGGGTGCCGGCCACCACCTCGCCGAGGTCGTCCGGGCTCAACCCGGTGTCCAGCTTCGTCACGTCGAAGCCGGCCGGCATCAACTGCAACCCGGCGTTGGCCGTCTTGACGTTGCCCCGGCCGTCCCGGCGGACCACCCGGGTGGCCACGTACCGGGAACCCCCGGACTCGAAGACCAGCCGCACCCGGGCCTCGGTCGCCGACGGCGCGAGCGCGTTGGTGAGCCCCCGGGTGCCGCCCCAGCGGGGCACCGTGCCGTAGAGGGCGAAACAGATGGCGTCCAGCACCGTGGACTTACCCGAGCCGGTCGGGCCGACCAGGGCGAAGAAGTCGGCGTCGGTGAAGTCGACGGTGGTGTCGTCCCGGAAGACCGTGAACCCGGCCATGTCCAACCGCATCGGACGCATCAGTGGTCGACCTCCTCGAAGAGCTCGTCGAAGAGTTCCCGCACGCCCTCGTCGGCGTGCCCCCGGCTGTCCAGGTAGTCGGCGAACAGCTCCCGCGGCGAACGCCCCGAGCGTTGCGCGATGCGGGCGCCGGTGCCCGGCGCGGCGAGCAGCTCCGGATCGATGCGGATCTCCAGGGCGCGGGGAAGCAGCTCCTGGACCTCCTCGCGCAGGCCGGCACGCGGCTGCTCCCGCACGTACACCCGCAGCCAGGCGTCCGGCGCCTCGATCTCGGCGAGCTGGGCCAGCGTGCCCCGCACGGTGCGCAGCGCGCTCGCCGCGGTCACCGGCACCTCACGGACCCGGGCGGCGGTGGAGGCGGTCACCTCGACCAGCGTCACCGAGGGCACGTTCTCCTGCTCGCCGAAGTCGACCGCGAGCGGGCTGCCGCTGTAGCGCACCGGGCAGGGGCCGATGACCCGCTGCGCACGGTGCAGGTGACCCAGCGCCACGTAGTGGGCGGTGGCCGGGAAGACGGTTGCCGGCACGGCGTAGCCGAGCACGGTGTGCGCGTCCCGCTCGCCGCCGCCGGTGGTCGCGCCGGTCACGGTCAGGTGCGCGGTGACCAGGTGCACCCGGTCGGGCTCCGTGAAGCCCTCGGTGAGTCGACCCAGCACACGACCCAGGTGGTCGGCGTACGTCTGGTTGGCCTCGGCGGCGGTCAGCTCGTACATCTCCAGCGCGCGGACCGCGTACCGCTGGGACAGGAACGGCAGCGCGGCCAGCTGCCACCGCTCCCCGCTGGCGGTGACGCCGTCGATCACGTGCTCGTCCGGATTTTCCCGGACCCCGCCACGCAGTGTGATGCCCGCGGCCTCCGCCCACGGCCGCAGCGCGTCCAACGCCGGGCCGTTGTCGTGGTTGCCGCCGATGGCCACCACGTCCGCGTCGGTGCGGCGCAGCGCGGTCAGCGCCCGGGTGACCAGCCGGGTCGCCTCGGAGGTGGGCGCGGCGGTGTCGTAGAGGTCGCCGGCGACGATCACCAGGTCCGGTTGCTCGGCGCGGGCGATGTCGATCACGCCGGCCAGCACCGCCTTGTGCTCCTCGGCCCGGGACTGCCCCTTGAGCACCTTGCCGACGTGCCAGTCCGAGGTGTGCAGGATCTTCATGGCTGTGCCGGCCCCCTAGAACGGGATGTCGTCGTCGGTGCCGCCGCCGGACCCCACCACGGCGAACGGGTCGGCGGACTGGGTGATCGAGCGCAGCGTCTCCGATGGCGCGCGGCCCGCCTCGGAGACGCGGGTGGCCCAGGCCGGGAACGGGAACTCCAGGCAGAGCGGCACGGGGATGTCGGGCTGGTTGACGAACATGGTGCCCGGCTTGGCCAGCAGCGCCCGCTGCCGCTGCGCCGGCGGCAGGAAACCGTACTCCGGTCGGGAGGCCTCGGCCGGGTCCAGCCGGCCGACCACCCGGATCGCCGAGTTGGTGACGATCCGCCGTTCCACCTCGCTCGCCGTCTGCTGGGCGCCGATCAGGATCACGCCGAGCGAGCGGCCCCGCTCGGCGATGTCCAGCAGCACCTCCTTGATCGGGGAGGAGCCCTCCCGGGGCGCGTACTTGTTGAGCTCGTCGAGGACCACGAAGAGCAGCGGCTTGGCGGTGCCGGACTTCTCCTTGCGCTCGAACTCGCTCTTGAGCGTCACACCGACCACGAACCGCTGGGCGCGGTCCGGCAGGTTGTGCAGGTCGACCACCGTGACCTGCGCCGACTCGCTCGTGTTGATCGAGTGCGGGCGGCGGGTGGCGAGGTCGCCACGGATCAGCCGGCCCAGGTCCTTCTTGCTGCCGATCAGCCGCCGGGCGAACGCGTTGACGGTGCCCAGACCGACGGCGCTGCCCGCCCAGTCGGAGCGGGTCTCGTCGTCGTTGAGCTGCTCGACGATGTGGTCGACCAGGTCGGCGTAGGAGCCGAGGCGGGCGCCGTCGATGCTCACCCCGCCGTCGGCGGGCTGGGCGTACCGGGCAAGGTGCGCGGCGACCGAGTGGACCACCATCGTGTACTGCTGGCGCTCGTCGTCGGCGTCGGCGAAGACGTACGGCAGCAGCCGGTCGGCGCAGAACTCGCTCAGCGTCCAGTAGAAGGCGTCCACGCCGGTGAGGCGGCTGCTCACGTCCGGCGTGCCAGCGGAGTCGCCGACCCGGGGCGGGGCGTACACCCGCACGTCGGGGAAGGCGCCGGCGGTCAGCCCGAGCTTCGCGTACGCCGCGCGGGTGGGCTCGTCGAGCCGGGTGTTGGGGTGGTCGAGGAAGAGCAGGTCCTCGCCCTTGACGTTGAAGATCAGCGCCTTGGCGTTGACCGCGTCGCCGCCCAGCACGCCGGAGCGGAAGACCGAGTAGAGCAGGAACGTGGCGAAGCTGGTCTTGGTGGCCACCCCGGAGATGCCGGAGATGGAGACGTGCGCGCCGCGGCTGCCGTCGAGGAAGTCGGCGTTGAGGTAGACCGGCACCCCGTCGCGACCCATCCCCATCGGGATGCGCCGCTCCATCCGGTCGAAGTGCAGCGCCCGGGCGCGGGCGTCGCCCTCGGCGCGGTGCACCACCGCCCCGGGGGTCGGCGGCACGTAGAACTCCGGGTCGACCCGGGTGGTGGTCACCTCGGCCGCCTCCTGCACCTGGGCGGGCAGCGTGCCGTCGGCGATGGCGAAGACGTCGGAGTCGAACTGGGCGCCCTCGTGGCGGGCCCGGACCTGGGTGACCACCCCGGCGATCGTCACCGGCTCCCGGTCCGGCAGCTCACGCCGCGTCACCACCACGTCGTCGAGCTGGAGGTAACTGCCGGGCGCCACGGCCGTCCAGAACTGCAACGGGGTGGCGTCGGCGGTGCCCAGCACCCGACCGACCGGCTCGCCCGGGCCCTCGAGGCCGGCGTCGGTCATCGGGCGACCCGGGTCGGTCGGGCATCACGGTCGGAGCGCATGACGTGCATCCTGCCCGAGGAGTACGACAGGTCGCCACGCGACGCGGCGGACGACACCATGGCCGCCCGCCGTCGCACGCCGTGCGTGAGCGTGGGCGTACCCACGGTCAGGGTGCTGTGGGGTCGGGGCGACCGCCCCGTGCCGGCCGCCCCGTTCCCCTCGGCCCCGGTCAGCTGGTCACGCAGCCGAACCGGCCGTTCCGAGAGGAACGATCCGCCACCGGGATGCAGGAAACCTTGGACGATCCTTGAATCGCGCGCGGGCGGACCGGTGCCGGGTGGCGGCCGTCAGTCCCGGGCGTGCCGGAGCAGGAGGACGCCGTCCTCGGCGGCCAGCACGTGCCGCAGCGGCAGCCGGCGGGGCGGTGCCGCCTCGCCCGCGGTGATCCGGCCCGGCCCCGGCCCGGCGAGCAGTGGCGCGACGGTGAGGCACAGCTCGTCCACCAGGTCGGCGGCGGTGAGCGCGCCGAACAACTGCGGGCCGCCCTCGCAGAGCAGTTGGGTCAGCCCCCGCCGGTGGAGCACGTCGATGCCGGCGGCCAGGTCGACCCGGTCGGCGCCGCAACGCAGCACGTCGGCGACGTCGGTCAGCCCCGGCGGTGGCTCGACGCCGGCGTGCGTGAGCACCACCGGGCGGACCGGCGCGTCGGCGAACGCGGCCTGCGCCGGGTCCAGGTCGAGCGAGTGGGAGACGACGACCAGCGTCGGGTACTCGGACAGCCCGTGCTCGCGGCGCCAGGCGCGGCGGCGCTCGTTGAGCCGGACGGCCCGGTAACCCTCCTGGCGCAGCGTGCCGGCGGCCACGACCAGCGCGTCGCAGAGCATCCGCAGCAGACCGAAGACCCGCTTGTCCGGCTCGCCGGAGAGCCCGGCGGAGTAGCCGTCCACGGTGACCGCGCCGTCCAGGCTGGCGACGAAGTTGACCCGCAGCCGGGGCCGGTCGGCGCGGCCGTAGAGCGCGGTCAACGCCACGTCGTCGAGCGGCAGCGTGGACGGCTCGGGCCAGAGCCGTCGGATCGGGATTCCGACGGTCATTCGCTGGCCGGACCAGTGACCGGAGGGGTCGGTCGGGCGGTACGGTGCTGGCAGTCGCACCAGTTCCGGCCCGGGCAGTCGTCGTGTCGCCGGGCCCGGCACGCTCGGCAGATCATGCTCGCAGCCTAAGCCGCGGGAGGACAGGACAGCATGCCCCGTCAGATCTTCCAGCTGAAGATGTCCCTCGCCGGAGTCCGCCCGCCGGTCTGGCGTCGGGTGCTCGTTCCGGCCGGCTACACGCTCGACCGGCTGCACCGCGTGGTGCAGCACGCGATGGGCTGGCGGGACTGCCACCTGCACTCGTTCGAGATCGACGGGTTGCAGTACGGCGAGCCCGACCCGGACGGCGAGCTGGCGCTGCACGACGAGCTGGACGTCCGGCTCGACGCGGTGCTGGGCAAGGGCAGCCGGTTCTCCTACACCTACGACTTCGGCGACTGGTGGGAGCACGGCCTGGTGGTCGAGGACGCCTTGACCGCGGACCCCGAGGAGCGGTACCCGGTCTGTCTGGACGGCGAGCGGGCCTGCCCGCCGGAGGGCATCGGCGGGCCGTCGGGCTACCAGGCGCTGCTGGTCGCGCTGGCGGATCCGGCCGACTTCGCCGATCCGGCGCATGCCGCTCTGCGCGACTGGGCGGGCTCCACGTTCGACCCGTCCCGCTTCGACGCCGGCCGCACCGGCACGCTGCTGCGCCGCTTCTGCTGACCCCGCGTCCCAGCGAAGCCGCGGACACCGCGCACGCGCGTTGCCGGGGCCGCCGCGCGTGCGCCGAGGCCCGGTGGCGCTGCTCCCTGGACCGACACGGAGTCTCCGTCCGGCCTGCCGGGATTCGCGTGTCTTCTCCGGACCTGTCCCCGTCGTCGATGGCGGTAACGATCTGGGAACGCTCCCATCGTCCTATTGACACCCCCGTTACCCCCCGGCAATCTCATGGGAGCGCTCCCGGAGGTGGCGCGGGTCACCCGCGTTCCTCCGGTACGGCCGCCGGTGACCGCCGGGGCCGACCCGGCGCGGTAGGCACCCCCCACCACACCCAGCCTCACCACCGGAAAGAGGGGTCAGCGAATGAGTGTCACCACGCGGCGTACCCGCCTGGCGGCCGCTGCCCTGGCCGCGATCACCGCAATCGGCGGTCTCGCGGCCTGCGGCAACGACGACGACAAGCCGGCGGCCGGCGAGAAGCCGGCCAAGCTGGTCGTCGACACCTTCGGCGAGTTCGGCTACGACGAGATCGTCAAGCAGTACGAGAAGGACACCGGGATCAAGGTTGAGCTGCGCAAGACCGCCCAGCTCGCCGAGTACCGGCCGAAGCTGGTCCGCTACCTGGCCACCGGCAAGGGCGCGGCGGACGTCACCGCCCTGGAAGAGGGCATCCTCAACGAGTTCAAGCCCAACGCGCGCAACTGGGCCGACCTCAACCCGTTGGTCTCCGACCACTCCAAGGAGTTCCTGCCCTGGAAGTGGGAGCTGGGCAAGGCGCCGGACGGTCGGCTGATCGGCCTCCCGACCGACGTCGGCAGCCTCGCCGTCTGCTACCGCAAGGACCTGTTCCAGGCTGCCGGTCTGCCCACCGAGCGCGACCAGGTGTCGGCGCTCTGGCCGGACTGGCAGGGCTTCCACGACGCCGGTCTGAAGTACAAGCAGGGCAGCGGCGGTAAGGCGTTCATCGACTCGATCACCGCCGTCTCCAACGGCGTGATGTTCCAGGGCAACGGTGACCTGTTCTACGACAAGGAAGACAACATCATCGCGGACACCAGCCCCGCGGTGAAGAACGCCTGGGACACCGCCACGTCGATGGCGGACATCTCCGCCAAGGCCCAGACCTGGTCGCCGGAGTGGTCGGGTGGTTTCAAGCAGGGCACCTTCGCGGCCACCTTCTGCCCGTCCTGGATGCTCGGCATCGTCTCGGAGAACTCCGGTCCGGCCAACAAGGGCAAGTGGGACGTGGCGTCCGTGCCGGGCGGCGGCGGTAACTGGGGCGGCTCGTGGCTCGCGGTTCCGGCGCAGAGCAAGTACCCGAAGGAGGCGGCGAAGCTCGCCGAGTACCTGACCAACGCGAAGAGCCAGGTGGAGGCCTTCAAGGCCAAGGGCCCGCTGCCCACCAACCTGGAGGCGCTGAAGAACGAGGCCTTCATCGGCTACACCAACGAGTACTTCAGCAACGCGCCGACCGGCAAGATCTTCGGGGAGAGCGTCGCCAAGATCCAGCCGACCCACCTGGGCCCGAAGCACCAGGCGGTCAAGGAGAACGCGCTCGAGCCGGCCCTGCGGGCGTTCGAGAGCGGGCAGGCCGACAAGGCGAAGGCCTGGGAGCAGTTCACGAAGGATGCCAAGACTCAGGGTGCCTTCTGAGTGATTCCCTGCCGGTGGCGTTCGGGGCTTCCCGGACGCCACCGGCCGGTCCCCTCCGCGTAGCGCCCTGCGCGAGGGCCCCCGGGCCTCGCCGGAAAAGGAAATTCGCATGAGCCTGTCGGCCACGACGGCACCGCCGTCGCCAGCAGCACCGCCTTCTCCCGACGTCCCTTCCCGACTTCGCCGGGGAAGGTTCCTCAACCATCTCGACGTCAAGTACTCGCCGTACCTCTACATCGCCCCGTTCTTCCTGATCTTCGGCGCGTTCGGGCTGTACCCGATGGTGCGTACCGCCTGGATGTCGCTGCACGACTGGGACATGATCGGCGATCACTCGTTCATCGGCTTCGACAACTACACCCGGCTGTTCTCCGACGAGTACTTCTGGAACGCGCTGGTCAACACGTTCGGCATCTTCGCCCTCTCGACCATCCCGCAGCTGTTGCTCGCCCTCTTCCTGGCGAACCTGCTCAACCGGACCTTCCTGCGCGCCAAGACCTTCTTCCGGATGGCCATCTTCATGCCGAACGTGGTGTCGGTGGCCGCGGTCGCGATCGTCTTCGGGATGCTGTTCCAGCGGGAGTTCGGCCTGTTCAACTGGCTGCTGAGCCTCGTCGGTGTCGACCCGGTCGACTGGGACGGGCAGCGGTGGAGTTCGTGGTTCGCCATCTCCTCGATGGTCAACTGGCGCTGGACCGGGTACAACACCCTGATCCTGCTCGCCGGCATGCAGGCGATCCCGAAGGATCTCTACGAGGCAGCGGCGATCGACGGCGCCAGCCCGTGGCGGCAGTTCTGGCAGATCACCCTGCCCATGCTCAAGCCCACCTTCATCTTCGTGGTCATCCTGTCCACGATCGGCGGCATGCAGCTCTTCACCGAGCCACTGCTCTTCGCCAACGGCAACATTCTCGGCGGCAGCCAGCGGGAGTTCCAGACGCTGGCCATGTACATGTACGAGATGGGCATCGTGAACCTGAACTCCGCCGGCTACGGAGCCGCGGTCGCCTGGGCGATCTTCATGATCATCGTCCTGGTGTCGCTGTTCAACTTCCTACTCGTCCGCCGCTCGGCGAAGTGAGGAGAGATCGATGATCTCGGCTTCCCAGCGCCTGTGGCGCACCAGCCCGCTGACCTACGTGGCGCTCCTCCTGGCGGCGCTGCTGTCGATCTACCCGTTCTACTACATGCTGGTGATCGGCAGTCGCAGCCTGGACTCCATCAACGACGTGCCGCCGCCGCTGACCCCCGGCGGAGCGTTCGGTGACAACTTCGGACGGGTGCTCGACAACGACGCCGCGAACTTCCTCACCGGCATGATGAACTCGATCATCGTCTCCTCGGTGGTCACCCTGTCGGTGGTGCTCACCGGTTCGCTGGCCGGGTTCGCCTTCGCCAAACTGCGGTTCAAGGGCAGCAACGCCCTCCTGCTGGCGATCATCGTCACCATGATGATCCCGACCCAGATGGGCCTCATCCCGCTCTGGTCCATGATGCAGGACCTGGGGTGGTACGACACCCTCTACGCGGTCACCGTGCCGTTCCTGGTCAGCGCCTTCGGCGTGTTCATGATGCGGCAGTACGCCAGCCAGGCCATCTCCGACGAGCTGATCGAGGCCGGCCGCGTCGACGGGGCGAGCACGTTCCGGATCTACTGGAGCATCGTGCTGCCCGCGCTACGTCCCGCCGCCGGCGTGCTCGGTCTGCTGACCTTCATGGAGACCTGGAACTCGTTCATCTGGCCGTACGCCATCCTCACCCCGGAGAACCCGACCCTCCAGGTCTCGCTCTCCTTCCTGTCGTACGCCTACTACACCGACTACTCCCAGGTGTTCGCCGCCACGGCGATCGGCACCATCCCCCTCGTGCTCGTCTTTCTCGTGTTCGGCCGCCAGATCATCGGCGGCATCATGGAAGGTGCCGTCAAGTCGTGAGCAACCCCGCCAGCCCGCCCGCCGTCGGCGTCCTCGACGAGCGCCCCGGGCTGACCTTCCCGCCCGGCTTCCTGTGGGGGGCCGCGACCGCGGCGTACCAGATCGAGGGGGCGGCGGCCGAGGACGGCCGCACACCGTCCATCTGGGACACCTTCAGCCACACCGACGGCCGGGTGGTCGCCGGGCACACCGGCGACGTGGCCTGCGACCACTACCACCGGCTCGGCGGCGACGTCGCGCTGATGGCCGAGCTGGGGCTGAAGTCGTACCGCTTCTCGGTCTCCTGGCCCCGGGTGCAGCCCGGCGGCACCGGCGCGGCCAACACGCGTGGCCTGGACTTCTACCGACGCCTGGTCGACGAGCTGCTCGGGCACGGCATCGAGCCGTGGCTCACCCTCTACCACTGGGACCTGCCGCAGCCGCTGGAGGACGCCGGCGGCTGGCCGTCCCGCGACACCGCCGCCCGCTTCGCCGACTACACCACCCTGGTCGCCGACGCGCTCGGCGACCGGGTGCGCTACTGGACCACGCTGAACGAGCCGTGGTGCTCGGCGTTCCTCGGGTACGGCTCGGGGGTGCACGCCCCCGGCCGGTCCGACGGGGCGGACGCCGTGCGCGCCGGACACCACCTGATGCTCGGGCACGGCCTCGCCGTGCAGGCGCTGCGGGCCGCCCGGCCCACGGCCGAGGTGGGCGTGACGGTCAACCTCTACCCGGTCGACCCGGCCAGCGACGCGCCCGGCGACGTGGACGCCGCCCGGCGGATCGACGCGCTGGCCAACCGGTTCTTCCTCGACCCGCTGCTGCGCGGGTCGTACCCGGCGGACCTCGTGGCCGACCTGAGCGCGGTGACCGACTTCGACCACGTGCGCGACGGTGACCTGGCCACCATCGCCACGCCGCTGGACCTGGTCGGCATCAACTACTACAGCCGGCACGTGGTCGCCGCCCCGGTCGAGGGCGCCGAGCCCGAGCCGTACTGGCGGGCGCCCTCCTGCTGGCCCGGCAGCGAGGACGTCCGGTTCGTCACCCGGGGCGTGCCGGTCACCGACATGAACTGGGAGATCGACGCCCCCGGCCTGGTCGAGACGCTGCGGCGGGTGCACGACGAGTACACGGATCTGCCGCTCTACGTCACCGAGAACGGCTCCGCGTTCGTCGACACGGTCGTCGACGGGGAGGTCGACGACGTCGACCGGCTCGCCTACTTCGAGGCCCACCTGCGCGCCGCGCACGAGGCGATCAACGCCGGAGTGCCCCTGCGGGGATACTTCGCCTGGTCACTGATGGATAATTTCGAATGGGCCTGGGGTTACACCAAGCGGTTCGGCATGATCCACGTCGACTACGACACCCAGGTCCGCATCCCCAAGTCCAGCGCCAGGTGGTACGCCTCGGTGATCCGACGCAACGGTCTGGCCGCACAATAGGCTCGGGCCAGCCATCAGGGCGGTCCTGGTGTCCACCTCCCGCGGGTGGCACCGGGCCCGCCCGCCGTCGGAGGAGCAGACGATGACAACGCAGCGCACCCGGTCGCTCGGGCGCCCGACCCTCGACGCGGTCGCGGCGCGCGCCGGCGTCGGGCGGGGCACGGTCTCCCGCGTGGTCAACGGCTCGCCCCAGGTCAGCCCGGAGGCCCGGGCCGCGGTACAGCAGGCCATCGCCGAACTGGGGTACGTGCCGAACCGGGCGGCCCGCGCCCTCGTCACCCAGCGCACCGACTCCGTCGCGCTGGTCGTGTCCGAATCCGGCGAACGGGTCTTCACCGAGCCGTTCTTCGCCGGCATCGTGCGCGGCATCAGCTCCGGGCTGCTGGAGACCCCCATGCAGCTCTGGCTGGCCATGGCCCAGTCGCCGGTCGAGCGGGAACGGGTCGAGCACCACCTGACCAACCAGCACGTCGACGGCGTACTCCTGCTGTCGTTGCACGACGCCGACCCGCTGCCGACGCTGCTGGAGGAGCGCGGCCTGCCCGCTGTCCTCGGCGGCCGGCCCGCCCGGATGCTGCAACCGGGCGCCCAGCCGGCCTGGTTCGTCGACGTGGACAACGTCGGCGGCGCCCGGCAGGCCGTGGAGTACCTGGCCGGCCGTGGGCGGCGCCGGATCGCCACGATCGCCGGGCCACAGGACATGGGCGCCGGCCTGGCCCGGTTGGCCGGCTACACCGAGGCCGTCAAGGCCACCGGGGCCGGCGTCAACCCCGACCTGATCGCGTACGGCGACTTCAGCGAGGGCAGCGGCGCGGCCGGCATGCGCCGTCTGCTGGACGCCTGCCCCGACCTGGACGCCGTCTTCGTCGCGTCCGACCTGATGGCGTTCGGCGCGCTGCGGACCCTGCGGGAGGCCGGCCGGCGGGTCCCCGAGGACGTCGCCGTGATCGGCTTCGACGACGCGCCGATCGCCCGGCAGGCGGACCCGCCGCTGACCACGGTCTTCCAGCCGGTGGAGGAGATGGGCCGGCAGATGGCCCGGCTGCTGGTCGCCCGGATCCGCGGCGACGACCTCCCCGCCCCCCACATCCTCCTCGACACCCAACTGATCCACCGCAACTCCGCCTGACCCCGCCCCGGCCGCCCCGGCTGGCGCCGGACGCTCTGTTGATCATGAAGTTAGTGCGGTGACACGCCGACGTGGATGGCAATAACTTCATGATCAACGGGGTGAGGGCGCGGTGCGCCTCAGGTGGGGGTGGGGGTCCAGCGGCGGAGTTCGCGCTTGGCCAGGGAGGAGCGGTGGACCTCGTCGGGGCCGTCGGCGAGGCGCAGGGTGCGGGTCTGCGCCCACAGGGCGGCCAGCGGGGTGTCCTGGCTGACGCCGGCGCCGCCGTACCCCTGGATGGCCTTGTCGATCACCCACTCCGCCATCGCCGGGGTGCCGATCTTGATGGCCTGGATCTCGGTGTGCGCGCCCTTGTTGCCGACGGTGTCCATCAGCCAGGCCGTCTTGAGCACCAGCAGTCGGGACTGCTCGATGCGCACGCGCGACTCGGCGATCCACTCCCGGACGACGCCCTGCTCGGCCAGCGGCCGGCCGAACGCGATCCGTTCGTTGGCCCGGCGGCAGAGCAGCTCCAACGCCCGCTCGGCCATGCCGATGAGTCGCATGCAGTGGTGGATCCGGCCGGGGCCGAGCCGGGCCTGGGCGATGGCGAAGCCGGCGCCCTCGGCGCCGATGAGGTTCTCCGCCGGCACCCGGACGTCGGTGAAGTCGATCTCGGCGTGCCCGCCGTGGGTGCCGTCGGTGTAGCCGAAGACGGTCATGCCCCGGCGCACGGTCACGCCGGGGGTGTCGCGGGGGACCAGCACCATGCTCTGCTGGCGGTGCCGGTCGGCGTCCGGGTCGGTCTTGCCCATCACGATGAAGATCTCGCAGCGCGGGTCCATCGCCCCGGACGACCACCACTTGCGGCCGTTGATGACGTACTCGTCGCCGTCGCGGGTGATCCGGGTGGCGATGTTGGTGGCGTCGGAGGAGGCGACGTCCGGCTCGGTCATGCAGAACGCGGACCGGATCTCCCCCTCCAGCAGCGGCATGAGCCAGCGCTCCCGCTGCGCCTCCGAGCCGAACTCGGCCAGCAGCTCCATGTTGCCGGTGTCCGGCGCGGCGCAGTTGACCGCCTCCGGCGCCAGGTGCGGGCTGCGCCCGGTCAACTCGGCGAGCGGGGCGTACTGGAGATTGGTCAGGCCGGCGCCGTAGCGCGGGTCGGGCAGGAAGAGGTTCCACAGGCCACGCTTGCGGGCCTCCGCCTTCAGCTCGGCCAGCACCGGGGTACGCGACCACGGGTCGCCGGCGGCGGCCTGCTCGGCGTGCACCGCCTCGGCGGGGTAGACGTGTTCGGTCAGGAACCGGGACAGCTCGTCGCGCAGCTCTTCGGTCCGGGTGTCGTACGAGAAGTCCATCACCGCTCCCTGGCGGCGGTCAGCCCGTGCGCGACCAGCGGTGCCACCATCTCGCCGATCCGGTCGAAGCCCTCGCCGAGCGTCTGCCCGAGCGTGTGGCGGTAGTGGATGCCCTCGCAGATGACCGCGAGCTTGAAACAGCCGAGCGCCACGTGCCAGTGCAGCGGCCCGACGTCGACGTCGCTGCGCCCGGCGTACCGCTCGATCAGCTCGGTGCCGGTGGGGAAGCCGGCGCGCGGGCCGAGCCCGTCGGCGACCGGGTTGCCGTCGGCCGTCTCGCTGTCGCCCAGCACGTCCCAGTACGTCAGCAGCAGGCCCAGGTCGGCCAGCGGATCGCCGAGGGTGGCCATCTCCCAGTCCAGCACCGCGTGCACGGCCACCGGGTCGGCCGAGGCGAGGAGATTGTCCAGCCGGTAGTCGCCGTGCACGATCCGGCCGGCGTTTGCGCCTTCCGGCGCGGTGGCCGCGAGCAGGTCGCGTAGCTCGTCGATGCCGGGCAGGGGGCGGCTGCGGGAGCGGTCGAGCTGCCCGGCCCAGCGCCGGACCTGCCGGGCCAGGTATCCCTCGGGGCGGCCGAAGTCGCTCAGCCCCACCTCGGCCGGCTCGACGGTGTGCAACGCCGCGAGGGTGTCCATCATCGCCATGGCGAGGGCCCGGCGGCGCTCGTCGCCCAGCGGGTCGGTCTGCCGGCGGCTGCGGAACACCTCGCCGGGCATCCGTTCCATCAGGTAGAACGGCGCGCCGATCACCTCCGGATCGGCGCAGAGCAGCAGCGCGCCAGGCACCGGGACCTCGGTCGGCGCCAGCGCCGAGATGACCCGGAACTCGCGGGCCATGTCGTGCGCGGTCGCCAGGACGTGCCCGAGCGGCGGCCGGCGGAGCACGACCTCGCGGTCGCCGAGGCGCAGCAGGTAGGTGAGGTTGGACTTGCCGCCGGCGATCAGCTGCGCCCGCACCGGGCCGACGGCCAGCTCGGGGCGGTGCTCCGCCAGGTAGCCGGCGAGCCGGTCCAGGTCCAGACCGGCGGGGGAGGCCGGAACGGCCCCCGGCCGGAGCGCATCGACGGCCGGATCGGTCATCCGACTAGTTGATGGCAGCCCGCTCACGTTGTCAAGGTCAGATTTTGCCCTCGGGACATGCCTCTGCAACAGGGACGAAATGGTCACCATCCAGGCTGGGACCAGCCTGCCGGCCGCCGCCGGCCCGCCGAGCGGAGGGACAGACATGTTGCTGCGAGTTCGGGTCACCCTGCCGGACCGTCCGGGCACTCTCGGCCAGGTCGCCCGCACGCTGGGCGTGTCCGGCGCGGACATCGTCCAGGTGGTGGTCCTGGAGCGGCTCGGCGGGCGCGCGGTGGACGACTTCACGGTGGTCTGGCCGGGCGCGGCCCGGGTGGAGCGGCTGCTGGCCGGGCTCGCGGCGATTCCGGGGGTACGGGTCGACGGCGTGTGGCGGGCGATCGGCGCGCCCACCACCACCGGCCAGGACGCCGAGCTGCTGGCCCAGGTCGCGGCGAACCCGGCCGACGGGCTGGCCACGCTTGTCGACGCCGTACCCGGGCTGCTGGCGGCCGACTGGGCCGTCGCCGCCGTGGTGCCGGTGGACTGGGCCGCGCGGGCCGGGGGTACCGGCGGGGCGACCGTCGGGCACGCCAGCTGGCGGGCTCCCGTACCCCCGCGGTTGCCGGAGGTGACCCCCCTGCGCGGCCGGTCGGTGACCACGCCCGACGGCACCCACCACGCGATCACGCCGTTCGGGCGGGCCGGCCTGGTCCTGGTGGTGGCGCGCGAGCACAGCGACACCCTCTCCGCCGCCGCGTTCCACAGCACGGAGGTGGACCGGCTCAGCCAGCTTGTCCGGGCCAGCGCGGTGATTCTCGGCGACCGGCTGGACCTGGTCGGCGCGCCGCCGGTCGTCGCCGGCCCCTGAGGCGGCCGAAGGAGTTCCCGGGCCGTCACGGTCGAGCAACCGGGCCGCAACAGCCGGGCGCGAGGCTCGTACCGGGGAAGGGAGCCAACCATGACGTTGTGGCGGATCCGAGCCACCGTGGACGACCGGCCGGGTTACCTGTCGGTCCTCACGGCGAGCCTCGCACTGCGCGGGGTCAACATCCTCACCGTGCAGGTGCAGCCCACCGAGCGCGGCGCGGTGGACGATTTCCTGGTCGACGCGCCGGACGCGCTCGACGAGGCCGAACTGATCGCCGCGGTCGAGCGGGGTCGCGGCCGGGACTGCTGGGTGGCGCGCAGCGAGGCGCGCGGCCTGGCCGACCAGCCCACCCGGGTCCTCGGGCTGGCCAACCGGCTGGTGCGCGACCCGGACGCGACGGGCGAGGCGCTGCGGACGCTGCTCGGCGCCGACTCGGTCAGCTGGCGGCCGGCGTCGACCGGCGTCGACCGGGGGATCATCGGCGCCAGCATGCTGCTGGCCGACCCGGCGGGCGGCTCGTTCGCGCTGCGCCGGGCCGAGCCGGCCTTCACCCCGGCGGAGTACGCCCGGGCGCAGGCCCTGGTCGAGCTGGCCGCGACCGTGGCGCGCCGGGCCGCCGAACAGGTCACCCTGGTGCTGCCCGACGGCGCCGAGCTGGCTGTCCGGCCGGCCTGCGGGGACGACCTGCCCGGCGTGCTGGAGCTGCACGAGGAGTGCTCCCCGCGCAGCCGGCAGCGGCGTTACCTGGGCGGGGCGTCGCTGCCGCGGCCGACACGGTTGCGCCGGCTGCTGGAGCCGAGCCGAGGGCTGACCCTGCTCGCCACGGCCACGGCGTACGACGGCGCGGCGGAGTCCGTGGTCGCGATGGCGAACCTGATCGGTGAGGGCGACGAGGCCGAGGTGGCGCTGCTGGTGCGCGACGACTGGCAGCGGCGCGGGCTCGGCACGGCGTTGCTGCGCCGGCTGGCCCGGCACGCCGACCGGGCCGGCTACGCGGCGCTGGTGCTGCACGTCCAGGCGGAGAACACCGCGATGCTGCGTACCCTCCGACGGCTGGACCGGCCCAGCTCGGCCGAGCGCGACGGTGCCCTGCTCACCCTCACCGTCGTCCCGGCCACCGCGGAGAGGGAGGGCACCTTCTCGACGCCCGGTGCGTAGGAGGCGGGACGGCTCGGGTGTCAGCTCGCGGGCGGTGCGCGGTGGCCGGACACGCAGAACCGGTTGCCCTCCGGGTCCGCCAGCACCACGTACGGCGGCTCCGTCGGGTGCGGGTCGGTGGGGTAGTGCCGCCAGCCGACGAGCTGGGCGCCCAGGGCGAGCAGGCGGTCCAGCTCCTCGTCGAGGCTGCGCTCGCCGGCGTCCAGGTCCATGTGGAGCCGGGGGAACTCCGGCACGGGGCTCTCGCTGAGGTCCAACGCGATGGCGACGCCCGGCGCCCCGGGTGGCGGGTCCAGCACGATCCACTCGTCGCCCGCGAACCGGGGAGGGCGGCGGTGGAAGCCGAGGGCTGCGGCCCAGAACGCCGCCGCCCGGTCGGGGTCGGACACGCCCAGGGAAAGCTGCGCGATCATCGACATCGCTTCACCGTACGCCGCCGGCCGGTGGTGCAGGGGGCCCCTGCCATGCGCCGGGCGCTGACAGGGGCCCTTCCACGCGCCGGGCTCAGGTCGCGGGGT
Organism: Micromonospora acroterricola; assembly: GCF_003172955.1. Classification (GTDB taxonomy): domain Bacteria; phylum Actinomycetota; class Actinomycetes; order Mycobacteriales; family Micromonosporaceae; genus Micromonospora; species Micromonospora acroterricola. Next base: position 23,395 of record NZ_QGKR01000146.1, on the reverse strand, counting down.
AGCTGCTGTAGTCGGGGAAGTTGCCGTAGAGCCGGCTGTCGCCGCCGACGGTGACCGCCTGCACCAGCAGGTCGCCGCCGACGAACGCGCCCTTCCACGAGGCGCCCCGCCCGCCGAACGCCTCGTCGCGGTCGCCCCGGGAACGCGGCTTGTTGATGCCGACCTTGAACGCCTGCAGGTCCACGGCGAGCTTGCCGGCCTCGTCGGTGTCGTCGCAGGCCAGCGACGCGACCAGCGCGCCGTTGGAGGCGTTCATCGCGGCCAGCAGCTCGTCGGTGGTGTCCACCACGACGATCGTGTCGACCGGCCCGAACGGCTCGGCGTGCATCAGCCGGGACCGGCCGGGCGGGGCGAGCAGCACCGACGGCGCCACGTACGCCGACGTGTCCTGTCCGGGCAGGAACGGCGCTCCGGTCAGCTTGCCCCGGTGCAGTGGCACCGCGCCGCCACGGACCGCCTCCTCGACCTTGCGGTGCAGCTCCTCGGCCTTCGCGGCGCTGATCAGCGGCCCGAAGTCCAGCTCGGGCAGCGGGTCGCCGGCGGCCCACGTCTCGTCCACCGCGAGGGGGTGCCCGAAGCGGACCGAGCGGACGACGGGCAGGTACATGTCGAGGAACTCGTCGACCAGGTCGCGCTGCACGACGAACCGGGGGTACGCGGTGCAGCGCTGCTTGCCGTACTCGAAGCCCTTCCTGAGGTGCGCGGCGAGGAGGTCCCACTGGGAGAAGTTCCAGATGCCCCAGGCGTTGAGGCCTTCCTGCTCGATGAAGTGCCGCTTGTCGCTGTCGAGCAGCGCGGCGGCCACCTTGCCCCCGTTGGAGCGCCCGCCGACGAACGCCACCGCGCCGATCTCCGGTGCCCGGACCAGCACTTCGGACAGTTCCTCGCCGCCGCCGGAGATCAGCGTGGCGGGCAGCCCAGCCCGGCGCATCAGCGCGTGCGCGACGGTCAGGCAGACCGCTCCGCCCTGGGACGGGGTCTTGGCGATGACGGCGTTGCCGGCCAGCAGCTGGACCAGTTCGGCGTGCACGAGGACGCTCATCGGGTAGTTCCACGACGCGATGTTGCTGACCGGGCCGGGCAGCGGCTCGCGGCCGTCGGCGAGCATCCGGTCGATCTCGCCCGCGTACCAGCGGACGCCGTCCAGCGCCCTGTCCACATCGGCGCAGGCCAGCCGCCACGGCTTGCCGATCTCCCAGATCAGCAGCAGCGCGAGCAGGTCGCGGTGGGCGGTGAGCGCGTCGAGTGCGTCGATGACCCGGGCCTTGCGGTCGGCGAGCGGGGTCTGGGCCCAGGCGCGGTGTGCGGCGGCGGCGTGGGCGACCGCGGCACGGGCGTTGTCGGCGTCCAGCCGGGGAAGGTTGATCACGACGGTGTTGTCGACCGGGGTGCGGACGGGCGCGGGACGGCCGACGGCCCGCCAGTCGCCCTCGATCAGGTTGTGCAGCGTGGTGACGCCGTCGACCTCGGCGCCGAACGCCTCGGGGGTGGCGGCCACCGCGCGGGCGAGGACGTCTGACCATGCGGTGCCCTCGGCGAGTCGTAGTGCCATCGCGTTCTCCTCAGGGTTGACCGGGGAGCGGCGGCGTCGATGGCACCGCTGGTGATCGGTACTGTCCCGCGCCGGGTAGCGGGTCAGCAACAGTACGTTTGTATGGCAGGACGTCGTCCCGCCCGTACGCCCCGGCGATCCGACCACCGGCAGTCGGCCCGAGCTGGGCGCATGCTGTCGAACGAATCGACAGGCGTAGATGATGTGACGTATCTCCGGGCGGCGTCGACCGGTTACCCGTGAGTACGGAACGGCGGCGGCAGCGATCGGTCCCGCACAACCGCGACCGGCCGTCGGACGGTGTCCGACGGCCGGTCGCGGGTGCGTGAGGGGGTCAGCTGGTGAAGGTGATCCGGTCCCGGCGACGCCGCATCATCAGCAGGGCGCCGCCGCCGATCAGGGCGAGACCGCCCAGCGCGATGCTGGTGGCGGCCGCACCGGTGATCGGCAGGCTGCCGCCGCCGTCGCCGCCGCCCGCTCCGCCGGAGGGCGTGGTCGATCCCGCCGGGGCGGTCGACTCCGACGGGGTGGTCGACTCCGACGGTGAGTGGGACGTGGACGGCGTCGGCGACCCCGTCGACGGCGTCGGCGACCCCGTCGCGCCGGTGCCCGCGCAGGTGTGGCTCAGGTTGAACCGGTCGCCCTCGCCGCTGACCGTGGCGGTGCCGCCGGTCAGCGTCCACCCCCCAGGGGTGAAGAGGTAGGCGTGCTTGACCTGCTTGTCCCCGCCGCCGTTGGCGGAGAGGAAGTCGGTGTAGGCGTCCGAGGGGTCGGGCACCCGCACGGTCACCGAGGCGCCCGTGGTGTCCCGGTAGGTGAGGGTCAGGCTCTGGAAGTCGCCGGCCCGGTTGGTGGGCAGGACGAAGTGCCAGCCGTCCTGGCCGGCGGGCAGGGTCCCGAAACGCGGGTCCTTGCACTCCTGCTGGAAGTTCCCCGCCGTCGCCCCGACGTGCGCCGGGTTGAGCGGGACGCTCCCCAGCGCCCAGGCGGCCGGGGAGGCGATGGCGAGACTCGCCGTGGCGGCGGCCGTGCAGACGGCCGCACGTGCCAGGCGCCGACGCTGTGGCATGAGGATTCCTTCGGATTGATCGAGGGGGCGGCACATGATCCCATGAACGGGACCGGCCAACGGCATCGGTCAATCGGCCTGAGCTGGCATGACGTGCCGGACAGAAGTGGGTTCCGGGGCGGCTTTCCGCGTGATCATGCGCGTGTCGGCGTAACGCGTACGGGCGCTGCGGCGCTCCGGGGCGCGCCGGGCTTCCCAACCGACGGTGCGCGCATTACATTGTCGCTTATCCATGGGAGCGCTTCCATGTCGGTGCTTCCACGGGCCCTGGTCACACCGCCATCCCACGTCGTCGCCGATGGCCGTGCCGTCCGACGTCGTCCCGCGTCGGTGCGACCGCCGGCGGCGCCTCCGACAGGAGACCGCCATGCGCCATCCCACCCGGCCGGTGCCCGGCCGCCCCGACCGGCACCGGCCACCGGTCGCCGACCGGCCCTGGCCACGGCGGCTGCTGACCGCCGGCGCCGCCCTGCTCACCGGGCTCTGCGTCGCGGTCACCGCGCCGCCAGCGGGGCCCGCGTCGGCCGCGCCGGCCTTCAACTACGCGGAGGCGTTGCAGAAGTCGCTGCTCTTCTACGAGGCGCAGCAGTCCGGCCGGCTGCCCGACTGGAACCGGGTCTCCTGGCGGGGCGACAGCGCGCTCACCGACGGCGCCGACGCGGGGCTGGACCTCACCGGCGGCTGGTACGACGCCGGCGACCACGTCAAGTTCGGCTTCCCGATGGCGTTCAGCGCGACCATGCTCGCGTGGGGCGCGGTCGAGTACCGCAGCGGCTACACCGCCTCCGGGCAGCTGCCGCACCTGCTGAACAACCTGCGCTTCGTCAACGACTACTTCATCAAGGCGCACCCCGCGCCGAACGTCCTCTACGGACAGGTCGGCAAGGGCGACGACGACCACAAGTGGTGGGGCCCGGCCGAGGTGCTGCCGATGGCGCGGCCCGCGTACCGGATCGATGCGAGCTGCGGCGGCGCGGACCTGGCGGGGGAGACAGCGGCCGCGATGGCCGCGTCCTCGATGGTGTTCCGGCCCACCGACGCGGCCTACGCCGACCGGCTGCTCGGGCACGCCCGGCAGCTCTACACCTTCGCCGACACCGTGCGGAAGTCCTACCACGAGTGCATCACCGACGCGACCAGCTTCTACCGCTCGTGGAGCGGCTGGCAGGACGAGCTGGTCTGGGGCGCGATCTGGCTGCACCGGGCCACCGGCGAGGCCAGCTATCTGGCCAAGGCCGAGAGCGAGTACGACAAGCTCGGCACCGAGAACCAGTCCACCACCCGCTCCTATAAGTGGACGATCGCCTGGGACAACAAGCAGTTCGGCGCGTACGTGCTGCTGGCCAACCTGACCGGCAAACAGAAGTACGTCGATGACGCCAACCGCTGGCTGGACTACTGGACCGTCGGCGTGGACGGGCAGCGGGTGCCCTACTCGCCCGGCGGGATGGCGGTGCTCGACTCCTGGGGCGCCCTGCGCTACGCCGCCAACACCTCCTTCGCGGCGCTGGTCTACAGCGACAGGACCACCGACGCGACCCGCAAGGCGCGCTACCACGACTTCGCCGTCCGGCAGATCAACTACGCGCTCGGCGACAACCCGCGCAACTCCAGCTACGTCATCGGCTTCGGCGCCAACGCGCCGCGCAACCCGCACCACCGCACCGCGCACGGCTCCTGGTGGGACAGCCAGACCGTGCCCGTCGAGACCCGGCACACCCTCTACGGCGCGCTGGTCGGCGGGCCGTCCGCGGCCAACGACGCGTACACCGACAGCCGGTCGGACTACGTGATGAACGAGGTGGCCACCGACTACAACGCCGGCTTCACCTCCGCGCTGGTCCGGCTGGTCTCCGAGTACGGCGGCAACCCGCTCGCCGGTTTCCCCGTCGCCGAGACGCCGGACCTCGACGAGCTGACCGTGGAGACCACCGTGATGCAGGCCGAACCCCGGGCCACCGGGCTGAAGGCGGTGATCTACAACAAGTCCGCGTTCCCCGCCCGGGCGCTGACCGACGGCCGGTTCCGCTACTACTTCCGCCCGGACGGCCCCGGGCCGGTGCAGGTCACCCCCGGCTACACCCAGGGCTGCCCGTCCCCGACCACCGCCCGGCAACTCAGCGGCGACATCTGGTACGTCGAAGTGGACTGCACCGGGCACACCATCGCGCCCGCCGGGCAGTCGCAGCACCGGATGGAGGTCCAGTTCAAGATCGGGGTGCCGGAGGGCGGCACCTGGGACCCGACCAACGACCCGTCGTACCAGGCGACCGCCGGGCCGAACCGAAAGGTGCCGCTCTACTCCGGCGCCACCCGCGTCTGGGGCGACGAGCCGGGGCCGGCGGTGCCGGACACCACCGCGCCGACCGTGCCGGGTAAGCCGGTGGCGTCCAACCTGGCGCCCCGCTCGGTCACCCTGACCTGGGCGGCGTCCACCGACAGCGGCGGCAGCGGCCTGGCCGGCTACGAGGTCCGCGAATTCCTGGTCGGCAACGACGTGGTGGTGATCCGCCCCGTCACCGGCACCTCGCTGACCGTCTCGACGCTGCTGCCGGAGCGGACGTACCAGTTCACGGTGGTGGCCCGCGACGGCGCGGGCAACACGTCCGCCGCCTCGCCGACGCTCAGCGTGACCACGCCGCCGGCCGGCAGCGCCGACACCACCGCGCCGAGCGCGCCCGGCACCCCGGTCGCCTCCGCGGTCACCGCCACTGGGCTCACCCTGAACTGGGCGGCGTCGACCGACAACGTCGGCGTCACCGGGTACCGCGTCCACCGGGAGGCCGGCGCCACCGACCCGCTCGTCGGCTCGCCGACCACCACCACCCTCGCGGTGTCCGGGCTGACCGCCTCCACGGCGTACCAGTTCTACGTGGTGGCCGTGGACGCGGCCGGCAACACCTCCGCGGCGTCCGCGCCGGTCACCGTCACCACCGCGCCCCCGCCGGTCGGCGGCAACTGCGCGGTGGGGTACGCCACCAGCGACTGGAGCACCGGCTTCACCGCCACGGTGACGATCACGAACACCGGAACCGCCGCGATCAACGGCTGGACGCTGCGGTTCGGCTTCCCGGCCGGGCAGACCGTCAGCCAGGGCTGGTCGGCGACGGTCAGCCAGAGCGGTACGGCGGTGACCGCCACGAACCTCTCCTACAACGGCACCCTGGCCCCGGGGGCGTCGGTGAGCTTCGGCTTCAACGGCGCCCACTCCGGCAGCAACCCCAAACCCACCGCCTTCACCGTGAACGGCACCGCCTGCACCCTCGCCTGACTGAGATCTTGGACAGTTACCGTTCGCCGTGGACGGTAACTGTCCAAGATCTACGCTCGTCTGCGTCGCGTGGTCGGTGCGGGAGTCCAGCCGGCGGCGACGAGGCCGCGGCGGACCGTCTCGGCGACCTCCTCGGGACGGGCGCGGACCACCCAGGCGGGGAAGCGCAGGATCCGGTCGCCGCTGGTCCACACGTCGTTCTGCCGGCGCATGTCCGCCGCCCACTGCCGGACGTCCATGTGGTGCGCGCCGTCGATCTCCACCTGCACCCGCCACTCCTGCCAGTACGCGTCCAGCCAGCGGTTGCGCCCCGCCGCGTCGACCCGGTGTTTCTGCAGGTCCGGAGCAGGTAGGCGGTGCCGCCGACACAGCCGTACGAAGTCGATCTCGGACAGCGCCTGCGCGCCGCCGGCGATGTCGGCGACCGTCTGCCCGATGAGACGCCGGCGGGGTGCCCGTGGCAGCACGGCCAGGACCGCGTCGAGTTCGTCGGGCAGTACCCGCCGTTGCTGGCAGCCGGCGGCCAGCACCGCCTGCGCCTCGTCCACCCCGCTCGCCCACCCCGCCGCGTCCACCAGGGCCCGCGCCGTCGTGGTGCGCGGCGGGCGGGCCAGCTGGACATGAGCGTCCGGCAGCACCGAGGTGCGGTGGACCAGGACCCCGGGCATGTCGATCGGCAACCGACGTAGGCTGGTCCGCGCCGCACGACGGAACGCCGGCACCAGCACGTGCAGCGGCTCGCGCCGCAGTCCTCGTACACCGGCCTCGGCGGCGGCGGTGACACCGGCGAGCACCGCGCCCGGACCGGTGGCCAGCACCGCCACCCACAACTGCTGGTCCCGGGTGAGCCGGCCGTTGCCGGTGAGCAGGACGCCCCGGCAGATCGACCGCCAGCGGCCGGAGCGAATCCGCCCGCGCACCACACCCTCGCTCAACAACCGGGAGGCCTGCGCGGTGGTGAGCACGCCCGCCTGCTCGAAGGCGAGCCAGTCGAGTGCGTCGGCGTCGTCGGCGGGCAGCATTCTGGGCAGTCTGGTCGGCCGGTCGGCGCCACGCCGCCGGATCTTGGACAGTTGCCGTTCACGACGAACGGCAACTGTCCAAGATCTCGCCGAGGTCCGGGGATAAGCCGTCGGGATTCGGGGCAAGTCAGCGTCGTGGGGGAGTTGCTGACCGTCGGGCACGGCACCGCCGACCGGGTGCGGCTGGGGGAGCTGCTGACCGAGGCCGGAGTGGCGCTGGTGGTGGACGTGCGGCGGTACCCGGCCAGCCGCACCAACCCGGACGTCCGGCAGGAGGAGCTGGAGCGGTGGCTGCCCGAGTGCGGGATCGACTACCGCTGGGAGCCACGGCTGGGCGGACGCCGGCACATCCCCGCCGGGGAGCCGGAGCCGGACACCTGGTGGACGGTCGCGGCGTTCCGGGCGTACGCCGCGTACACCCGCACGCCGGATTTCGACGCGGCGCTCGCGGAGGTGCTGGCCGACGCGGCCCGACGGACCACCGCGGTGATGTGCAGCGAGACCCTCTGGTGGCGCTGCCACCGCCGGCTGATCGCCGACGTCGCGGCTCTCGGTCGCGGGACGCCGGTGGCGCACCTGATGCCGGACGCTCGGCTCAGCACGCACCAGCCCGCCGAGGGCGCCCGCCGGCTCCCCGACGGGCACCTGTGCTGGGACGGCTGAGGCGCGCCAGGCGGGCTCACTCCAGCGCCAGGCCGGCTCACTCCACGAGGTCGTCGGCGAGCAGGTCCATCAGCAGACCGTCGTGCCAGCGGCCGTCCTCGCCGCGCTCGTAACGGCGCAGCACCCCCACCGGCCGGAAACCAACCTTGGCGTACGCGCGGATGGCGGCGCTGTTCGCCGCCGCCGGGTCGATGGTGAACCGGTGGTGGCCGTACTCCTCGATGAGGTGCCGTGCGAGGGTACGGATCGCGTCGACGCCGAGCCCGGCGCCGCGTACCGCCGGGTCGAGGAAGATGTCCAGGCTGGCGTGCCGGTAGTCCGGGTCCGGCTCGGCGTACCACTGGATCGCGCCGACCAGCCGGCCGTCGTGCTCGATGGCGTACAGGGCCAGATCGTCGTCGGCCAGGTCGGCGCGGACGGCCTCGGCCAGGTCGTCGCCGCCCCGCCACCACCGGCGTACCTCGGGATCGGCCCGGATCGCCGCGAGGGCCGGCACGTCCGCGACCGTCGCCGGTCGCAGAGTCACCGCCCGCCCGCGCAGCATCCGCTCAGCCCCGGATCTCGCCGTGCTCGACGCAGACCGCCGACCACCCGACCGGCAGCACCTGCACCTTCATCCGGCGGCGGCAGTGGTGGCAGTAGCGGGGCGGCTCCAGCGCGCGGGCCGACGCGCAGCCCGGGTGGGCGGTGCCGGCCGGCACGGGGTCTCCGCACCGGTCGCACCACAGCTCCGTCGTCGTCATGGCCGTCACAGCGTGGCGGAGAGGGCCTTGACCGGCATCTTCAGCTCGTCCAGCAGGTCCAGGTCGGCGGTCGCCGGTCGACCCAGCGTGGTCAGGTAGTTACCGACGATCACCGCGTTGATGCCGCCGAGCAGACCGTCGCGGGTGCCCAGGTCACCGAGGGTGATCTCCCGGCCGCCGGCGTACCGGAGGATGGTGCGCGGCATGGCCAGCCGGAACGCGGCGATCGCCCGCAGCGCGTCCTTGCCCTCGACCACCGGGCGGTCGCCCAGCGGCGTGCCCGGCCGGGGGTTGAGGAAGTTGAGCGGAACCTCGTGCGGGTTGAGCTCGGCGAGCTGCGCGGCGAACTCCGCCCGCTGCTCGACGGTCTCGCCGAGGCCGAGGATGCCGCCGCAGCACACCTCCATGCCGGAGTCGCGGACCATCCGCAGGGTCTCCCAGCGCTCCTCCCACGAGTGGGTGGTGACCACGTTCGGGAAGTACGACCGGCAGGTCTCCAGGTTGTGGTTGTAGCGGTGGACGCCCATGTCGACCAGATCGTCGACCTGCTCCTGCGAGAGCATGCCCAGCGACGCCGCGACCTGGATGTCGACCTCGGCCTTGATGGCGGCGACACCCTCGCGCATCTGCTTCATCAGCCGGTCATCCGGGCCACGGACCGCGGCCACGATGCAGAACTCGGTCGCCCCGGTCTTCGCGGTCTGCTTCGCCGCCTCGACCAGCGACGGGATGTCCAGCCAGACCGAGCGGACCGGTGAGGTGAACAGGCCGGACTGGGAGCAGAAGTGGCAGTCCTCCGGGCAGCCGCCCGTCTTCAGCGAGACGATCCCCTCGACCTCGACCTCCGGGCCGCACCACCGCATCCGCACGTCGTGAGCGAGCTGGAGGGCGGCGGGCAGGTGCTCGTCGGGCAGGTTCAGCACGGCGAGGACACCGGCCTCGTCGAGGCCGACGCCGTCACCCAGGACCTGCGTCCGGGCCTGGTCGAGGATCTCTGGCATGGCTCGTACCCTACAAGGCCCCCCGGTCAGCCGGAACGGCCGCGCCTGTCGTACACCGGCTGGTCGATGAAGTTCGGTGTGCGTCAACCCGCGTACCGGGTGGATCCGTCAGGCCGGTGGTCGCGGGTGGTAATTTCGCCCGGCGGGTGTCGGCGTGACCGGCGCGGACGGCGGCGGAGGGGTGACGGTGGCGGACTGGCTGGCGGCGCTCGACCGCCGTGCGGAGTTGCGGGCTAAGGCCGGGCTGACCCGGCGACTGCACCCGCGTCCCGCCGCCGACGGAATGACCGATCTGGCCGGCAACGACTACCTCGGCCTGGCCACCCACCCCGAGGTCACCGGCGCCGCGGCGGCGGCGCTGTCGGCGTACGGGCTGGGGGCGACCGGGTCGCGCCTGGTACGCGGCTCCACCGACGCGCACCAGGCGCTGGAGGCCGAGCTGGCGCAGTGGCTGGGCACCGACCGGGCTCTCGTCTTCTCCTCCGGCTACCTCGCCAACCTCGGCGCGCTGCGTGCCCTCGTCCAACCCCGCACGCTGCTCGTCTCCGACGCGCACAACCACGCGTCCCTGATCGACGGCTGCCGGATCTCCGGTGCGGAGACGGTGGTCACCGCGCACGCCGACGTGACGGCGGTGGCGGCCGCGCTCGCGGTGGCCCCGGGCCGCCCTGCGGTGGTGGTCACCGAGTCGGTCTTCTCGGTCGACGGCGATCTCGCCCCGCTGGCCCAGCTGCACGCGGTGGCCCGCCGCTACGGCGCGCTGCTGCTGGTCGACGACGCGCACGCGCTCGGCGTGACCGGCCCGGCCGGCGCCGGCGCGGTCGCCGCCGCAGGGCTCGCCGGCCAACCGGACGTGGTGGTCACCGCCACCCTGTCCAAGGCGCTCGGCGGCGCGGGCGGGGTGGTCGCCGGGCCGGCCGAGTTCGTCCGGCACCTGGTCGAGACCGGCCGCACGTTCATCTTCGACACCGCGCTGCCGCCAGCGGTCGCCGCCGGCGTGCACGCCGCGCTCCGGCTCGCGCGGGCCGGCGACGACCTGCGCGCCGAGCTGGCCGAGCGCGTGGCCCTGGCGGTCGACCGGCTGCGCGTCGCCGGGCTGACCGTCTCCGCCCCGGACGGCGCGGTGATCTCGGTGACCGCCCCCGGGCCGGAGGCGGCGACCACCTGGGCCGCCGACTGCCGGGACCGGGGCGTCGCCGTCGGCTGCTTCCGACCGCCGTCCACCCCGGACAGCCGATCCCGGCTTCGACTGACGGTCAGCGCCGGGGTGCCCCGGGCGGCCTTCGAGCGGGCCCTGGACGTCATCGTGGAGTGCGCCCCATGAGCGCGCAGTCGCGGATCGTGGTGGTCCCGTGAGCGCGTGGCAGGGTGCGGTGCTGGTCACCGGCACCGACACGGAGGTCGGCAAGACGGTCGTCACCGCGGCGATCGCCGCCGCCGCGCAGGCCGCCGGCCTGCGGGTGGCCGTGGTCAAACCGGGCCAGACGGGTACGGCCGGCAATGAGCCCGGCGACGTGGACGCCGTCAACCGGCTGGCCGCCCCGCTCACCGGTCGTACGCTGGCCAGCTATCCGGACCCGCTCGCCCCGTTGGCCGCCGCCCGGGTCGCCGAGCTGCCGCCGCTGGAGCTGTACACCGCCGTGGACGCTGTCCGCGACGAGACGGACAAGCACGACCTGGTGCTGGTCGAGGGGGCCGGTGGGCTGCTGGTTCCGATGGGGCTGCGCCCGTCCGGCGAGCCGTGGACGATGGCGGACCTGGCGGTGTCGCTCGGCGCGCCCGCGGTGGTGGTCGCCCGCGCCGGGCTGGGCACGCTCAACCACACCGCGCTGACCCTGGAGGCGCTGGACCGGCGGGCGGTGCCGGCCGGCGTGGTGATCGGCGCCTGGCCGACGAGGCCGGAGCTGGTGCACTGGACCAACCTCACGGACCTGGTGCCGAACCTGCTCGGCGCGCTGCCCGACGGCGCCGGGGCGATGGACCCGGGCGTGTTCCGGCGTTCCGCGCCGGGCTGGCTCACCCCGTCCCTGCACGGGGTGCTCGACGACTGGCGGGCCTGGGCCGAGGAGATCGGCTGACCACCTGACTTTCGTCGGTGTCCGCCCAGGTCGGGCGTCGGTAGCCTGGCCGCCGTGAGGATCCTCGGGTGGCCGGCGGGCATGCCGTCGCGGCGGGTGTTGCCGGATGCGCTGCTCTGGGCGGTGGTCGCCGCCCCGATCGGGTACGCGAGGCTGACCCCGCCGCACCCGGGGCACGACCTGGTGTTGCTGGCCGCCGGGCTGACGGTGCTGGCCGTGGCGGTGGCGGTGGGTCGGCGTCGGCCGCTGGCCGCCCTGCTGCTGGTGGTGCTCGGATCGCTGGTCGACGGCAATTTCGTGTTCGCCATTCCGGTGTTCAGTTACCTGTCCGGGCGGCGCAGTGCCGGTGCCGCTCCGGCGGCCGTGCTGTTCGGCGCGATCGCGGTCGGTGGCACGGTGCTGAACCTGGGGTTGCTCGGCACGGGGGAGGGCACCTGGTTCCTGCTCGCCTCGGTGCTGCTCTTCGCCGGGGTGTTCCCGTGGCTGGTCGGCCGGTACCGCCGGCAGCAGCAGGAGCTGGCGGGCGCGGGCCGCCGGCACGCCGACGCGCTGGCCCGCGAGCAGCGCGGCGCCGCCGAGCGGATCCGGTTGCGGGAGCGGGCCCGGATCGCCGAGGAGATGCACGACTCGCTCGGCCACGACCTCAGCCTGATCGCGTTGCGCGCCGCCGCGCTGGAGCTCGCCGACGACCTCGAGCCCGGGCACCGGGCTGCGGTGGGGCAGCTGCGGGCCAGCGTCGCCGCCGCCACCGAACGGCTGCACGGCATCATCGGCGTGCTCCGGGAGGAGGGCGGCCCGGCGGGGGTCCGACCGGCCGGTGAGACCGTCGCCGACCTGGTGGACGGGGCACGGGAGGCCGGGATGGCGGTACGGCTGGACGCCCCGCCCGGCGCCGTGGAGCTGCCCGGGATGATCGGCGCCGCCGCGCACGGGGTGGTTCGGGAGGCGCTCACCAACGCGGCCCGGTACGCCCCGGGCGCCCCGGTCACCGTCACCCTCGCCCCGGCCGAGGACGGGATCGAGGTGGGCGTGCACAACGGGGCGCCGCCGGCCGGGCCGCTGCCCACCCCGCCGTCGTCCGGCAGCGGTCTCCTCGCTCTCGCCGAGCGCGTCCGGTTGGCCGGCGGCGTCCTGGACGCCGGTCCGCGCCCGGACGGGGGCTTCGCGGTACGGGCCCGGCTGCCGCTGCGCGCTGATCCCGCCGCTGTCGTCCCCGCCGATCCGGCCGCTGGCGATCCCACCGGGGGCTGGGCGGGCGCGTTCACCGGGCCCGGTGCGGCGACCGGTGATGGTCCGGTCGTCGGTGGTGGGGCGGAGCGGCCGGTCGACGCCGAGCGGCGGCTGCGCGAGGCCCGCCGGCGGGTACGACGGAGCCTGCTGACGGCGCTCGCCGCCCCGGCCGGGCTGGCGCTGGCCCTGTCGCTGGTCTACCACTCGTTCGCCACGGCCGGGACGGTGCTGGACGAGTCGACGTTCGAGCGGATGCGGCCCGGCACCGCCCGCGCCGACCTGTCCGGGTTGCCCCGCCGGCAGCTCACCCCGCCGGCCGGCGCCGGAGAGGCTGGCTGCGAGTTCTACACCGACGGCAACTTCCCCCTCGCGGCGCCGACCTGGCGGCTCTGCTTCACCGACGGCCGACTGGTCAGCAAGGAACGGATCACGCAGTGAACACCGGTATCGACACCGACGTACCCGTCCGGGTGGTCCTCGCCGACGACGAGGCGATGATCCGTGCCGGCGTCCGTGCCATCCTCGCCGCCGACCCGGGCATCGAGGTGGTCGCCGAGGCCGGCGACGGGCGGGCCGCGGTGGAGCTGGTCCGCGCGCACCGGCCCCGGGTGGCGCTGCTGGACATCCGGATGCCGCGGCTGGACGGCCTGGCCGCCGCCGCCGAGATCCGCCGGGTGGCGCCGGCGACGGCGACGGTCATGCTGACGACCTTCGGTGAGGACGACCACGTGGCGCGGGCGCTCGGGCACGGTGCCAGCGGGTTCCTGCTCAAGGCCGGCGACCCGCGCGAGCTGATCGCCGGCGTGCACGCGGTCGCCGAGGGCGGGGCGTACCTGTCGCCGCGGGTGGCCCGCAGGGTGATCGAGCTGGGCGCCGGGCGGTTGTCCCGCCGACCCGCCGCGCGGGACCGGACGGCCGGGCTCACCGAGCGGGAACGGGAGGTGCTGGCCCTGGTCGGGGCGGGGCTGTCCAATGCGGAGATCGCCCGCCGGCTGCACCTGGTGGAGGGCACCGTGAAGAGTTACCTGACCAGCATCTTCACCCGCCTGGACGTCCGTAACCGGGTGCAGGCGGCGATCATCGCGTACGAGGCGGGACTGGTCGACGGGTGAGCGGGGGCCCGGGAGCCCCCGCCCACGTCTCACGCGTCGCGGCGGCGCAGGGCGGCCCGGCCCAGCACCAGCGCGGCGCCGGCCCACCCGGCGAGCAGCAGTAGCCCGACCCAGCCCGGATACGGCTCGGCGTCGCCGGCCAGGAAGTGCCCGCCGGCGACGCCGGGGAACACGTCGGCGATCCGGTTCAGCACCTCGATGTCCGGCTCCTGGAGCGACAACGGCACGATCATCAGGGTGGCGAAGAGCACGGTGAGGGTGAGCACCGCGCTGCGCAGCGCCGCGGCGAGACCCAGCGCGAGCACGCCGACCAGCGCCAGGTACGTCGCCACCGCCACGATGTCGCCGATCGTGTCGGCGGTCGGCGCGCTGCCCCAGTCGCCGAGCACCGGCCGGGCGACCAGTACGCCGACGCCGCCGAGCAGCAGCCCGAGGGCGAAGGTGACGGTGCCGGCGACCACGGCCTTGGCGAGCAGCACCCGACCGCGGGACGGGGTGCACTGCAGGGTGGTCCGGATGGTGCCGCTGGTGAACTCGGCGGTGATCGCCAGCAGGCCCAGCGCCAGCACCGCGTACTGGGTCAGCTCGACGGAGTCGATCAGGACGCTGCCGACGGTGACGATGCCCCGGTCGTCGGCGGGGTCGTCGTTGGTGTTGGCGTTGGCGGCGTAGATGGCGAGCTGTCCGGCGCTCGCGGCCGTCAGCAGCAGCCCGGCCAGTGCTGTCCACCAGGTGGTGCGCACCGAGAACAGTTTGGTCCACTCGGCGGCGACCGCGCCGCGGAAGAGGGCGGGACGGGTGGTCGGCATGGTGTCGGTGCTCATCGTGCCCCGCTTCCGGTCGGGCCGCCCGCGTACTCGACGCTGCCGGCGGTCAGCTCCATGAACGCCTGTTCCAGCGACGCGCCGTGCGGGCTCAGCTCGTGCAACCGCACCCCCAGCTCGTACGCCAGGTCGCCGACCCGGTCCACCGTGCTGCCCGTGACGGTCAGCTCGTCGGTGCCGACCGGCTCGACGGTGGCACCGGTCGCGGCGAGGCGAGCGGCGAGGGTGGCCAGCCCGTCCGGGTGCGGGCTGCGGACCCGGACGGCGACCGCGCTGCCGGCGATCACGTCGCCGATGGGCGCGTCGGCGAGCAGCCGTCCACGCCCGATCACCACGAGCTGGTCGGCGGTGAGCTGCATCTCGCTCATCAGGTGACTGGAGACGAAGACGGTGCGACCCTGGTCGGCCAAGGAACGCATCAGCTGCCGTACCCAGCGCACCCCGTCCGGGTCGAGGCCGTTCACCGGCTCGTCGAACATCAGCACCGGCGGGTCGCCGAGCAGCGCGCCGGCGATGCCGAGTCGCTGGCCCATGCCGAGCGAGAGCGTCCGCCCCGGCTTGGCGGCGGCGCGCCCGTCCAGCCCGACGGCGCCGAGCACCTCGTCCACCCGGCGAGCCGGGATGCCGTTGCTGTGGGCCATGGCCAGCAGGTGCGCCCGGCCGGACCGCGCGGGGTGGATGGCACGGGCGTCGAGCAGCGCGCCCACCTCGTGCAGCGGCCGCCGCAGCTCGCGGTACGCCCGGCCGCCGATCAGCGCCTGCCCGGCCGTGGGGCGGTCCAGGCCGAGGATCATCCGCATGGTGGTGGACTTGCCGGCCCCGTTGGGGCCGAGGAAGCCGGTGACCCGGCCGGGCGCGACGTCGACGGTCAGCGCGTCGACCGCGACGGTCGCCCCGAACCGTTTCGTCAACCCACGTAATGTGATCATGCGCTGACGGTAGGCGCGTGGGCCGCCGTCCCACCGCGCCCAAACGCCACCTCTCCACCCTGACTTTCGTCTGGTGGCGGCGGCGCGACCGGTCACCGCACGTAGTCCTCCAGGAGCGCCGGGGTGAGTCCGGCTCGGTGGATCGCCTTCAGCGCGGCGAGGAGGTCATCCATGAGGGCCGGCCGGAAGTGCATCAGCAGCACGTCGCCGGGCCGCACCACCTTCTCCGGGGTCTGGTAGCGCACGACCCCCTTGTGCACGGTCTCGGTCCAGTGGAAGACCGCCTTCACGCCGCAGTCGTGCGCGGCCCGCAGCGTGGTCGCGTCGCGGTTGCCGAACGGTGGGCGGAACAGTGTCGGTCGCTTGCCGAAGAGCCTCTCCAGCCGGTCCGCCGCGCCACAGATCTCGTTCCGCTGGAAGGCGTACGACCTGCCGGACAGGGAGGTGTGGGTGATGGTGTGGTTCTCCACGACCCCGCCCGCCACCTCGATCTGCCGGAAGTAGTCGGTGTGCTCGGCCGCCGCCGGGGAGTTCAGGAACATCGTGACCGGGATGCGCGCCTCCCGGATGAAGTCGATCACCTGCGGCTGGCGGGCCAACCCGCCGTCGTCGATGGTGATGAAGGCGACCTTCTGCTCGGTCGGCAGCCGGTGCCAGAACGGGGCCGGACCGCTGGTCGGCAGCGGCACCGGTTGCGGTGGCGGCGCCGCGGGAAAGGTCGGCACCCGGGACAGGTACCAGGGCAGGCTCCCGGGTGCGGGCGTACCCGTGGCGGGCAGTGGGGTCGGCGTGGTCCCCGACGGGCTCGCCCACGCGGTGGCCGGGGACGGGGTGGGCTGCCCGGCGGGAACGTGTCGCGCGTGCAGCGCGGCGCGGGGGTTGCCTGTGCAGGCGCTCAGCGCCAGGAGCGCCAGAAACGGTATGACGAAACGGATCCGACGGGTCGAGGTGGCTGACACGCCCGGAAACCTATCGAGCTGCTGTGCGGCCCCGGTCGACCGGGCCGGGTGCTTCGGTGCGGCGGATGACGAAGGCGTCGGGCATCCGGAACGTCAGATTGTCCGGGCACCACGGCGGGCGGACCACGGTCACCCCGTCGAGCAGCCGCCCGGCCTCGGTCACCACCACGGCCGCCTCCATCCGGGCCAGCACGTCACCGACGCAGCGGTGTGCGCCGGCACCGAACGCCAGGTGCCGGCGCGATCCGCGCTGACCCGGGCGGAACTCGTCGGGCGACTCGACCACCGCCGGGTCCCGGCCGGCCCGGGCCAGCCAGAGGACGAGGCTGGTGCCCGCCGGCACCGCGGTCCCGCCCAGCGTGCCGTCCTCCGTCGCCACCCGCCGCCAGGTGACGATCGGCGGTTCCAGCCGCAGCCCCTCCTCCACCACGTCGGCGACGGCAAGCTCGCCGGTGCCGAGCCCGGTCCGCACCGCGGGCTCGCCGGCCAGCCGGTGCAGCAGCAGGGTGAGGAACTGCGACGTCGTCTCCTGCCCGGCGACCAGCAGGAAGAAGAGCGCGCCGACCACCACGTCCGGCGCGTGCCCGGCCGCGCGCAGCTCGGCGGCCAGCCCGCCGCCGGTGGCCGCGAAGTCGCGCAGCACCCGGTGGAACCGGCCCACCTCGGTCGCGAGCGCCAGCTGCCGGTCGGCGTCGAGCGGCGCCCAGAACAACTCCAGTGCCGCGCGGGCGAACTCCTTGACCGCGCCGACCGGTGCGTCCGGCAGCTCGACGAGTCGGGCCAGCACCAGCAGGGGCAGGTCGGCGGCGAGGTCCGCGTGGAGGTCGACCGGTGCGCCGGCGTCGAGCGTCGCGGCCAGCCGGGTGACCCGGTCCCGGACCAGCGCGGTGAGCCAGGGGCGCTGCGCGGCGACCCGGGCGGGGTGCAGCGCGCCCGCGACGATCGACCGGATCTCCGGATGGCTGGCCCCGGAGTTGTTGGCCAGGGTCGGCGGCAACCGGAACCGGTGCCCGGCCAGCACCCGCAGCGCCGTCACCGGCATCGGCGTCACCGCGTCCAGCGCGTTGTCCGGCCGGTAGGCGACCGGGTCGGCGAGGACCTCACGGACCAGCGCGTGCCGGGTGACCACCAGATGGGGTACGCCGACATGGTCGGTCACCGTGGCCACGTCCGGCCAGGGTGCCTCGACCTCGGACGCCCAGCTCCGGAACAGCACGCCGACACGCTAGCCGGCGGCCCCCGGCAGCCCGGCCCGCAACCGCCACACGGTGGTGCGCTTCACCCGGACGCTCTCCAGTGCCTCGGTCACCGGCACGTCGTAGTGTGCCAGCTCGTCGAAGCGGTCCCGGGGCAGGAACGCCCGGCCGGGGTCGCCGACCAGCACCAGGGCGCCGGCCCGGGTGGCGCGCAGCAGGAACCGCAGCATCCGGCGGGCCATCGCCTCGCTGTAGAAGGCGTCCCCGGCGAGCACCACCTCGGCGTCCCCGGCGTCGCCGTCGAGGATGTCGCCGAACTCGGCGTCGACGCGTACCCCGTTGGCCTCGGCGTTGAGCGCGACGGCCGCGACGGCCAGGTCGTCGACCTCGACGGCCCGCACCGACGCCGCGCCGGCGCGGGCGGCGGCGATGGCCACCAGGCCGGAGCCGGAGGCGAGGTCGAGCACCCGGCGGCCGGCGACCAGCTCCGGGTGGTCGGTCACGTGGCGGGCGAGCGCCTGGCCGCCGGCCCAGGCGAAGGCCCAGAACGGCGGCGGCCGGTCGCTGCTGAACTCACCCTCGGTCAGCTCCCAGAGCCCGATCGGCTCGTCCGCCTGGTGCAGACGCACCTCCGGGACGAAGGCCACCGGGGCGAGCCGGGCGTGCAGCCGGACGAACGTGCTGGAGAGTTCGGACACCGGGCGATTGTCCCAGCGACCTGGCGCCCGGCGTGTCGCGGGGGACCGGTGACCGGTTCACCACCCTGGGTGAAAACCCGCCCTGTCGTTGCCGCCCGGTGCGAACACACCCGTCTGGTTCCCCCGACGCCCCGCTCCTAGCGTTGCGGGGTGGAGGCGACCGAACGGAGGACGGCGGTGGTGGCAGTGTGGCGGTACGCGCTGAGGGTCGGGGTGGTGCTGGCCTGTCTGAGCGGCGTGGAGCTGGTCCTGGCCGCTCCGGCGCAGGCGGCCTTCGCCACCGAGCTGAGCGGGCTGCCGGCCCGGTTCACCGCCGGCGACCAGGTGCGCACGGTCTCCGCGGTGGTCTCGCGGACCGACCGCCGGGGTGGCTGTGTGAAGGTGCGCTGGTCGATGGTGCTCAGCGTCCAGGGCATCCGACTCGACCAGGTGAAGATGGACCGGGTGGAGGAGACCGGCGACTTCCCGCTGGAGATCCGGACCGAGGGTGACGTGGCCCGGCTGACCGACCGGCAGCTCGACCCCGGCACGCTCTGCCCGGGCCGCACGGTCACCGCCCGCTACCGGGTGGCCTTCGCCGAGGACGTCACCGACGGACGGGTCACCCTCGCGGCCGAGGCGTACGACGCCAACCTGCGCCTGCTGGCGCGGCAGACGGCCACCCGCTCGGTGGTCGGCGCGGGTGGCGCCCAGAGCGCGTCGGCGGAGCCCAGCGCCCCGGCGAGCGAACCGGCCGAGGCCGAGAACGACCAGGCGGGGGAGACGATCGGGGACCAACCGGTCGACGCGGCCCCTCCGGCGGCCGGCGCCGGGGGTCCGGTCGCGCAGACCGGCGGCTTCGGCCTGGTGCAGGCCGCGTTCCTGCTCGGCGGGCTGCTGCTCTTCCTGGGGGTGGGACTGCTGCTGCGGCTGCGCCACCTGACCCGGGCCGCGACCGCAGAGGCCGACGACCCACCGGTGGACTGGCGCTGGGAGCGTCCCGCCCGGCGCTGACCGGAACGTCCGTTGGGATGCTCGGCCCGGCGGTGATCCTGGGCGCTGACCGGAACGTCTGTTGGGGTGCTCGGCCCGGCGGTGATCGTGGCCGTCTGCTGGGCGCTGACCGGAACGTCGGGGCCGGCGGAGGTCCGCCGGCCCCGACGGTGTCACTTCGAGAACGCCTGGAACTCGGCGATCCTGACCTGGTTCCGGGCCGGGCTGGCGGTCGCGCAGTCCGTCGTCGTGGCCGGGTCGTCGTCCTGCTCACCGGCGTAGTGCGGGCCGCCGGTGCACTGGCTGGCCAGCACCTCCAGTCGCAGGTGGGTGGCGAGGGTGGTGGGTACCGCGAACGTCCGGAGGTTGATGTCCCGGGTGTACGCCCGGTACGCCCCGCCGGGGAACGCGTCGCCCGCGCTGGTGTAGATCCGCTGCCAGCGGGCCGGGTCCGCGCAGTCGGTGGTCGTCGCGTTGCAGGCGGACACCGCGAACGAGCGCAGCCCACTGAGCGCGTTCTGGCTGCCGCTGTCGGGGTCCCCGACGATCGCGGGGCGCAGCATCGCGCTGACGTTCACCCGCTTGACCACCTGCGGGGCGTCCCCGGGCAGCGCCACGGTGAGCTGCCGGCCGGCCACGCCGTCCAGCGAGGCCCAGTTCGTCGCCTCGGTGTCGTCGGCGACCCGGTCCAGGTTGACCCCGTCGCCGGTGATCGTCGCGCCGGACGCCGTGGACGCGAGGTTGCGGCTCATCCGCAGGTCCACGTACCCGTCGTGGCCGGCCTTCGCGACCACGCTGAGCCGCTGGTGCCCGAAGCCGGGTGCCACGGCGAGCAGGTTGTACGTGCCGGCCACCAGCTCCACGGTGTCCGGCAGTGGCGTCGCCGGGTCGGTGTCCGCCACCGGCATCGCCCGCGCCTCGTACTCCCCGACGTACACCCGGATCGGCGCGTCGGCGCTGTCCCCGCGCGGGCGCAGGGTGAGCGTCGCGTTGCCGCCGCTCGGCGAGGCGAAGCTCGGCGTGGGGTCGGTGTCGCCGGCGCCGTTGGTGACGGCGTCCCGGCCCATCCCGGAGCGGGCGAACTCGGCCCAGATCAGGTCCTGGTTGGCGCCGCCGAAGCGGAGCAGGTCGGCGGTGAGCATGTTGTCCCGCATGTCGAGCATGCTGACCTGGCTGGCGGCCTGGAGCAGGAACGAGTCGAAGACCAACTGGGACCAGCGCCGGTTGCCCGGGCACTTGTCCGCGGCGACCTTCCCCTGCGCGCACTCCAGTTGCCGCTGTGGCGTGCCCAGGCCGTACCGCTTCACCAGTGCGGAGCGGACCCGGAAGTTGGTGGCGCCCCAGATCTCCCCGTCGGCGTGCACGGCGGGCCCACCGGTGTTGTAGCCGATGTCGGAGTAGTTGAGCGGGCTGCGGCTGAGGTCGTAGTTGCGGATGCCGCTGACCAGGTTGCCGGTGACGTAGCCGCCGGTGACGAAGGGCGACTCGCCGGGCGCGCGGAACCCGTTCTGGAAGAGGTACTCGGCGGCGAGCAGGTCGCCCCACGACTCGCCCATCGCCCCGCCCTGGTGGCCGCCGATCCCGCTGTCCGGGCCGGCGATCATCCGGTTGGTGATGGCGTGGGTGTACTCGTGGCCGATCACCGTCATGTCGTAGTCGCCGTCCACGCACGGCGGGTACGGTCCGCCGGCCTGCGGCTGCCACAGGTACATGTTGGTGGTCGGCGGCAACCCGTCGCGCGGGGTGCCCTGGTTGGCGTTGTTCCGGTTGCCGGTCAGCGCGCCCTGCTGGGCGCGGCCCTGCTCGGCGTCACCGCCAAGGCCGGAGGGGGTGAGGTTGACCGCCTGGAGGTTCCACGCCGACTCGGTGAAGCCCAGCTGGTACGACCAGTCGTGCATCCGGTTGTGCATGGCGAAGAGGTTGGCGATGGACGCGTCCGCGTCGTTGCGCTGGGCGGAGGTGAACACCTCCGGGTTGCACTTCGACTGGTGCCACTGGTCGGTGAACGGGTACTCGTAGCGGCGTTCCGGGCTGGTGGGGGCCGGGACGACCGGGGTGCCCGCACCCCAGGAGAGCACCGTGTTGGCCGAGTTGCCGCGCGAGGTGAAGGTGGGTGTGCCGGTGGCCGCGTCGACGTCCCACGGTTGGCCGGTGGCCGGGTCGCGGAAGGCGGCCTGGCAGCCCGGCGCCGGGTCGCCGCACCAGCGCACCCTGGGGTCCTGCCCGGGGCCGAGGTCGCGGGGTGGGGTGGCCGGGAAGACCGCCCAGCTCGGGTTGTCGGAGTCGTAGTCGACGAGGTCCTCGCGGACCAGCACCTGCCCGGTGATCCCGTCCACGTAGGTGGTGAACGCGGCCGGGTGGTCGGTGTCCGCGCCGATCAGGGTCACCTCGTACGCGGCCCGGGGGCCGTCCAACGGGGTGGGTACGGCGACCGCGCGAACGGTGTGGCTGGCCACCGCGTTGGCGTCCAGCTTGGCGTCGGCGAGCGCGGCGGCGTACGCCTGCTCGGCGGTGCGGGTGGCCGGCGCGGGCGCGCCGGTGCCGCGGGCCAGCGAGGAGCTGACCGAGAGCACGGTGCCGCCGGAGACCGCGACGGTGACCAGGCCGTCCGGCCCGGCGGGCAGGTCGCCGAAGCGCTGCCGCAGGGTCACGACGGCGCCGCTGCCGATCGGCCGGACCAGCACCCGCTCCAGGTCGGCCACCGTGGCGGCGTCCATCCCGAACAGGTCCTGGTTGGCGGCCAGGTAGGCGCGGGCGGCGGCCTCGGGGTCGGTGGGCAGGCCGGTGGCGAGCGGGGCGCGGCCGGGGCCGAGCGCCTGCGGGGTGCCGAGCCGGTTCCACCGCACGTCGGGGTCGGCGGCGCGGGCCAGCCCGCGCTGGCGGGCGTCGGGTGCCGCCGTACCGGTGCGGTTGTCGACGTCGGCGTGCTGGTGCCCCTCGGCGAACGGCCCGGACCGGCGTTCGGCGGACGGCGCCCCGCCGGTGGGGGCGGCGGTGCTCACGCTGGTGGGGAGCAGCGCGGCGACCGTCGCGGTCGACGCCAGGACGGCGATGAGCCGGCGTCGACGCCGGCTCATCGGGGGTGACCACTCCGGTTGTGGCACGGGACCTCCTCGTGGGAGCGGATGGCCGGCGGCCGCCGGCCGATGCTGCGCGGTAACGCATGCGCATCTGTGGATATCAGCCGGTGGAGGTGGCGGCAAGGTCCGGGCGCGGTGACGCGCCGACAGATCGAGATAAACCACCGCGTAAAGGCTCACGCCCGCAGGCGCGACGCGTTCAGTCGCCGGGCGCCCAGTCGGGGTCGCGGCCGAAGGCGGCCAGCAGACGGTCCTGCTCGTCGACGTCGGCGGACACCCGCACGCCGGAGCGGACCAGGTCGTTGCGCCGGTAGTCGTCGACCCGGCCGGCGAACCACCGGGCGCACGTGCGCACCGCGTCCGGGTCCAGCCGAGGCTCGGCCCCGATCGCCACCGCCACGTCCCAGCCGTGCACCAGGTGCTCGGCGAGGAGCTGCTGAAGGTACTCGTCGGCCGGGGTGTCGCCCGCGGACAGGTGCACGGTGCGGTCGAGGGCACCGGGATGGGTGGCGGCGATCTCCGCCTGCGCGGCCGCCTCCCGCGCCACCGTGGCCGGATCGGCCCCCAGCTGGTCGCCGTCGAACCGGCCACCGACCTCGTCGATGGTGCGGCCGGCGAGCAGCGGCACACTCCACCGATCCTCACCCACCACGTGGTTGACCAGCGCGCGCACGTCCCAGTCCGGGCACGGCGTCGGGTCGGACCACTGGCCGGGCCGGATCTGGTCCACCCGGTCGACGAACTCGGCCAGGCTCCGGCGGTACGCCTCCAGCAGATCCATGATGCCGATTGTTCCGGCCGTCGCGGTGGGCCGAGCCGTTTTGCCCGGCCCCGACAGGATGATCCGCCCGGCGGGTGGCCGCCTCACAGACGCTCCTATGCCGCGTCAAGTGGTTGGGGTGGGGTTTCCAGGCGTCGGTAGATTTCGCGGGCGACGTAGCGTTTGAGGCAGCGTTTGATCTCGCGGTCGGTTTTGCCTTGGGCGCGACGGCGGTC
>NZ_QGKR01000280.1 GCF_003172955.1 Micromonospora acroterricola | reverse complement strand
GGCCCGCCGGCCGAGCCCGCCTCGCTGCGGGCCCGGCGACTGCCCGGGTACACCGCACCGGCCGTCGCCGTGGCGGCCCTGGCGCTCGCCGCCGCGATCGTCTACGGCACCGGCATCGGCGGCCCTGTCCTCGTGGTCCTCGTCGGCGCGGTGCTCTACCTGATCGGGCTCTTCGCCGCCGCCAACGCGGTCGAGGGGCGGCGGTCGGCCCGCAACCGCACCTGGAGCGCGCTGATCCACTCCGCGTTCGTCCTGGCCGTGCTGCCGCTCGCGTCGGTGGTCTGGACGCTGTTCAGCAAGGGCGCCGAACGGCTGGACGTCAACTTCTTCCAGACCTCGATGAACAACATCGGGGCCCGCGACCCCGAGGGCGGCGCGTACCACGCGATCGTCGGCACGCTGGAGCAGGTCGGCATCGCCACCCTGATCACCGTGCCGCTCGGCATCCTCTGCGCCATCTACATCGTGGAGTACGGCCGGGGCCGGTTCGCCTTCGCGATCCGGTTCTTCGTGGACGTGATGACCGGCATCCCGTCGATCGTCACCGGCCTGTTCGTGCTGGCGTTCTGGGTGCTGATCGTGTCGCCGTGGTTCAACGACGGCCGGCCGAGCTTCTCCGGCTTCGCCGCCGCGCTGGCCCTCGCGGTGCTGATGCTGCCCACCATCGTCCGGTCCACCGAGGAGATGCTGCGCCTCGTCCCGGCGCCGCTGCGCGAGGGCGCGTACGCGCTCGGCGTACCCAAGTGGAAGACCATCCTGCGGGTGGTGCTGCCCACCGCGCTGCCCGGCATCGTCACCGGCGTCATGCTCGCCATCGCCCGCGCGGCCGGCGAGACCGCTCCCGTGCTGCTGGTCGCCGGCGGTGGCGCCGCGATCAACACCAACCCCTTCGAGAACAACCAGTCGTCGCTGGCCCTCTTCGTCTACCAGCAGGCCGGTGACGCGTCGAGGTACGCGCCGGCACGGGCGTGGACCGCGGCACTCACCCTGGTCGCCCTCGTGCTGGTCCTGACGATCGCGGCGAAGCTGCTGGCCCGCCGTAACCGGCTCAGCCGATGAACCCCGGAGGTACCACCATGGCCAAGCGCATCGAAGCCTCGAACGTCACCGCCTACTACGGTGCCTTCAAGGCCATCGAGAACATCAACCTGACCGTCGAGCCGAAGACGGTCACCGCCCTGATCGGCCCGTCCGGCTGCGGCAAGTCCACCTTCCTGCGGTCGATCAACCGGATGCACGAGGTGCTGCCGGGGGCCCGGGTCGAGGGCAGCCTCACGATCGACGACCAGGACATCTACCACCGGGACGTCGACGTCACCGCCGTCCGGCGCACCATCGGCATGGTCTTCCAGCGGCCGAACCCGTTCCCCACCATGAGCATCTTCGAGAACGTGGTGGCCGGGCTGAAGCTCAACGGCGTCCGCCGCAAGTCGATCCTGGAGGAGGCGGCCGAGAAGGCGCTGCGCTCGGCGAACCTGTGGGACGAGGTCAAGGACCGGCTGGGCAAGCCGGGCGCGGGCCTCTCCGGCGGTCAGCAGCAGCGGCTCTGCATCGCCCGGACCATCGCGGTCGAGCCGCAGGTGGTGCTGATGGACGAGCCGTGCTCGGCGCTGGACCCGATCTCCACCCTGGCGATCGAGGACCTGATGTTCCAGCTCAAGGACAAGTTCACGATCGTCATCGTGACGCACAACATGCAGCAGGCCGCCCGCGTGTCGGACCGGACCGCCTTCTTCTCCATCGAGAAGACCGGCGACCCGGGCCGGCTGATCGAGTACGACAACACCCAGAAGATCTTCAGCAACCCGAGCGTGAAGAAGACCGAGGACTACATCACCGGCCGCTTCGGCTGAGCCGCTGGAACCTGGTCCGTGAGGGGCGTCGGTCGAGCTGACCGGCGCCCCTCGGCGTACCCCGGGGGTCAGCCGAGCACGAAGCGGGGCTCGCCGTCGGCCGGGAAGTCCAGGCGTGGGGTGACCGGGGTGGCGGCGTCCCGGTCGGCCGCCGCCCGCGCCACTCCGGCCAGGTCGCCGGCGGCCGCCACCTGG
This sequence comes from Micromonospora acroterricola, assembly GCF_003172955.1. Lineage (GTDB taxonomy): Bacteria > Actinomycetota > Actinomycetes > Mycobacteriales > Micromonosporaceae > Micromonospora > Micromonospora acroterricola. The sequence goes on along the minus strand of NZ_QGKR01000280.1, from coordinate 38,747 downwards.
GCCAACGTGACGAGGGTCGGCGGCAGCATGGTCAGCTCGCCCGCCCCGGCCCGGGCCAGCGCGTCCGCCGGGCGGATCCACAGGGTGTGGTCGGCCTCGCCGGAGACGTCGCGGGTCCGCTGCCCCTCAGGCAGCAGGGCGACGAAGAAGTACGTGTCGAAGCGGCGCGGCTCGAACTCCGGGGTGATCCACCGGCTCCACGGCAGCAGCAGGTCCGAGCGCAGCGTCAGGCGCCGGTCGGCGAGCAGCGCGGCGAAGCCCAGCCGGCGCCCCTCCAGGTCCTGCCGGGCCGCCTCCCAGTCGTCGCCGCTGACGTCACCCACCACGGTCGCCGGGTCGGGGCCCGCGAGCAGCACGCCGGCCTCCTCGAAGACCTCCCGGGCGGCGGCGCAGACCACCGCCTGCGCGGCGCTCGGTGCCACCCCCAGGCGGCCCGCCCACTCCCCCGGCGCCGGGCCGGCCCAGTCCAGGTGTGCCTCCGAGTCGGAGCGGTCCACCCCGCCGCCGGGGAAGGCGTACATCCCGCCGAAGGTCATCGCGGCGACCCGGCGGATGACGTACACCTCGAAGTCGACGCCGGTCGGACGCAGCAGCAACACGGTGGCCGCGACCCGGGGCACCGCCGGGGTGCCGCCCTCGGCCCGGAACCGGCGCGCGTGCTCGACCAGGGCGGCCGGGGCGGCGAAGCCGTCACTGTCGATCGTCATGCCGCGAGCCTAGTTCCCCGACCGGCGGCCCCCGCCCGGCTGGTGCGCCGGTCAGTTCCGCCGGGACCGCCCTTTGCTCTGCTTCAACCCACGCAACAGAAACGGTCGCCGACTGTCGCGTCCGTGTAAGCAGAGCAAAGGGGATGGGCAGGGGTCGGCCGGCCGGAGCGGCGGGGCGACCGGGACCACACCGGGCTCCCGACGGATGAGCCGGCGGCAGCCGGGCGGTCGGTCGTTCACCCGGCTCGGCTAGCGTGCCGACATGACTCGTTGGGGCATCCTGGCCACCGGCCACATCGCCAGCCGTTTCGCCGAAGACCTCCGGCTGGTGCCGGACGCCGAACTGGTCGCGGTCGGCTCCCGCGCCGCGGACAGCGCGCAGCGCTTCGCCGACAGGCACGGCGCGCAGCGGGCGTACGGCTCGTGGGTGGAGCTGGCCGCCGACCCGGAGGTCGACGTGATCTACGTGGCGACCCCGCACACCGCCCACTACGAGGCGGCGATGACCTGCCTGACGGCCGGGCGCGCGGTGCTGCTGGAGAAGCCGTTCACCCTCGACCTGGCCAGCAGCACCGAGCTGGTGGACACCGCCCGCGCCGCCGGGGTCTTCCTGATGGAGGCCATGTGGATGCGGACCAACCCGGTGATTCTGCGGGCGGCCGAGCTGATCGCGGAGGGCGCGATCGGCACGGTGAGCGGCGTCCGGGCCGACTTCGGGGTGGCCGGGCCGTTCCCGCCGGAGCACCGGATGCGCGCCCTGGCGCTCGGCGGGGGCGCCCTGCTCGACCTGGGGATCTACCCGATCAGCCTGGCCCACCTGCTGCTCGGCGTGCCGCAGCACATCCGGTCCTGGGCGCAGATCAGCCCCGAGGGCGTGGACGAGAACACGGGCGTCCTGTTCGGCTACGACACCGGCGCGCTGGCCACCCTGAGCTGCGGCATGGTCGGGGCGAGCGGGCTGACGGCCTCGATCACCGGCAGCACCGGGCGGATCGACCTGCCGGAGCCGTTCTTCCGGCCGGGTTCACTGACCCTGCACCGTGCCGACGCCGAGCCGGAGACGATCTCGGGTGACGGGGTCGGGGGCGGCTACCAGTACGAGGCGATCGAGGTGCAGCGGTGCCTGGCCGCCGGGCTGACCGAGAGCCCGCTGGTCCCGCACGCCGCCACCCTCGAGGTGATGGGCCTGCTGGACGCGGTACGCGAGCAGATCGGCGTCCGCTACGTGTGAAGGAAAGGGCCCCTTGCCAACGCCAGCGTCGACAAGGGGCCCTCTCCCGCACGCCCGTTCGGTCAGCCGAAGAGCGGCCGGACCAGCAGGTAGGTGACGCAGGCGATCAGCGCGGCGGCCGGGAACGTGATGATCCAGGCGATCACGATGTTGCCGGCGACGTTCCAGCGGACCGCGGAGAGCCGCTTGGTCGCGCCCACGCCCATGATCGCCGAGGTGATCGTGTGGGTGGTGGAGATCGGCGCCTTGAGCACCAGGGCGTTGAAGTAGAGCACCGCGCTGGCCACCGTCTCGGCGGCGAAGCCCTCCGGCGGCCCCAGGTCGATGATCTTGCGACCGAGGGTTCGGATGATCCGCCAACCGCCGGCGTACGTGCCGAGGGCCAGCATGGTCGCCGAGGTCCAGAACACCCAGCCGGGGATGTGGGTCTTGCTCTCCTGGAAACCGCCGGTGTAGAGCGCCAGCACCACGATGCCCATGGTCTTCGCGGCGTCCTGCATGCCGTGGCCGACCGACATGGCGGCCGCCGAGGCGGTCTGCGCCCAGCGGAAGCCCCGGTTGAGCTTGCCCGGCTGCCCCTTCCGGAACAGCCAGAGGATGGCCAGCATCAGCAGGTAACCGAGGGTGAGGCCGACGATGGGCGACAGCACCATCGGCAACAGCACCTTCACGCCGATGTTGCCCCACTGCACGATGCCGCCAGCGGACAGCAGGGTCGCGCCGACCAGGCCGCCGAAGAGCGCGTGGGAGGACGACGAGGGCAGGCCGAAGTACCAGGTGATCAGGTTCCAGGCGATGGCGCCGAGCACCCCGGCGAAGACCACGCCGAGACTGCTCACGCCGGTGGGCAGGGTGACCAGGCCGTCGCCGACGGTCTTGGCCACTCCGGCGCCGAAGTGGGCGCCGATGAAGTTGCCGACCGCGGCGAGCCCGAGGGCGATCCGGGGTGTCAGCGCCCGGGTGGAGACGCTGGTCGCGATCGCGTTGGCGGCGTCGTGGAAGCCATTGGTGTAGTCGAACGCCAGGGCTACCCCGATCACCGCCAGCACGGCGATGAGTTCGGGTGTCACAGTCACAGGATCAGGACTCCTTGACCGCGATGGTCTCGACCGTGTTCGCCACGTGCTCGAAGGCGTCGCAGGCGGCCTCCAGCTCGTCGGCGACCTCCTTCATCTTCAGCACGGTCAACGCGTCGTACTCGCCGGAGAAGAGGCGGACGAGCAACTGCCGGTTGATCCGGTCGCCCTCGTTCTCCAGCCGGTTGCACTCGATCCAGTAGTCCTCGAGGTCCTTCATCGACTTCAGCCGCGGCATCGCGTCGGCGGTCAGCTTGGCCTGCTGGTCGAGCACGTTCACCATCTCGTGCAGCTCGCGGGGCAGCGCCGGCAGTTCGGTCAGCCCGTACAGGTAGAGCAGGTCGCCGACCGCCTCCAGGTGGTCCATCACGTCGTCGAGCAGCGAGCCGAGCCGGTAGATGTCCTCCCGGTCGAACGGCGTGATGAAGGTCGAGTTGATCTTCTTGTACAGCTCGTGGGTGATCTGGTCGCTGTCGTGCTCGACCTCGGTCAGCCGCTCGCTGACCGACTGCACGTCGACGCCGGGCAGGGCCAGCTCGTTCAGCAGCGCGGTGCCCCGGACCAGGTTCTGCGCGGCCCTGGTGAAGAGCTCGTAGAAGGCGCCCTCGGTGGGGCGGAAGGAAAACTTCACAGCACAGACCTCGTCGCGTCGGTGGAAGGGTGGCGGCGCTCCGTGGAGGTACCCGCCCGGTGAATGCTAGGAAACGGCGGAACAGCGAATTCGGCGGCCCACCCCTGGTCGGGCCTCATTCACCGGTCGTTCACCTGCCGTTCATCTCGGGCGTCCCATCTGCCCCCGCGTCCCCAGCGCAAAGCCGCTCCCGCTCGTGCGCCACGTCGAAATCCGCAGCCGGATACCCCAGATCAAGCGTGTCGAACGTCTCTCGCAGGAGGTGGGCCACCGCCCAGTCCCGGTACCACTTGCGGTCCGCCGGCACCACGAACCAGGGCGCGGCGTCCGTGCCGCACCGGCTCAGCGCCTCGGCGTACGCGGCCTGGTAGTCGTCCCACCGCGCCCGGGAGTCGACGTCCGACGGGTTGTACTTCCAGTGCTTGCGGGGATCGGTGAGCCGCTCCAGCAGCCGCTCGCCCTGCTCGGCGTACGAGATGTGCAGCATCACCTTGACCAGGGTCACGCCGTCCTCGACCAGCTCGCGCTCGAACGAGTTGATCTCGTCATAGCGGGCCCGCCAGGTGGCTTCCGGCACCAGCGAGCCCACCCGGGCGATCAGCACGTCCTCGTAGTGCGAACGGTTGAACATCCCCACGTACCCGGGCGGCGGCAGTTCCCGGCGGACCCGCCACAGGAAGTCGTGCCGCAGCTCCTCGGGCGTGGGCGGGCCGAACGAGCGGATGTGCAGGCCCAGCGGGTTCATCGCGCCGGCCACCCGCTTGATCGTGCCGTCCTTGCCGCCACAGTCCATCGCCTGGAGCACCAGCAGGACCCGGCGCGCGGGCCGGTCGGCGCCGGCCTTGGCCATCGCGAAGAGCATCTCCTGCTGCCGGCCCAGCTCGCCGCCGACCAGCTCCACCTGCTCGCGGGCCCAGGCCTTGCGGTGCTCCCCGGTCACCTCCGCGTCGGGCAGACCGGGCGTGGACCGCGGGCCGATCGCGCCGAGATCCACCGGTGCGGTGACCCGCAGCAACTCCCGCACGGAACCGCCGACCGGCGCCACGATCTGCGCTTGCTCGGGTTCGCTCATCCTCGGATCATCACCCACCCGCGGACCTTCCGCCCGCCGAGCGCCCTCCGCAACGGCCCGGCTGTCACGTTCGGGGCGGCCGGCGCGTCCAGTTGGCAGGAGGATGTACGCCGGGACGGTGCCGGCCGGGAAGGGTGGTGGGTCGTGCGGGACCTGGCGACGGAGTTCGAAGCGGAGCGGGGCCGACTCCTCGCGGTGGCCCACCGGATGCTGGGCAGCCGCAGCGAGGCCGAGGACGCGGTGCAGGAGACCTGGCTGCGCTACGCCGGCGCCCTCGCCGACCCGGCGGCCCGCGCCGAGATCCGCGAGCTGTCCGCCTGGCTGACCACCACCTGCGCCCGGATCTGCCTGGACGTGCTCCGCTCGGCCCGGGTCCGGCGGGAGGCGTACCACGGGCAGTGGCTGCCGGAGCCGGTGGTGAGCCAGGTGGGCGACAGCCTGCCCACCGACGGGTACGCCCCCGACCCGGCGGAACGGGCGGTCCGCACCGACCAGGTGGGCACGGCGCTGCTGGTGGTGCTGGAACGGCTCGCGCCGGAGCAGCGGGTCGCCCTCGTGCTCCACGACGTGTTCGCGGTGCCGTTCGCCCGGGTCGCCGACGTGCTCGGCACCACCGAGGTGGCCGCCCGGCAGCTCGCCTCCCGGGCGCGGCGGGCGGTCACCGCGCCGGACGTGCCCCGGCACACCGCCGACCCGGCCGAGCAGCGGCGGGTGCTCGAAGCGTTCGTCGCCGCCACCGAGTCCGGTGAGCTGGACCCGCTGCTCCGGGTGCTCGCGCCGGACGTGGTCTTCGTCGGCGACTCGGGCGGGCACTTCCCGGCGGCCCGCCGGCCGGTCGTCGGCGCGGACGCGGTGGGCCGCTTCGCGCTTGGCCTGTTCGGCCGGGCCGGCCGGTACACCCAACGGGTCCTGGCCCGGCCGGTGCTGGTCGACGGCGTGCTCGGCCTCCAGTGGGAGACGGTGTACAGCGACGGCCGGCCGATCCGCATGGTCACCGCGTTCGCCGTGCACCAGGGTCGGATCACCGGGCTGTTCAACCAGCTCAACCCGGAGAAGCTGACCGACCTGCCGCCGTTGGGGGACGACGACCGGTGGCCGCCGCGCTGGTGAGCCGCCGGTCGTGACGCCCGTGCGGGCTCAGACCACCAGGGCCAACCACTTGCGGTACGACGTGGCGAACGGTTCGCTGCCGTCGCCGAGCGCGCCGAACAGCCAGCGGGCCGCCGCCTCCGCCTCGACCACGGCGTCCTCGGGGTAGCCGTACCGGACGCGGTGCTCGGCGAACTCGTCCTCGTCGAGCAACTCCACGAGGCCGGTTGCCCGGCGCCGGACCACGTCCAGGTCCAGGTCGATCAGGTGGACGGTGTCGTCGGACTCCCAGTGGGCCGGAGTGGTGATGTCGCAGTAGACCTCGCTGGTCCGCGGCGGCGGGTTGAACATCCCCGTCCACCACGCGTGGTGCGGCACCAGCAGGACGAACGGGATCTTCTCCACCGATGGGCGACCGTGGTAGACCGACTCGGTGCCGGCCGGAACGCCGAGCCAGATGCCGAGGTCGTCCTCGGCGAGACGGCGGGCCGGGTAGTCGCGGTGGGCGCTGCCGTCGTACTTGCGGTAGATCACTCGGACCACGTCGCTCGGCATGATTCGCACCCTAACCGATACTGCCCACGCGTCGTAGCGCGGTCGTAACCGGACGGCGCGGGACGGACGGCGGACCCGCTGCCCCGCGCCACGCGGACGGATGGGCGCGGTCGGTGTCGGCAGCGACGGGTACCGTCGCACGGTGACTCCGCCCCGCACCGCCACCGGTTCCGCCACCCCGTCGGCCCGTGCCGGGAGCCGGCGCCGGGGCGCCCGGCCCAGCGGCGCCGATCTGCTCGCGGCGGCGGTCGGCGCGGTGCCCGGTGGCGCGGCGCGCCCCGGCCAGCAGCAGATGACCACGGCGATCGAGGAGTGCGTGACCAGCGGCGAGCACCTGCTCGTCCAGGCGGGCACCGGCACCGGCAAGTCGCTGGCCTACCTCGCGCCGGCGCTGACCGTGGACGGCCCGGTGGTGGTCTCCACCGCCACCCTGGCGTTGCAGTCCCAGCTCGTCGACCACGATCTGCCCCGGCTGGCCGACGCGGTCGAGCCGCTGCTCGGTCGTCGGCCCACCTTCGCGGTGCTCAAGGGCCGCCACCACTACCTCTGCCTGGCCCGGCTCGACAACTCGACCGCCGACGAGCCGGAGGACACGCTCTTCGACGCTCCGGCGGACCGCCCGGGCGGCGGGACGAAGTGGCTCGGCGAGGCGGGCCGGATGGGCAAGCAGGTCGAGCGGCTGCGCGGCTGGGCCGAGAAGACCGCCACCGGCGACCGGGACGAGCTGGACCCGGGCGTCGACGATCAGGCCTGGAGGCTGGTGTCGATGCCGGCCCGGGAGTGCGTCGGGGCGACCCGCTGCCCGTTCGGGGCGGAGTGCTTCGCCGAGGCGTCCCGGGCGCGGGCCCGCGAGGCCGACATCGTGGTCACCAACCACAGCCTGCTCGCGGTCGACATGCTGGCCGACCGGCACATCGTTCCGCCGCACAAGCTGCTCATCGTCGACGAGGCGCACGAGCTGGCCGACCGGGTCTCCTCCGCGGCGCAGGCGGAGCTGGTGCCGGAGTTGATCGACCGATCCGCTCGGCGGGCCCGCCCGCTGCTGCGACCCGAGGCCGCCGAGGCGCTCACCGCGGCCGGCGACGCCCTCGCGGTCGGCCTGGCCGAGGCGCCCGCCGGGCGTCTCACCGCCGGGCTGCCGGCGCCGCTGCGGGAGGCGTGCACCCTGCTCGACGCGGCCACCCGGGCCGCGCTGGACGCGATCGGCGACGTCAAGTCCGACGATCCCGACCCCGTCCGCAAGCAGCAGGCCAAGGCGGCGCTGGACGAGCTGTCCACCACCGCGCAGCGGCTGCTGGAGGAGGGCGACCGAAGGCCCCGGCTGGCGGTCACTGGACGTGGGGTCGCCGTTCGACTACGCCCGGCAGGGCATCCTGTACGTCGCGGCGCACCTGCCCCGGCCCAGCGTCTCCGGGCTGCCCGACGCGGCCGGGGAGGAGCTGCTCGGGCTGGTCGAGGCGCTCGGTGGTCGTACTCTCGGGCTCTTCTCCTCCCGGCGGGCCGCGCAGCAGGCGGCGGAGCTGCTGCGCGCGCGGACCGACCTGCCGGTGCTGCTCCAGGGCGAGGAGGCGTTGCCGCTGCTGGTGCGCCGGTTCCGGGAGGAGCGTTCCAGCTGCCTGTTCGGGGTGATGTCGCTCTGGCAGGGGGTGGACGTGCCGGGCGACGCCTGTCAGCTCGTGGTCATCGACCGGCTGCCCTTCCCACGGCCGGACGAGCCGCTGGCGGCGGCCCGCGCCGCCGCCGTGGACGCGGGCGGCGGCTCCGGCTTCGCGGCGGTCAGCGTGCCGATCGCGGCGGTCCGGCTCGCGCAGGGGGTGGGCCGGCTGATCCGGGCGACCGGTGACCGGGGGGTGGTCGCGGTGCTCGACTCCCGGCTGGAGACCGCCCGCGGCTACGGGCCCTTCCTGCGCCGCTCGCTGCCGCCGTTCTGGTACACCACCCGCCCCGAGGTGGCCCGCGGCGCGCTGCAACGCCTCGCCGGCTCCTGACCGCCCCGTCGCGCCCTCTCCACGATCGCCCAGGATCATGGAAAGAGTGGCCTCCCCACTCTCGGAGGCCACTCTTTGCTGGAACGTGTGCGGGTGCGGCGCGCCGGGTCAGGGCGCCTGTGCGGCGACGACCACGGCGTCGGGCGGAGTGTCCGGGACCGTCCGGGCGGCCAGCCGGCGGACGGCGGTGTTCAGCACCGCGATCAACGGCACGGAGACCAGCGCGCCGGTGATCCCGGCGAGCACCACCCCGGCGGCGATGCCGATGATCACCGCGAGCGGGTGGAGGGCCACCGCCCGCCCCATGATCAACGGCTGGAGCACGTGCCCCTCCACCTGCTGCACGCCGATCACCGCACCCAGGATGATCAACGCGGTGACCGGGCCGCTGTCGACGAGCGCGACCAGCACCGCCACGCTGCCGGAGAGCGCCGCACCGACGATCGGGATGAACGCGCCGAGGAAGACCAGCGCGGCCAGCGGGAAGGCGAACGGGACGTCGAAGATGACCAGGAAGACGCCGATGCCGACGGCGTCGATGAAGGCGACCAGCACGGTCGCCCGGACGTAGGCGCCCAGCGTGTGCCAGGAGGCCCGGCCTGCGTCGTCGACCTTCCACCGGGCGGCCACCGGCAGCAGCCGGACCAGGAAACGCCAGATCCGGTTGCCATCGCGCAGGAAGAAGAACGTGGCGAAGAGCACCAGCAGCGTCCCGGTCAGCACCTCGGCGAGCGTTGCCGCGGTGCTCAGGGCGCCGCTGGTGAGGTTCGAGGTGTTGGAGTTGATCCAGCCCTGCGCCTCGTCGATGTAGCGGTCGAGCTGGGTGTCGGAGAGGTGCAGCGGACCCGTCTTCAGCCAGTTCTGAATCTGCCGGACGCCCTCCGACGACTTCTCGCTCAGCTCCGGCACCCCCCGGATGAACTCGTTGACCACCAGGGTGAGCGTGCCGATCACCGCCGCCAAGCCGCCGACCAGCACCACCGCCGTGGCCAGCGACCGGGGCAGCCGGGCCCGCAGCAGCCAGCCCACCGCGGGCGCCAGCAGCGCCGAGAGCAGCAGCGCGACGGCCAGCGGGATGATCACGATTTTGATGGTGCCGACGATGCGGAGCAGCGCCCACGCCACCACGCCGATCACGATCAGCCGCCAGCACCAGGCGGCGGCGATCCGCAGCCCGTGCGGGACGTCGGCGTCGTCGCGGCTGGAGGTCGAGGTGTGCAGGTCCACCGGGGCTTCCGCGCCGTAGACCGTGGCCGACGACGGCGCGGCCGGACCCGGGGCTGCCGGCGAGGCCACCCGGGCCGACTCCGGGGGGTCGCTCGACGCGTCCGGGTCGCCGGGTGCCGAGTCCCGTCCCGCGCGTACCGACTCGCGTCCCGACTGGTAGGCGCGGCGGAGCCGCCCTCGTACCCGCTCGAAGCGGCTCAAGCGCACCTCCTGGCAGAAGAACCGGTCCGCCCACAGCGACAGGTCTGACAGCACAAGTCCGTTCCCGACACCATAGGGCAGTTCCGCCACCGATTGCCCCGGCTGCCCCCTGCGTAACCACCGGGCGGCCGGCCGTATGCGGCACGGTAGCGTCTTCGGCGTGACCGCCGACCACGATCTCGACACCGGCCTGCCGATCCGCCTGCTGCACGACCGTGTGCTCGTGCGGATGGAGGGCAGCGAGGGCGAGCGCCGCTCCACCGCCGGGATCGTCATCCCGGCGACCGCCGCCGTCGGCAAGCGCCTCGCCTGGGCCACCGCCGTCGGCGTGGGACCCAACGTCCGCGCCATCGTCACCGGCGACCGGGTGCTCTTCGACCCGGACGACCGCTCCGAGGTCGAGCTGCACGGCCGCGGGTACGTGCTGCTCCGGGAGCGGGACGTGCACGCCGTGGCCGCCGAGCGGATCGAGAACGACTCCACCGGCCTCTACCTCTGACGCACCTCCCCCGGCCACCGAGCCCGGCCGCGCGCCGTTTGTCAGGCCGCTCGCCGGGAAGCCATCCGGCGACCGTGGCCCTGGGGAGGGACGATGCCGGTATTCGTGAAGAAGCTGTTGGCCTGGGGCAGCGTCGCGTTCCTGATCTACTTCATGGCGTTCCGGCCGGACGGGGCCGCGCAGATGTTCAAGGCGATCGGGGCCGCGCTCATCGCGATGGCCCAGGGCCTCGGTGACTTCCTCACGACCCTGATGACCTGAGCCGCCGGCCGCCAGCCGTCAGTGGTGACCCGGCGGCCAGGGCGCCGGCGGCCGGGGGCCGTACCAGCCGGGCGGGGCGTAGCCCGGAGGCGGCGGCGCGCCCAGCACCACCGGGATCGGCACCACCGGCTCCTCCGGCGCGCTCACCGGGCGCTGGGAACCGTCCGGGAAGCGCAGGTGGTAGCGGCTGCCGTCCCAGACGCCCGCCGGGGCCTGCGGGTCCCGGCCCACGAAGAACGACCGGTACGACGTGATCGCCTCCAGCAGCTCCCGCTCCTCGCGGGCCGTCCGCTCCCGGTCGGCGGGCTTGCGGTCCAGGCCGCGCAGCGACCCGTCGCGCAGCAGGGCCAGCCGGGTGGCGGCGAACTGGTACCCGCGCATCGCCCGCGCCCCGGCGTCCCCGGCGACCCGGCGTGCCCAGCTGCGGGCCGCGTGCCGGCGACCGAGGCTGCTCAGCGCGGCCACCTCGGGCGGGCTCAGCCAGCCGGCGCGCACGTAGTCCGGCAGCGTCCGCTCGGTGAGCCGCCCCTCCCAGGCGCGCAGCCACACCGCCAGACCCACCATGCCGAAAAAGATCGGCACCATCAGGCCCAGGAAGCCGTACAACATGATCACGGCCTCGCCGGTGGCCTGGGTGAGCGTCGGCAGCAGGTTCCACGTGCCGTGCAACATCATCGCCAGCAGCAGGCCCGCGACCGGGGCGAGCACCCGGACCCGCCGGTCGGCCGTCCGGGCCGCGACACCCAGCCCCACACCGGTCATCGAGGTGAAGAGCGGATGGGCGAACCCGAACAGCAGGATCCGCACGATGAAGATGGCGATGACCTGCTGGGTGCCGGTCGCCGGGCCGTACCGGTCGGCGCCGGTGGCGTAGCCGTACCCGCCCAGGTAGAGGATGTTCTCCACCATGGCGAAGCCGACCGCGGAGAGCCCGCAGTAGACCAGGCCGTCGGTGATCCCCGACCACTCCCGTCGGCGGAACACCAGCAGCAGGATCGGGCCGAGCGCCTTGGTCAGCTCCTCGATGAACGGCGCCACGAGCACACCGGTGAGCGCGGCCGGCAGGCCCCAGTCGGCGAACCGGGCGGCGGCGAACTCGTTCACGGTGAGCGAGGCGGCCGTGGAGACGAACGCGCCCCAGGCGAAACAGAAGATCAGATACTTCAGTGGCTCCGGCTCGTAACGGTCCAGCCAGAGGAAGCAGGCCACCAGCACCGGCACCGGGAGGACGGCGGCGACCACCCCGATCAGCAGCGCCCGTACGCCGAGCGACTGGCCGAGCGTGAAGACCATGAACACCGCGCACGCGGCGATGAACAGCACCACCCCGGCCAGCACCAGGAACCGCCGCCAGCCCAGTCGGCGCAGCGGCATCCGGGGCACCTCGCCGGCGGACGGGGCTGCGGGCGCGGGCGACGACGGCAGGGGTGCACCGGGCGGGGTGTCGGCCATGCGGTCAGCGTAGCCATCCGCCGCCGGCTGGTCCGGGCGCATCGGCAGCCGCTATGCTGCGGGCAGGTCACGAGCGCCAGCGTCAAGCCCCGGCTTGCTGGCCGGCAACCCTCGTCGAGTTCGCGGTGGGGTGCCCCGGGTGATGACCGGGCCCAGCCCGATCGGCGTGCTGGGCAAGCGCGGACCCCGTCCCGACATCGCACCCGGGGTCCCTGACCCCGGAGGTTCCGGCGTGTCCGTCACCCTCGTACCCTCGCTGCCCACCCGCTCCGGCGCCGCGCCGGCCCCGTCGCGGTCGCTCGACGTCCTCGGCGTACCGGGCGAGATCAACCTGGACTACGCCGCCAGCGCGCCGTGCGCGCGGGCCGCGGCCGACGCGGTGACCGAGCTGTTGCCGTGGTACGCCAGCGTGCACCGCGGCGCGGGAGCGCTGTCGCGGCACTGCACTCTGGCCTACGAGCGGGCCCGGCAGACGGTCGGCGACTTCTTCGGCGCCCGCGCCGAGGACCACGTCGTCTTCACCCGCAACACCACCGACGCGCTCAACCTGTTGGCGCGGGCGCTGCCCGCCGGCACGACGGTGGTGACCTTCGCCGGAGAGCACCACGCCAACCTGCTGCCCTGGCCGCGCGGCTCGGTACGGCTCCCGGTGCCCGCCGACCCGGCCGGGGCGGTACGCGACCTCGCCGCCGCCCTCACCGAGCTGCGCCGGGACAGCAACGCGGCGCTGCCGGTGCTGGTGGCGGTGACCGGGGCGAGCAACGTCACCGGCGAGCGTTGGCCCGTCGCCGAACTGGCCCGGGTGGCCCACCGGCACGGGGCCCGCATCGCCCTCGACGCGGCACAGCTCGCCCCGCACGCCCCGGTCGACCTCCTCGCGCTCGACGTGGACTACCTGGCCGTCTCCGGCCACAAGCTGTACGCGCCCTTCGGCGCGGGCGTCCTGATCGGCAGGGCGGACTGGCTGGACCCCGCACCGCCGTACCTGGCCGGCGGCGGCGCCACCAGTCACGTCGGGCCGGCCACGCACGACGTGACCTGGGCGACCGGCCCGGCACGGCACGAGGGCGGCACCCCGAACCTGGTCGGCGCCGTGGCACTGGCCGCGGTGTGTACGGCGCTGGCGGAGGCGGACCGGGCCGGGCTGGCGGCCGGCGAGCAGGCGTTGCTGGCCCGGCTGCGGACCGGCCTCGCCGCGCTTCCGCATGTGGTGGAGCTGCGCACCTTCGGCCCGGACGCGCCCCGGGTCGGCATCGTCTCGTTCGTGGTCGCCGGGCGGGACTCCGCGGAGGTGGCCGCCCACCTGGCCGCCGAGCACCGGATCGGCGTACGCGACGGGTTGTTCTGCGCCCACCCGCTGGCCCGGCGGCTGCTCACCGAGGCGGCGGGACGCACCGGCCGGCGCGACCTGCCGCCCACCGCGCTGCGCGCCAGCATCGGCCTGGGCAGCACCACCGCCGAGGTGGACCGGCTGCTCGCCGCGCTCGCCGCGTTGGGCTGACGCCCCGGCGGGCGGGTTGCGGCCGGGTCAGCCGACCGGCGGGGCGGTGGGGGGTCTGGGTCCGCCGCCCGGCTCGGCCGGTTCGCTCACCGGCCGCTCCTGGTCCCCGAAGGCGGTGCGGATCCACCGGTTCGCCTCCTCCTGCTCGATGCCGGACGCCACCAGCAGGTCACTTGCCGTGGTCCGGATCTGGGCGATCACCACGCTGCCGGAGAAGCCGACCCCGGCCCCGTACGCCCGACCGGCCTCGCTGACCGCCCGCAAGGACCGCTCGCGGGCCTGCTGCGGTTCCTCGCCCACGGCGAACTCGTGCTTGAGCAGCCGGACCGCCTCGGCGAGGTGGGCGATCCCGTCCGGCATCGGGTCCGGCACCGGTTCCTCGTCCTCGATCAGCGTGACGGACCGGCGGATCAACGTGCCGGTGTTGCGCATCGCCCGGTCGATCGGGTCGGCCGCCTCGGCGTAGTGGGTCAGCTCGTCACGTCGGTGCCAGCGGGCCGGCGAGAGGGTGGCGGTCTCCTTCGCGCCCTCGATCGCCTCGGCCAGCGTGGCCAGTTCCTCCTTGTTGTTACGCAGCCGTTCCAGTGCCCGCTGGACGGTGGCGCGGTCCCTGCTGCGCAACCCGTCGGCGGTGGCGTCGAGCTGGGCGCTGAGCAGGTCCAACGCCGGTCGGGCCGCGCGATTGATCACCCGGAGCGGGTTCAGTGGCAGCAGCACGGCCGTCACCAGCAACGCGATGCCACCGCCGAGGAACGCGTCGACGAAGCGCGGGATCTCCAGGTTCTGGGTGGACGGGCTCAGGGTGACGATCAGCACCGCCGTGGCCGCCGCCTGGATGACGATGGCGACGCTGGCGCCGGCGAAGATGGTGAGCAGGATCGCCACCGTGACCACCAGGCCGAGCTGCCACGCCCCGGTGCCGAGCAGGTAGATCAGGAAGTCGCCGATGGCCACCCCGATCCCCACCCCGACGATCAGCTCCACGGTCCGGCGGAACCGCTGGCCGACCGACGCGGCCAGGGTGCCGACCGCGGAGATCGGCGCGAACACCGGCTGCGGGTTGCCGAGCAGCCGGTGCGAGATGAAGTACGCCAGCCCGGCGGCCAGCCCGGCCTGCAGGGCCAGTCCACCGGCCATCCGTACCCGGTGCAGCCGGTCGTGCAGGGTGGCCCGGCCCCGGTGCCGCAGCTCCTCGGTCACCTCGGCGATCCGCGCGCCGTCGACGTCCACCAGCCCTTCGCGCAGCGCGGTACGCCGCACCATCGGAGGTCGCTTGTCCCGGGCCACGGCCATGGGCGCGTCTACCCGTGGCACGCCCGCTGAATCCTCCCGCCCGGTGCGGCGCGGGATGCGGCAGACTCGGGCGGTGACTGATCTGCTGGACCGGTGGCGAGCGGTGGCCCGGGGCGCCGGGGCGGGGCGGGGCTCGACGCAGGTCGGTGAGCAGCTGCTGGCCCGCCGGCGGGAGCCGCACCGGCACTACCACACGGTGGCCCACCTGACCGCGGTGCTCGACGTGGTGGACCGGCACGCCGGGCTGGCCGACCGGGCCGACCTGGTTCGGTTGGCGGCCTGGTGCCACGACGCGGTCTACGACCCCCGGGCCGCCGGCGACGCCAACGAACGGGACAGCGCCGAGCTGGCCCGGAGCGTGCTCACCGGGCTCGGCGTGCCGGCCCCCGCGGCGGCCGAGGTGCGCCGGCTGGTGCTGCTGACCGCCGGGCACCTGGTGGCCCCGGGCGACCGGGACGGCGCCCTGCTCTGCGACGCGGACCTCGCCGTGCTGGCCGCGCCGCCGGCCGCCTACGACCGTTACGCGGCGGCCATCCGTCGCGAGTACGCGCACGTCCCGGAGCCGGCCTTCCGGGCCGGGCGGGCCGGGGTGCTCACCGGGCTGCTGGCGCTGCCCGCGCTGTACCGGCTGCCGCCGCTGGCGAGCCGGTGGGAGCAGCCGGCCCGGGCCAACCTGCGCCGCGAGCTGGAGACACTCACCGGGCCGCCGGTGAGCGGGGCCTGACCAGGTGCTTCGGGCGGCGCAGACCGGCGTCGCGGAGCAACCGGACGAGCTCCCGGCTCGGCACCACCCGGGCCCCGAGCCACACCGCCGCCGCGAAACGCTCGGCCGGGATGTCGTAGTGGTCCCGGTCGAAGCCGCGCCGGGGCACACCCAGCGCCTCCGCGAAGGCGTGCAGCTCGGCGTACGAGATGTCGCTGATCAGGTGCGACCAGAGGCGACCGCGCCACGGCCAGGCAGGCCGGTCCAGGTAGAGCATGGCGCCTAAGCTAGCCCGCGCAGTCGATCATGTTGATGATCGCCGGTCGGCGACCTAGCCTCAGCTGCATGGCCCCCACCACGCTCCTCGATGACCTGCGCGCCGCGCTCGGCGAGAACGCCGTGCTCACCGACCCGGACCTCCTGCGCATGCACGAGCGGGACGAGGCCGACCTCTGCCCCGCCGGGTCCCCGCTGGTGGTGACCCGTCCCCGCAGCACCGAGCAGGTGGTCGCGGTGGTCCGGGCGGCGGCGCGGCACGGCGTACCCGTGGTGCCGCAGGGCGCGCGGACCGGGCTGGCCGGCGCGGCGAACGCGGTGGACGGCGCGGTGGTGCTGAGCACCGTCGCGATGGACGAGATCCGGGAGATCGACCCCGTGAGCCGGATCGCGGTGGTCCAGCCCGGGGTGGTCAACGCGACGCTGGCGGGGGCGGTTGCCAGGCAGGGGCTGTGGTATCCGCCGGACCCGGGCTCGTGGGAGTCGTCGACCATCGGCGGCAACGTGGCCACCAACGCCGGCGGCATGTGCTGCGTCAAGTACGGGGTGACGACCGAGTACGTGCTCGGCCTGGAGGTGGTGCTCGCCTCCGGTGAGGTGCTGCGCACCGGCCGGCGTACCGCCAAGGGGGTGGCGGGCTACGACCTGACGCGCCTGTTCGTCGGCTCGGAGGGCACCCTCGGGGTGATCACCGAGGTGACCGTGGCGCTGCGGCCCGCCCCGGCCGAGTCGCTGACCCTGGTGGCGGTCTTCCCGTCCACCGCCGCCGCCGGGGCGGCAGTGGCCGAGATCGCCGCCCGGGGGCTCACCCCCAGCCTGCTGGAGCTGCTGGACCAGACCCACCTGCGGGCGATCGAGGCGTACCAGCCGATGGGACTGCGGACGGACGCGCAGGCCCTCCTGCTGGCCGCGGCGGACACCGGCAGCCGGGCCGCCGACGACCTGGCCGGCCTGGCCGAGGTGTGCGAGGCGGCCGGCGCCGACGAGGTCTACGCGGCCACCGACGCGGTGGAGGCGGCGGCGCTGCTGCAGGCGCGGCGGCTGGCCCACCCGGCGATGGAGAAGTTCGCGGCCGACGCGTACCCGGGCGGCAACGGTGGTCTGGTGATCGACGACGTGGCGGTGCCGCGCGGGTCGCTCGCCGCGCTGCTGGACGGCGTGGCACGGATCGCGGCCGAGTGCGACGTGCCGATCGGGGTGGTCGGGCACGCCGGGGACGGCAACCTGCACCCGAACATCGTGGTCGACCGGGCCGACCCGGCGAGCCTGGCACGGGGCCGGCGGGCGTTCGACGAGATCATGCGGCTCGGCCTGGATCTGGGCGGCACCTGCACCGGCGAGCACGGGGTGGGGCTGCTGAAGCGGGACTGGCTGGCGCGGGAGATCGGCCCGGTCGGGGTGCGGGTGCACCAGGCGATCAAGTCGGCGCTGGACCCGGCCGGGCTGCTCAACCCCGGCAAGGTGCTCTGACCCGGCCGCGGGGCGAACGAACGGCCGGGTGCGGGGTCAGCCCTTGACCTCGGCCGGGGTCGCCTGGGTGAGCAGCAGCAGGATCTCCCCGGCCACCGGCGGGCGCTCCTCGCCGGGGCAGTCCTGGGAGGTGACCAGCCCGGACGAGGTGAGCAGGCTGGAGGTCAGCGCGTCGATGCAGGTGACCCGGTACTGCCGGGCCTGGTCGGTCTCCCCCGCCAGCCTGGGGTCGGCGAGCAGCACCTGGAGCCGTTCGGTCTGCTCCGGGGCGAGCGTGCCCCGGGAGGTGACCCCGTCGCCGGCGCAGTCGAGGCACTGCCACGCGCCGTCCCGCTCGACGCTCAGCGTGCGCAGCGGCCCCTCGGCACCGAGGCGCTGAAGGAGGCTGACCTGCCCGGCGGCGACGGTCGTCGGGATCTCCGGCACCGGCCCGCCGGCGGCCGCACCGACCGGCGGTTGCGCCGCTGGCGAGGCCGCGGTGTCGCCATCGAGCAGTGAGCACCCGGTCAGGGTGCCGGCGAGCGCCACGGCGAGTAGAGGGATGAGCAGACGGGAGCGCGCGCGGGAAAGCACGCGCGGAAACGTACCCCACCGTAGGTAGCAGCCGAAACCACCAACCGGGCCGGTATCGATGGTTACCCATCGGTAATGTCACATTTGGTCATCTAGCGGACGGGCGCAACTCCGCCTGATCGTCGTCGCCACCCCGGTCGGCCGCGTACCCCCGGACATCCGGGGCGCCCAGCCGGGCCGCGTCCGCCGCGGCGTCGTCCGGCATCCGCTGAGACTGCCGCTCCGCCTCCACCCGGGCGCGGTAGTGCTCGACCTCGCGGGCCCGGGTGGCCGCGTCCCAGCCCAGCACCGCACCCATCAGCTCGGCGGCGTGCTCCGCCGACTCGAGCCCCCGGTGGCTGGTCTCGAAGGAGATCCGGGTCCGCCGGGTCAGCACGTCCTCCAGGTGCAGCGCACCCTCGGCCCGCGCCGCGTACGCGACCTCGGCGGCCAGGTACTCGGGAGCGCCGGCCAGCGGGGAGGCGAGCAGCGGGTCGGCGTCGATCAGCCCCAGCAGGTCCAGAGTGAGGGTGCCGTACCGCTCCAGCAGGTGCTCCACCACGCCCACCGGCACGCCGTGCCGGCGGGCCAGGTCGGCCCGGTCCCTCCACATGGCCGGGTACCCGTCCGCGCCGAGCAGCGGCAGGTCGGCGGTGCGCGACGGGCGGGCGCCACCCAGCCGGCGGGCGGCCCGGTCGACCACGTCGGAGGCCATCACCCGGTACGTCGTGTACTTGCCACCGGCGACCAGCAGCAGCCCGAGCATCGGCTCGAAGACCGCGTGCTCCCGGGAGAGCTTCGAGGTGGAGTCGGCCTCACCGGCCAGCAGTGGCCGCAGCCCGGCGTAGACGCCCTCGATGTCGGCGGTCGTCAGAGGCCGGTCCAGAACGGTGTTGACCTGCTGCAACAGGTAGTCGATGTCGCGGGCCGAGGCCGCCGGGTGGGACCGGTCCAGCCGCCAGTCGGTGTCCGTGGTCCCGATGATCCAGTGCCCGCCCCACGGGATGACGAAGAGCACCGAACTCGCCGTACGCAGGATGAGCCCGGTCTCGCCGGTGATCGCCGAGCGGGGCACCACCAGGTGCACGCCCTTGGAGGCACGCACCCGGACGCCGGGCCGCAGACCCACGTCGTTGAGCATCCGGGACATGTCGTCGCTCCACACGCCCGTGGCGGCGATGACGGTGCGGGCCTGCACCTCGAACTCCGCGTCCGGGGAGCCGGCCGGCGCCTCCAGGTCGCGGACCCGGACGCCGGTCACCTCGCGCGCCTGTCGGATCAGCCCGACCGCGCGGGCGCTGCTCACCACCGTGGCGCCGAGGCTGGCCGCGGTGCGCGCCAGCGTGACCACCAGACGGGCGTCGTCGACCTGGCCGTCGTAGTAGCGGATCGCACCGGCCAGCGCGTCGGCCCGCAGGCTGGGGAAGATCCGCCGGGCCCCCTCCCGGGTCAGGTGCCGGTGCAGCGGCATGCCCCGGCCACCGCCGAAGAGCCCCGCGAAGGCGTCGTACGCGGCCACGCCGGCGCCGTAGTACGAGCGGCGGAAGACCCGGGCGGGCAGGCCCCGCAGGCCCCCACCCGCCGGCAGCGGCACCAGGAACGGCACGGGACGGACCAGGTGCGGCGCGAGCCGGGTCGCCAGCAGGCCGCGCTCGGTGAGCGCCTCGTGGACCAGGTGGAACTCCAACTGCTCCAGGTAGCGCAGGCCACCGTGGATGAGCTTGCTGGACCGGCTGGAGGTGCCGGCGGCGAGATCGCGGGCCTCGACCAGGGCCACCTTCAGACCGCGGGAGGCCGCGTCCAGGGCTGCGCCGGCACCGGTCACCCCACCCCCGATGACCAGCACGTCGAAGCACTCCGCGCGGAGTCGGCGCAGGTCAGCGGCACGGCGGACCGGCGAGAGCTGCCCGGCGACGGAACGGGAGATGTTGGGGTCGCGCACCTGTCCACCGTAGCCGCCGCGCCAGCGTGCCGGCATGCGCCGCCCGCCCCGTACTGTGCGAGTCATGCAGGTCGGCTCTCCGGCATCCGCTGGTCAACCTCCGCCCTACCAGCCTTCGCCACCGGGCCGGGTCAACCCCTGGCCGGTGGTCGCCGCCGTGCTGGCCGGCGGCTGGACGGTCGCGGTGACGGTGGCCACCCAGGCGGGCGGCTGGCTCACCGACCAGGTGCTGCTGGGTTTCGGGCGGGACCGGGTCGGCTGGCTCTGGCCGGTGCTGGGGCTGACGACCGTCGTGCTGGTGGGCACGCCCGCTCTGCTGCTGGCACTGCTGCCCCGGTCGGCCGCGGTCCGGGCCACCGGGCGCGCCTGGCTGGGCGCGACACTCGCACTCGGGGCGCTCACGCTGCTCCGGGTCGTGCCGCCGGTGCACCACGAGGCGTACCTCGCCGCTCTGGCCGCCATGGCGGCACTCGCCACGCTCGTCGTGCGCTGGTCAGCGCGCCGGTCCGCGTCCGGCGGGCCAGCCGGTCCGGCGTCCGGCGGGTTGGCCGGCGCGGTAGCCGGCGTGACGACGGGCCCGGTGCCGCTGCTCGCGGTCGCCGCCGGGCTGGCGCTGCTGCTGCCCTGGGCCTGGCTGGGCGCGCTCGGCGGGTTGCTGGAGACCGTGCTGGCCCTGCTGGCGGCGGCCGCCCTCGGGTTGCTGGCGGCGTCGCTGCTGGACGCCACCTTCTGGTCCCGGTTCGCGGTCGGCCGGCCGCCCCGGCCGGCCCGATTGGTGCTGGTCGGCGGCCTGGTCGCCGGGGTGACGCTGCTGCTGCTCGCCGCCGCAACCGGCCAGTCCGGTGCGCAGCTGCCCGCGCTGCTGACCCTGCCACCGGTGGCTTTCGCGCTCGCCGCCCTCTGGGCCGCGACCTGGCACGCAGCGGGGACGACGGACACGCCCGACCCGGCGACGGACACGCCGGGCCCCGCAGCGGCCGCCGTGCGCGCCGGCCGTGTCGCGACGGCCTGGCTGGTGGGTCTGGCCGCGCTGGGCCCGCTGGCCTTCACCGACCCGGAAGAGATCACCCTGCTGCTGGTCGGCACCCGCGACGTGCCGTTCTGGGTGGCGGCCGCCGCCGGCGCCGGGCTCGCCGTCGCGGTCCTGGTGGCCATCGTGTACGCGGTGCTGCTGGCCCGGTCGACGTCCCGTACCCCGAACCGGCGGGTCGCCGCGCTGACCGCGATGGTGCTGCTGGTGGCGGTGGGGGTGGTCGACCTCGGGCCCGGTCAGCCCGGCCTGTACGGCGAGCGGCTGCTGGTGGTGCTTCGCGAGCAGGCCGACCTGACCGGCCTGCCGGCGGGCACACCGGGCCGGGCCGGGCGGGACGCCCGGGCGGTGGAGGTCTACCGGCGGCTGGTGAGCACCGCCGACCGCAGCCAGGCAGACCTGCGCCGGGACCTGGGCCGGCTGCGGCTCGACCTGGTGCCGTACTACCTGGTGAACGCGGTCGAGGTGGACGGTGGTCCGGCGGTGCGGGCCTGGCTCGCCCGTCGGCCGGAGGTGGCCCGCGTGCTGGTCAGCCAGCGGTTGCGACCACTGCCGGCCCCGGCCGGGCAGAGCCGGGGCACCGCGCCCGCGCCCACCGGGCCCGAGTGGAACATCCGCCAACTCGGCGCCGACCGGGTCTGGTCGCAGCTCGGGGTGACCGGCGCGGGCATCGTGGTGGGCAGCTCGGATTCCGGGGTGGACGGCGCCCACCCGGCGCTACGGTCCGGGTTCCGCGGCGGAGACGACTCCTGGTACGACCCCTGGGACGGCACTCGGACCCCGACCGACCAGGGCGGGCACGGCACCCACACGGTGGGCAGCGCGGTCGGGCGCGGCGGCATCGGGGTGGCGCCCGACGCGCAGTGGGTGGGTTGCGTCAACCTGGACCGCAACCTCGGCAGCCCGGCGCTCTACCTGGAGTGCCTCCAGTTCATACTGGCGCCCTTCCCGGCCGGCGGTGACCCGTTCACCGACGGCAAACCGGAGCGCGCCCCGCAGGTGCTGACCAACTCGTGGGGCTGCCCGGCGATCGAGGGCTGCGACCGGAACGTGTTGCGGCCGGCCACCGCCGCGCTGGACGCCGCCGGGATCTTCGTGGTCGCCGCCGCCGGCAACACCGGCCCGTGGTGCGGGTCGATCGACGACCCGCCCGCGCCGTACGCGGACGTGCTGACCGTGGGCGCGGTGGACGCGCAGCGCCGCGTCGCCGAGTTCTCCTCGCGTGGGCCGGTGGCGGGCGGCCCGGGCAAGCCGGACGTGCTGGCGCCGGGCGTGGGCGTGGTGTCGGCCATGCCGGGCGGAGGGTACGCCGCGCTGGACGGCACCTCGATGGCGACGCCGCAGGTGGCCGGGGTGGTCGCGCTGATGTGGTCGGCGAACCCGGCGCTGGTCGGCGACCTGGCGAGGACTCGGCAGATCCTGCGGGACACCGCCACGCCGGCCGTGCCGACCTACCGCTCCAAGGACCCGACCGACGCCTGTGGCGGCCCGGCGAACGTCACCGGCGCGGGACAGGTGGACGCGTACGCCGCCGTCCGCGCCGCCCGGCCCTGACGAGGGGCACTCGGTCGACAGGATGGCGGGAACCGGAACCGGTAGCCGGTGATCTAGGGTCGCGACCATGGACGCCGAGATCACCGTCACGGAGCTGACCCCCGACCTCACCCCCGCCGTCGTACGCCTCTGCGAGCGGGCACTCGACCTGCCCGAGGACGCCAGCGAGGCGGTGCCGATCGTGGACGCGCTGTGGTCCCGAGCCGCCGCCGACCGGCTGGTCGTCGGGTTGGGCGCGTACCGCGGGACGGACCTGGTCGGTGTGCTGCTCTGTTCGGTGTCGTCGGCCGACCCCGGCCTCGGGCACGTGGACCTCGTCGCGGTGCTTCCGGACCAGCGTCGCCGTGGCGTCGGCCGGGCGCTGCTGGAGCGGGCCGAACAGGTGCTCGCCGGGCGCGGGGTGACCGAGGTGCTGCTCGCCGGGAACCCGCCGTACTACGCCTGGCCGGGCATCGACGTGCGCTACACCCCGGCGGTCTGCGCCGCCCTGGCGCTCGGCTACCAGCAGGACCGGACCGCCTGGAACATGACGGCGGACCTGTCGTACGACGGGTCGCCGGCGCTGCGGTCCACCGAGGCGACGGAGCGGCGGCTGGCCGAGCAGGGGATCACCGTCCGCCGGGCGGAACCGGCGGACCTTCCGGCGCTGGCCGCGTTCGCCCGGTCCACGTTCGGCGGCACGTGGGACGGCGAGCTGGCCGGGTCGGTGGGTCGTGACGGCGCCGGTTGCCACCTGGCGGAGCGGGCCGGCGAGCTGCTGGGCTTCGCCGCCTACGGGTCGTCCCGGCCGAGCTGGTTCGGGCCGATGGGCACCGCGCCGGCCGCCGAGGGTTCGGGCATCGGTGGGGCCCTGCTGCGTCGCTGCCTGCGCGACCAGCGGTCGGCGGGGCTGGACCGGGCGGAGATCGGCTGGGTGGGGCCGGTGCCGTTCTACTCCGGCAGCGCGGGCGCGCGGATCGAGCGGGTCTTCTTCCTGTACCGCCGAGCGGTCAACGCCAAATAGGGAAGAACAGGATATAGACCCAGATAATGCCATTCGCCCTCGTCGGGCATCGACGCCCCCTACCGTTTCGGTAGAGGAGGCAGCCATGACCACGGATGACGACCAGACCGAGGACGGCCCACCCGTCGCCTGGAAACCGGTCGGCGAACTCCCCGGCCAACTGCCGTTCGACCGGCTCGACTACGGCGACGCCGAGCAGTTGGCGGAGATGACCACGAACGGCGAGCCCGTGGTCGAGGAGCCGCAGGAGATGGTGGACGCGCCGATCCAACTGCCCCCGCCGTACGACCGGGCGCAGAAGCGGCGCAACCAGCGCCCACTGCCCACCTGACGACGAACGGGGCGGACCGCGTCAGCGGCCCGCCCCGTTCCGTGTCGGAACTGGACTCAGAAGTCCATGTCCCCGCCACCCGGGCCGGCCGGGGCAGCCGGGGTCTTCTCCGGCTTGTCCGCGACGACGGCCTCGGTGGTGAGGAAGAGCGCCGCGATGGAAGCGGCGTTCTGCAGCGCCGACCGGGTCACCTTGGCCGGGTCGATGATGCCCGCGGCCAGCAGGTCGACGTACTCGCCGTTGGCGGCGTTGAGGCCGTGACCCGCTTCGAGGTTACGGACCTTCTCCACCACGACGCCGCCCTCGAGGCCGGCGTTGACGGCGATCTGCCGCAGCGGGGCGTCCAGCGCGACCTTGACGATGTTGGCACCGGTCGCCTCGTCGCCGACCAGGTCCAGCTTGTCGAAGGCGGTCTTGCCGGCCTGCACCAGCGCGACGCCACCACCCGGGACGATGCCCTCCTCGACGGCAGCCTTCGCGTTGCGAACGGCGTCCTCGATGCGGTGCTTGCGCTCCTTGAGCTCGACCTCGGTGGCCGCGCCGACCTTGATCACCGCAACGCCGCCGGCCAGCTTGGCCAGCCGCTCCTGCAGCTTCTCCCGGTCGTAGTCGGAGTCGCTCTTGTCGATCTCGGCCCGGATCTGGTTGACCCGGCCCTGGATCTGCTCGGCGTCGCCGGCACCGTCGACGATGGTGGTCTCGTCCTTGGTCACGACGACCTTGCGGGCGCGGCCCAGCATGTCGACGCCGACGGCGTCCAGCTTGAGGCCGACCTCCTCGCTGATGACCTGGCCACCGGTGAGGATGGCGATGTCGGCGAGCATGGCCTTGCGGCGGTCACCGAAGCCCGGCGCCTTGACGGCGACCGACTTGAAGGTGCCCCGGACCTTGTTGACGACCAGGGTCGCCAGAGCCTCGCCCTCGATGTCCTCGGCGATGATCAGCAGCGACTTGCCCGACTGCATGACCTTCTCGAGGATCGGGAGCAGGTCCTTGACCGACGAGATCTTGCTGTTGACGATCAGGAGGTAGGGGTCGTCGAAGACGGCCTCCATGCGCTCCGGGTCGGTCATGAAGTAGGCCGAGATGTAGCCCTTGTCGAAGCGCATACCCTCGGTGAGCTCAAGCTCCAGCCCGAAGGTGTTGCTCTCCTCGACGGTGATGACGCCTTCCTTGCCGACCTTGTCCATCGCCTCGGCGATGATCTCGCCGACGGTGCTGTCACCAGCGGAGATGGAGGCGGTGGAGGCGATCTGCTCCTTGGTCTCGACGTCCTTGGCGAGCTTGGACAGCTCCTCCGAGACGCTCGCGACCGCAGCCTCGATGCCCCGCTTCAGGGCCATCGGGTTGGCGCCAGCCGCCACGTTGCGCAGGCCCTCGCGAACCAGGGCCTGGGCCAGGACGGTCGCCGTCGTCGTGCCGTCACCGGCAACGTCGTCGGTCTTCTTGGCGACCTCCTTGACCAGCTCAGCGCCGATCTTCTCGTACGGGTCCTCGAGCTCGATCTCCTTGGCGATGCTCACACCATCGTTGGTGATGGTGGGGGCACCCCACTTCTTCTCGAGCACGACGTTGCGGCCCTTGGGGCCGAGCGTCACCTTCACGGCGTCGGCGAGCTGGTTCATGCCCCGCTCGAGGCCGCGGCGCGCCTCTTCGTCGAACGCGATCATCTTGGCCATACGGCGTTGTCCTCCTGGACACTCACGGGCCACCCGAGATGTGTGCCCCGGATGGGCCGCCTGGTGTACGCACCTTGGGACGTCGCCACCTGGCGACGACGACGTCCTTCGGCCGGGCCGGATAGCCCGCGACGACCGGCCATGTGCCACCCCGGCGTCTCCACGCCGGCGCGACCTTGGCCCCACCGTCCCGACCATTGGCACTCACGGTATGCGAGTGCCAATGACTTGTTTAGCACTCTCCCCTGCCGAGTGCAAGCACGACCGCCACGATCAGCCGAGTTCCGCGGCCAGTCCCGCGCTGTTCACCGGCCCCTCATGGGCCCGCTGCTCGGCGTACGTCACCAGCAGCCCCACCAACTGCGCGAGGTGGGCGGGGAGGACCAGGACCGCGCTGAGGGCGATCACCAGCACCACGCCGACCGCGGAACCGGGGGTGGCGAGCGGATCGACACCGAACGGGGCGCTGCCGACACCCTCCAGGACGCCGGGCACCAGAGTGCCGACGATCACCACGGCCGCAACCAGCGCAACGCGTCCCAGCAACAGCCCCAGCCGGTCGTGGAACATCCGGAACGACCGGCCGATCGGGTTCTGCCGCTCGAAGAGATAGACCGGCCCGGCCATGCTGAGCGCGAAGGCGAGGTAGATGCCGGGGAGCAGGCAGAAGCAGATCCCCAGGCCGATGATCACGCCCATCAGCAGCGTCCAGCCCCAGAGGCCGAGCGCGCGGCGCAGGCCGTAGCGCAGCGCCTCACCCAGGCCGACCGGCTCACCGGCCGCCTGGCGGGTGATCACCCAGGTGCCGGCGGCCCAGCCCACGGCCTGCACGAACCCGACCAGCAGGCTGCCGCCGATGAGCACCAGGAACATGGTGGCCAGGTCGGTGAAGAAGGTGTCGGGCAACGAGGTCGTGCCGTCGACCGCCGTCGTCTCCCACTTCGCGCTCGGATCCAGCCCGAGGGCGAACACCGACAGCACCGCCGCCGGAAGCACCTGGGTGAGCAGCAGGATGGGCAGCAGCAGCCGCCAGCCGCGCCGGACCGCGCCGAGACACCGGTCGAACCACCCGTTCAGCCCGCCGCCGGGTGGGGTGACCAACCGGTCGGCCGGATCCATCCCGGGCGGGTACCACCCGGTTGGCGGCCCCGGATACCAGGGCTGCCCGCCGTACGGCCCGGCGCCGATCGGATAGCCGCCGGTGGGCGGGAAGACCCAACCCTGCGGCGGCGCGCCCGGCGGCGGCCCCCAGTCCGGCGAGGCATCCGGCGGCTGGCCCGAGGGGGACGGCGCGGTCGGGTCACCAGCGGGCGGCGGACCGGACGGGTCGGGCTCGCCCGGGGTTGGGGCGGCCGGGGGCGGCTGGTCGGACATGAACCCTCCTCAGCGACGGCTGGAACGGTTCAGCATCTTCCAGGGTCCGGCCGCGCGGCGCAGCCCCGGTCGGCGGGTGCTACTGCCGGCCCGGTCAGGCGATGACGCGCACCCGCTCAGCCTGCGGGCCCTTCTGGCCCTGGGCGATCTCGAACTCCACCCGCTGACCGTCGTCCAGCGCCTTGTAGCCGTCCATCTCGATCGCGGAGAAGTGGACGAACACGTCCTGACCGCCGTCGACGGCGATGAAGCCGTAGCCCTTCTCGGCGTTGAACCACTTCACGGTGCCCTGTGCCACGGTGCACTTCCTCACTTTGCGCGTGTTGCCTGCCCCGGCACGGCACGGCCGGCGCCCTCGGACCAGCGCTCCGGCGATCGATGACGGCCGCTGGAACGAGTGACCGAAATCGCACGCTACACGAGGAGTGACGGCCGCGCACGACCACAAATCAGACATATTCCGGGCCCGTGACGGGTGTGGCGGCATCGCCGACCATCGCTGTGATAGGTATGCGGCATGACGAGCGCGCCCGAACGGGTGGACGGCAGCGACGGCGCGCCCGACCGCCGCACCGGGACCGGGACCCCGCGCGTCCCGATCCGGCGGGTACGCCCGGCGGACGCGGCCCGGATGCGCGCTCTACGGCTGGAGATGCTCGCCGACGCCCCGCTGGCCTTTCTGGAGACGATCGCCGACGCGGCCGCCCGACCCCACGCCGAGTACGCCGCCCGGGTGGCGTACACCTCGCGCGGCACGGAGACCGCCCAGTTCGTGGCGGATCCGGGCGGGCGGTTCGTCGGCCACGCCGGCGGCACGGTAGCGCCGCGCGAGGCGGGGCTGACCGTGATCTACGCGGTCTATGTCACGCCGGCCTGGCGTGGCAGCGGGCTGCTCGGCGAGCTGATCGACGAGGTGGCCGCCTGGTCGCGGGCCTGTGGCCGACCGGAGCTGCTGCTGGAGGTGGTGGTCGGCAACGACCGCGCCTACCGGGCCTACCAGCGGCTGGGCTTCACCGACACGGGCGTACGCGTCCCACACCCCACCATCCCCGCCCTGACCGAACTCCAGATGCGCAGAAAAGCCTGAACCCATCCCAGGGCAGAACCCCGGTGATGTTCTCCAAGAGCCGGCTGCATCGGGCCCAGCGTGCCCCGAGAGGGTTTCCGGGGGGAGCCCGCCCGCGGAAGGATCAAGCCTGACCGCCTGGAGCGGGTGGGCTCCCCCGGAAACCCCAACAGCAACCACCGAATCAGACAGGCCGCCGCGACTGCACGATCCGGAACCGGTTCGCCACGTACGCCCCGTCGGTCAACGCCGAGTTGGCCGCCGGGTTGGCGCCGCTGCCGTGGAAGTCGGAGAAGGCCGCCGACTGGTTCACGAAGACACCGCCGGTCAGGTTGCAGGACAGGTGCACCCCCACCTCGACGGCGACCGCCTCCGTCTCGTCCAGCACCGCCTCGTCCGTGGAGTACACCCCCGCGGTGAGCGCGCCCTTCTCGCCGACCGTCCGGCGCAGCAGGTCGAGGCTGTGCGCCGTGGACTCGGTGGCGATGGCGAACGAGATGGGCCCGAACCACTCCCGGCCGTACGTCTCCGCGTCGTCCGCGGTCAGCTTCACGATGGTCGGGGTACGCACCACCGCGTCGGCGTACGCCGGGTGCGCCACGGCCCGCGACTCCAGCACCGGCTCGCCGACCTTGGTCACCTCGGCGAGCCGCTCCAGCACCCCGTCGTTGACGATGGCGCCGGTCAGCTCCACGCCCCGGGCCGGGTCGGCGGTCAGCTTGCCGACCGCCGCGGCGATCCCGCCGGCAACCTCGTCGAAGCTCTTGTGCCCCTGGTCGGTCTCGATGCCGCCGGCCGGGATGAGGATGTTCTGCGAGGTGGTGCACATCTGACCGCTGTACAGGGTCAGCGTGAAGCCGAGGTTGCGGCACATGCCGGCGAAGTCGTCGGTGGAGTCGATCACGACCGTGTTCAGCCCGGCCTTCTCGGTGTAGACCGACGCCTGCCGCGCGTGCGTCTCCAGCCAGTCGCCGTACTCGGTGGAGCCGGTGAAGTCGACGATCTTCACGGACCGGTGCAGGGCCAGGTCGCTGGCGAGCTTCTCGCCCGGCGCCTCGGCGGCCAGCATGATCAGGTTGGGGTCGAAGCCGGCCTCGGCCAGCACCTCCCGGGCGTACTTCACGGTGATGGCCAGCGGCAGCACCGCGCGGGGATGCGGCTTGACGATCACCGGGTTGCCGGTGACCAGCGAGGCGAACAGACCGGGGTACGAGTTCCAGGTCGGGAAGGTGTTGCAGCCGATCACCAGCGCCACGCCGCGGGGCACCACGTGGAACGTCTTGGTCATCCGCAGCGGGTCGCCCTTGCCGGCCGACTTCTCCCAGCCTGCCGTGCCCGGGTGCCGGGTCATCTCGGCGTACGCGTACGCCAGCGCCTCCAGCGCCCGGTCCAGCGCGTGCGCGCCGCCGGCCTGGAAGGCCATCACGAACGCCTGCCCGCTGGTGAACTGCACCGCGTTGGCCAGCTCGAAGATGTGCTTGTGCAGCCGGTCGAGGATCTCGAGGCAGACGCCCACCCGGGCCTGCGGGCCCGCGTCACGCCACGCCGGGAGCGCGGCGGAGGCGGCGGTGACCAGCTCGCCGGGGCCGGCGTGCGGGTAGCGCACCGCCAGCTCCACCCCGAACGGGCTCGCCTCGGTGGCGACCCGGTCACCGGTGCCCGGCTGGTCGAGCGGGAAGTCGCCACCCAGGTACGCCTCGAAGGCGGCCTTGCCGTCGGCGGCGGCGGTCTCGCCGTAGACGCGGGGGCTGGGGGACTCGGGATAGGCGGACCAGTAGCCCCGCTCCGTGATCGCGGTCAGCGCACGGTTGAGGGTGTCGGCGTGCCTGTCGTACAGGGGATGCGGGGTCTCCGTCATGCCCGCCATCATGCCGCAGCCGGGTTCGGGAGCAGAAGCGCCAATCCCGGACAGCGCGGCTGGCCGACCGGGTCAGAGGGTGAGCTGCCAGTTGTTCCAGGAGTCCACCGGGCGGAAGCCGAGCCGCTCGTTGATCGCCACCATGTAGCTGTTGCTGGCCGCGTTGAAGGTGTCGATGACGCGTACCGCCGGCTCGTGGGTGAGCAGATGGTGCAGGTTCTCGATCTTGGCGAGCAGGCCGAGCCGGTGCCCCCGGTGGGCCGGGTCGACGATGGTGATCTGCTGGAAGGCGTGCCAGTCGGCGGAGGCGCCCACGTCCAGCAGGGTCCAGGCGACCAGCCGGCCGGACTCCTCGTGCCGCACTCCGAGGTGGTAGCGCCGGCGCCCCTTGGCATCCAGTGCCCGCTCGGTGCCCCGGACCCGCTCGGCGTCCACCTGCTCCGGCTCCCACTGCACGTCTCCCATGGGTGCGTCCATCAGCAACCGGCCGTCCAGGTAGGCGACGTCAGCGACGTACTCCTGCGGGGTGGCGCCCTGCCAGCAGACCGACCGGTAGCCCTCGGCCAGGGAGTGGGCCTCGGCCAGCGCCGCCCTCAGCGCGGCCCGGTCGATGTCGGCGACCTCCAGCCGGCGACGCACCTCGGCCAGCGCCGAGTGGGCTCCGGTCGCGGCGGCGAACGCGTCACCCGCCACAGGCCGGGCGGGCCCGCCGGGCAGCGCCGAGACGGTCATCCCGACGACCCGCTTGCGTCCGTGCTCGCGTAGCAGGCGCACCCCGTGCTCGTGCAGGGCCCGGCCGACGCCCCGCCGCCGCAGCTGGGGATGCACCACCAGGTCGACGGTGGCGTTGTCGGTGTTGTCGAGCTGCGGCAGGTCCAGTGTGAGGTAGCCGGCCGCGACGCCGTCCAGGCGGGCCAACGCCCACAGCGTGGCGGTGCCGGGCATCGGGGTGTGGAACAACGCGTCGAAGCGCCGCCGGCAGAAGGGCGGGAAATCCGGCAGGTCGGCGTCGTTGGCCGCCGCGCCGATCCGGTACGCCTCGTCGACCGCGGCCCGGTCGGCGCCGTCGAACGACGCGATGGTGATGCTCATGCCGCCGAGCGTGCACCCGCAAAAGCGATCGGGCCAGCGAATTACTTCGCTGGCCCGATCGGACGTGGTCGGGAGGGACACTCGCACAACGCCTCCGGCGTTGGGTCGCAAGAACTTCAAAAGTCTCCGGCGAAATGCCCTCCCGCACGGAGCATCTTGCGCCGTCCGGTTCCTGCCGTCAAGTCCAGACAGGCGGGTTTTCCACACTCACAGCGAAAAGCCAGTTACCCGGCGGATCGGCCCGGTCCCCCATCCGGGCGATTGACGGCGCACGCCGGCGACCGGCGGGTCAGCCGAGGAGGCCGGCGTCGCGGGCGGCGCGGAGGGACGGCTTGATGTGGTGGGTCGGCCCGACCTGGCCGGCCACCGCGTCGATGGTCTTCAGTCCCTCGCCGGTGTTGAAGACGACCGTCTCGGCGGTCGGGTCGAGCCGGCCGGACTCGACCAGCTTGCGCAGCACCGCCACGGTCACCCCGCCCGCGGTCTCGGCGAAGACGCCCGTGGTGCGGGCCAGATCGCGGATGCCGGCGCGGATCTCGTCGTCATCGGCGTACTCCATCCAGCCGTCGGTGCGACGCACCGCCTCCAGGGCGTAGAGGCCGGCGGCCGGGTCGCCGATGTTGAGGGACTTGGCGATGCCGGTGGGCTTGACCGGGGTGATCGTGTCGGTGTCGGCGTGCAGGGCGGTGGCGATCGGGTTGCAGCCGGCGGACTGGGCGCCGAAGACCTTCCAGCCGCCGGCGGGCGCCTCGACCAGGCCGATCTCGACCAGCTCGGAGAACGCCTTGTCGATCTTGGTGAGCAGCTCACCGCTGGCCATCGGGATGACCACCTGGGCCGGGATCCGCCAGCCGAGCTGCTCGGCGACCTCATAGCCGAGGGTCTTGGAGCCCTCGGCGTAGTACGGCCGGACGTTGACGTTGACGAACGCCGTGTCCTCGAACTCGTCGGTCTCCACCAGCTCGCCGCAGAGCCGGTTGACGTCGTCGTACGAGCCGTCGATGGCGACCAGTTCGCCGCCGTAGACCGCGGTGGTGATGACCTTGCCCTGCTCCAGGTCGCTGGGGATGAAGACCACCGAGGGCACCCCGGCGCGGGCGGCGTGCGCGGCCACCGAGTTGGCCAGGTTGCCGGTGGAGGCGCAGGCGAACCGGGTGAAGCCGAGCGCCTTCGCGGCGGTCAGCGCCACCGAGACGACCCGGTCCTTGAACGAGTGGGTGGGGTTGGCGCTGTCGTCCTTCACCCACAGCGGTGCGGTGATGCCCAGCTCGGCGGCGAGGTGCGGGGCCGCCACCAGCGGGGTGAGCCCCGGGTCGAGGGTGACGCGGGTGGCCGGGTCCTGACCGGCGGGCAGCAGCGCGGCGTACCGCCAGATGTTGTCCGGGCCGGCCTCGATCTGCTCCCGCGTGACCGTGGCCAGAACGGAGGTGTCGTAGTCGACCTCGAGGGGGCCGAAACACTCGTAGCAGGCGTGCTGCGCGGCTAGCGGGTAGCGGGCCGAGCAGGCGCGGCAGACCAGGGCGCGGGCGGGGCTGGCGGAGGTGTCGATGCCGGAGGCGGCGAGCGTCGACGTCATGTCGAGGAGTCCTCTCATCTTTCCCCGCATCGCACGGTGCGGCGGGGACGGAATTGGCACCTGCCCCGCGGGTCGCTCAGCGGTGAGCGCGCGGGGTGGTTGCCGGGGCGTCGTCGGGCCGTATCCCTCAGCCCCTCTGGATGAGGTATGCAGTTGTGCCGTCGAGTCTAGGCAACGCCGGGCGTCGCCTCCACCGCAGATCCCACGCTGTGAGCCACCGGGTCCACCACCGCGACCGGGTCGGTCACCGCGGTGGGCCGGGGCAGCGACGGTGCCCGCGTCCGGGACCGGGTGACGAGGTTCGCGGCGACCAGGGCGGCGATGGTGATGGCGGCGCCGGCCAGCTCGACCGGCTCGGGCCGGTAGCCGCGGGCGATCTGCACCGCGAACGTGGTCACCGGGACCAGGTTCATGAACAGGGCGGCGTTGGCGGCGCCGAGCCGCTGCACGCCGGTGTTCCACGCCAGCACCGCGACCACGGCGCCGATCACCACGGCGTACGCCAACTGCGGCGCGACCGCCACGAGGTCGTCCACGCCCGGCGCGTGCTGCCATCCGACGCCGTCGGCGAGCACGCTCGCGGCCAGCAGGGCGGCCGTGCCGGTGAGCGCGGTCAGCGTCGTGAAGCGCAGCGGCGACCAGGCGCCGAACCGGCTGGCGCCGTGGGTGTAGATGGCCCAGCCGAGCACCCCGCCGATCATCATCAGGCCGCCGAGACCGAACTGGCCGAGCCCGGCCAGGCTCCCGCGGGTGATCACCAGGCCGACTCCGAGGAGCGCCACCAGGGAGAGGGCCAGCAGGAGGGGCTTCGGGCGTACGCCGTCCCGGGCCCAGCGGACCAGCTGCGTGATGACCGGTGTGGTCGCCACGAAGAGGGCGACCTGCTGCGGCGCGGCGTGTTCGAGCGCCAGGTTGGTGAGCAGGTTGAAGCCGGCGAAGCCGACCACCCCGAGCATCACCACCTCGACCGCCCGGCCGCCGAGCCGCAGCGCGCCGGCGCCTTCGCGGAGCAGCAGGATGGCGACCAGGATGACGGCGGCGAGCAGGTAGCGGGCGGTGGTCAGGTTGAGCGGGTCGACCCGGGTCAGCGCACTGGCCAGGACCGGGAACATCACTCCCCAGCCGAGCACGGCGAGCAGCGGGTAGGCGGCGGCGCGGGATCGCATCGTCAGCTCCAATGTTCGAGTATCGTCGAACCAACGACACCGACCCTAGGAGCTTGTTCGACAGTTGTCGAACAAGGGTTACACTGGTCACATGGAGCCGCACGAACCCGACCTGAGCGCCGTACCGGTCACCGCCGTACTGGCCGCGCTCGCCGACGACGTGCGACTACAGATCGTGCGGGCGCTGGCGGAGGGCGGCGAGCGCGCCTGCGGCACCTTCGACTTCGGCGTCTCCAAGGCGACGCGCAGCCACCACCTGAAGGTGCTGCGCGAGGCGGGCCTGACCCGCACCCGGGCCGCCGGCACCAGCCGCCTGGTCCGACTCCGCCACGACGAGCTGAACAAGCTCTACCCCGGCCTGCTGGACGCGGTCCTCGCCCCTCGCCCTCCGGCCTGAGACGCCGCACCGCCCTCGTTGGCCGGCTGCGGTCCTCGCCCCGGGCGGGTGGGACCCGTCACCGGCGCACGCTGTGGAGCTGAATCGTTTACGGCATCACCATCGTTTGCGACATGACGGAAGGGGGGTCCCCGACCGGGCGCGTCGCCGGAACCGCCTCGTCGAGGCTCTGGCGACGCGCGACAAGGGGTGCGATCAGACGGATACCGGGCTGGGCTCGGACACCGGCGTCGATGGAGCGCCGGGGCGACGCCGGGCGACCAGCGTGTCGAGCGCCCACGGGCCCGAGCCGAGTGCCGCGATCAGCAGGAAGGACCAGCAGAAGACCGCCGCCAGCTCACCTCCGTTGTGCAGCGGCAGCACACCGTCCGGCTGGTGCACCACGAAATAGGCGTACGCCATCGAGCCGGACGCGAGAAGCGCGGCGGGCCGGGCGAAGAGCCCGGCCAGCACCAGTGCGCCGCAGACCAACTGGATCAGCGCGGCCCACCAACCCGGCCAGGTGCCGAGCGGTACCGCCTTGCCGGTCATGGGGTTGCCGCCGAACAACCCGAAGACCGAGGACAGGCCATGCAACGTGAACAGCAGGCCGATCACGATGCGGAACAGGGACAGGGTCGGCCCGCCGAGCCGAGAGACGTTCATGGAAACCTCCGTGGATAGGGATCGATTACCATCCATGGTGAGGCATAGACTCATTGAAGCTCATAAATTCTCTGCTAGTGGGATAATCCCGGCAGAAACATGCTCAGAGTGTGTCCACGACGGCGAGCAGACCTAGCTGCGGACACGCGAGCACCGACGCCCTCAGCTTCGCCTAGCAAAAAATTCGACGTAAGCCCATGCCGACCACCACCGCCATGGGAGCGCTCCCGAATTGACGGTACAGCCTGTCGAGCGGCCCGTACAGCCTGTAGAGCTGCCCCAGATGCGGGGCGGCCGGCCGGCCTGCGAAAGAGATGATGCGGTCCGCTACGCCACCTCGCTCGCCAAGATGGCGTTGTTCTTGATCGACCGAAGGATCGAGACCATGCGCCGCCGACGACGGCGGCGTCAGCGACACCGCTAAGACTTTCTTCACCACGATTGCGTGATTCGGCGAGCGATGTCACAAACGATTCAGCTCCAAAGGCGCACCAGGAGAGGTGCCCAACCAGTTCGCGTGGCGGTGCAGTGAGAGCCGGCGAGGGCCGGTGCCGGGCGGCGGTGTGCTGCCTAGGTGGGCGAGGATCAACGAATGATCTCCCGCGACTCGGCAGCACGGCGACGCATCAGCGCGACGGTCGCGATGGCTCTCGTGCTCGGCGGCTGCACTCCTGGCGACCATCGCGGCCAGTCCGGGGACGGCCCGAGCCGACCACCGACCGCACCCAGCCCTTCAGTGAGCGTCAACCCGGTGCCCGCGTGCCCCGCGACCGGCGTTCGGATCCGGTCGACCGGCGGGGACGCCGCAATGGGCCTGCGCGCCCTCGGCCTGGAGCTGGTCAACTGCGGCGAGCACCCATACCAGCTCAACGGGTACCCGGTGCTGCACGTGTTCGACGAAGCGCGCGAGCCGATCATGCTGCGGGTGGTCAACGGCGCCAAGGAGATCACCTCGGGCTTCGACCAACCACCCCGGAAGGTCACCCTCGCCGCCGGGGAGCGGGCCACCGCCGTGGTGCTCTGGCGCAACCTGGTCACCGATTCGACCGTGGTGGCAACCAACGGGGAGTACCTGCGGGTCGCACCCGCCGCCGGGCAGCCGGCCGAGGACGTCGACCCGGACGGCCCGATCGACGTGGGCAACACCGGCCGGATCGGTGTCAGCGCCTGGAAGAAGGCGGAGCCGTCCGCGCCGGTGCCTACGCGACCGGCCCCGCGGCCGGTGCCGAGCGCGCTGCCGTCGTCGGTGAGCCCACCCGACAGCCGGCTGTGAGCCGACCCGCTACGACGTGATGTCCTTGCGGGTGAAGCGCCAGAAGGCCAGCCCCCAGAACAGCGTCGCGTAGCTGATCGCCGAGATGCAGCCGCGTACCACGTCGTCGGTCTGCACCGGGGTGGAGAGCAGCCCCAGCCAGGCGGTGCTGAAGTGGGTGGGCAGGAAGTCGCGCAGAGCGCCGAGGGCGGTGATCTGGTCCAGGATGCTGGACAGGATCCAGAGCAGCACCGCGCCACCGACCGCGCCCAGCGCGGCGTCCGTGGTCACCGACAGCAGGAACGCCAGGCCCGCCACCACCAGCAGGACGACCGCCAGGTAGCCGAGCACGGCCAGCAGCCGGAGCAGCCCCTCGCCCGGCTCCAGCTCTGCGGCTACCGTGCTGCGCAGCGGCGACCAGCCGTAGCGCAGGGTGCCGGCGACCAGCGCCGTGCCGGCCAGCAACAGCAGGGCCAGTCCCGAGTACGCGAGCGCGACCACCAGCTTCACGGTGAGCAGCCGGGCCCGGGGCACCGGGATCGCCAGCAGGTAGCGCAGGCTGCCCCAGCTCGCCTCGCTCGCCACCGTGTCGCCGCAGAACAGCGCGACGACCACCACCAGCAGGAA
Organism: Micromonospora acroterricola; assembly: GCF_003172955.1. GTDB lineage: Bacteria > Actinomycetota > Actinomycetes > Mycobacteriales > Micromonosporaceae > Micromonospora > Micromonospora acroterricola. Next base: position 2,371 of record NZ_QGKR01000280.1, on the reverse strand, counting down.
CGACGCCGACACGAAGATCGAGAACAGGGTGAAGTTGAGCCCGCCGGAGGTGGCCAGGTCGACCAGGCTGGCGAACTCGTTGTTGCCGTTGTCGTCGTCGCCGCCGGAGTTGAACTGGAAGGCGACCAGGATGATCAGCGGCAGCAGCACCATGAACCCGAGCGCCAACTGGGTGCGCCTCCGGGACGCCTGCCGGCGGAACTCCGCCCCGAACGGCATCGTCGCCGAGGGCCGGTAGCCACGGGCCTCACCCGCGTCAGTAACAACCATCACCGGTCACCGCTTCCCCGTGAGTTCTCGCCCACCAGGGCGAGGAACGCGTCCTCCAGGCGCCGCCGGGGCACCACCCGGTCCACCCCGATGCCCGCGCGCACCAGCTCGGCCACCACGTCGCTGCGGGCTGTGCCGTTGGTGTCGACCACCAGCTGACCGTCGCTCTCCGGCAGCACCGTGACGCCGTGCAGCCGGTCCAGCACCACCCGCGCCGCCACCGGGTCGGTGACGTCGAAGAGGACGCTCGGCGACTCGCCCACGATCTCCTCCACGGGCCCGGACGCCACGATCCGGCCCTTGTTCACCACGACGGCGTGCGTGCAGGTCTGCTCCACCTCGGCCAGCAGGTGGCTGGAGACCAGCACCGCCCGGCCGTCCCTGGCGTACCGCTGGAGCACCCGGCGCATCTCGGCGATCTGCGGCGGGTCGAGCCCGTCGGTCGGCTCGTCCAGCACCAGCAGCTCCGGCAGGCCGAGCATGGCCTGGGCGATGGCCAGCCGCTGCCGCATCCCGTGGCTGTAGTTCTTGATCTTCCGGTGCACCGAGTCGCCCAGACCGGCGATCTCCAGCGCCTCGTCGAAGTGCGCGTCCGCGGCCGGCCGCCCGGTGGCCCGCCAGTACGCCCTCAGGTTCTCCAGGCCGGACAGGTGCGGCAGGAAACCGGGCCCCTCCACCAGCGCGCCGATCCGGGAGAGCACCGGCGACCCGGGCACCAGCCGGCGGCCGAAAACGTAGATCTCGCCGGCGGTCGGCTGGGTCAGCCCCATCAGCACCCGCAGCGTGGTGGTCTTGCCGGCGCCGTTCGGCCCGAGCAGGCCCACCACCTGACCCGGGTGCACCTCGAAGTCCACGTTCGACACCGCCACGAAGCCGTCCGCGTACTCCTTGCGCAGCCGGCGCACGGCCAGCGGCGTGCCCGCGTACTCCGGGTGCACGGAGCGGTCCTGGCGGCGGTGCCGGCGGCGGACGACGGCCACCACCACGACGAGGCCGATCGCGATGGCGGCGAGCAGGCCGGCGAGCACCCAGCGCCAGATCGTCGCGGTGGTGGGAATGGGGTCGCCGCTGACGGTGGGCAGGCTGACCGCGCCGTCCGCCGCCACCGTGTAGACGGTGGGCTGGGTCGGCGTCGTGTACGCCTGGTCGGAGCTGGCCACCACCAGCCGCAGCCGGTGCCCGGCCTCGACCCGGCGGACGATCCCGGGCAGCGTCACGGTGACCGGGCGGGCGTCCTGCACCCGCTGCGGCAGGCCGGTGAGCCGGATCGGGGCGACCAGCCCGTTCGGCAGGGTGGCCGCGCCTTCCGGGTCGACGTCGTAGAGCTTGACGAAGAGCACCGCCTCGCCGGTCGGTGAGGCGGCCCGCAGGGTGACGGTGGGGGCGCCGGCCACGTCCACCGCGTCGGTCAGCGGCGCCGACTCGAACCGGGCGTGCTGGCCGGGCACGTCGCCGGCCACCCCGTCCAGCAGCGAGGCGAGCCCGCCCGCGAACGGGACCGAGGAGATGGCGGCCGGGTTGCCGTTCGGCGGGTTCGCGATCGGCTGCGCCGGTCCGGCGACCACGACCTCCCGACGGGTGGTGCCGGTCAGGCCCGGGTAGTCGGCGCGGCGGAAGCCGGTGGCGACCAGACCCCGGTCGAGCGCGTCGAAGCCGGCGATCCGCGACCAGGTGAAGTCGTCGCCGGGCGCGTCGCCCTCGCCCTTGACGTAGTGGTCGAGCCACTGGACGGTCAGGAACTTCACCCGGTCCGAGTCCGAACGGGGGCCAGCGCCGCCGTCGTGCCCACCGGTGAACCAGGCGACCCGCACCGGGGTGCCGGCGGCGGCGATGCCCTTGGCGTTGGCGTCCGCCTCACCGAGCGGGAAGAGGGTGTCGGCCTCGCCCTGCACCAGCAGGGTGGGCGCCGTGATCCTGTCCAGCACGCCCGCCGGGCTGGACCGCCGCAGCAGGTCCACCGCGGCCTGGTCGGCCCGTCCGGTGGTGGCGATCCGCAGGTACGCGGCGCAGACGTCGGCGGCGAACCGGCCGCAGGACGGGTCGGCGGCGCCGGCCGGGGCACCGCCGGGACCCGTGCCCGGGCCGGCGCCCGGCCCGGGGC
>NZ_QGKR01000218.1 GCF_003172955.1 Micromonospora acroterricola | reverse complement strand
ACCGGGAACCTGGCGGCCGGACGACCGGTCACCGAGACCAGCCACTCGGACGTGTACGCCGCGCCCAACGTGGTGGACGGCAACGCGACCACCTACTGGGAGAGCGCCAACAACGCGTTCCCGCAGTCGGTGACCGTGGACCTGGGCACCCCCCGGTCGGTGTCCCGGGTCGTGCTGAAGCTGCCGCCGGCATCCGCCTGGCAGACCCGCACCCAGACGCTGTCGGTGCTCGGCTCCACCGACGGCTCGTCGTTCACGACCCTGAAGGCGTCCGCCGGCTACACCTTCAATCCGGCCAGCGGCAACACGGTCACCGTGACCTTCGCGGCGACCAGCCAGCGGTACCTGCGGCTGACCGTCACCGGCAACACCGGCTGGCCCGCCGGTCAGCTCAGCGAGTTCGAGGTCTACTCCAGCTAGGCCGGGCGCCCCCGCCCGGGAACGGGCGGGGGCAACCCGGCCTGGACGGCCCGGCGCAGCGCGGCGCCGGTCCCGTCCGATCCCGTCC
>NZ_QGKR01000184.1 GCF_003172955.1 Micromonospora acroterricola | reverse complement strand
AGGGAGCCGTCGAAGGTGGGGCTGGCGATTGGGACGAAGTCGTAACAAGGTAGCCGTACCGGAAGGTGCGGCTGGATCACCTCCTTTCTAAGGAGCACCTTCACCTGAAAGGGTGCAAGGAGCCCGCGACCTGCGTATGTCGGGTCGGGGTGCTCAATGGCGGAGACACTGGCGAGTTTGGCTTCGGCAACGGCCGGGTTCCTTCTAGTACAGCCATTTCGGTGGTGGGAACGAAGTCCTGGTGCGGCTGGAGGTGAATGATGAGCACCCTGTTGGGTCCTGAAAGAACAACCCTTGTGGTTGTTTCTTTCGGAACCGTGGCCCTGCCTGTTGGCGGGGGATGGTTGCCAGGCATGGCCTGGTCTCGCATACCGATCACTGTGGTGGTGCTGGTGTGGGGCTTGAGGGTTGTGGGTTGGTCGTTTGTTGAGAATTGCACAGTGGACGCGAGCATCTTTGTGGTCAAGTTGTCAAGGGCGAACGGTGAATGCCTTGGCACCAGGAGCCGATGAAGGAC
>NZ_QGKR01000109.1 GCF_003172955.1 Micromonospora acroterricola | reverse complement strand
GTGGGAGCCGTCGAAGGTGGGGCTGGCGATTGGGACGAAGTCGTAACAAGGTAGCCGTACCGGAAGGTGCGGCTGGATCACCTCCTTTCTAAGGAGCACCTTCACCTGAAAGGGTGCAAGGAGCCCGCACCGCCCGTCTGTGGTGGTGGGGTGCTCAGATGGCGGAGACACTGGTGAGTTTTCTTCTGGCAACGGCCGGGTTCCTTCTAGTACAGCCGCTTCGGTGGTGGGAACGAAGTCCTGGTGCGGCTGGAGGTGAATGATAAGCACCCTGTTGGGTCCTGAAAGAACAACCCTCGTGGTTGTTTCTTTCGGAGACTGGTCCGGGCCCTGTGGGTTCGGGAGTCTGCCAGGCATGGCCTGGTCTCACATACCGTCGGCGGGTTGCCGGGTTTGGTGTGGGGCTTGAGGGTTGTGGGTTGGTCGTTTGTTGAGAATTGCACAGTGGACGCGAGCATCTTTGTGGTCAAGTTGTCAAGGGCGAACGGTGAATGCCTTGGCACCAGGAGCCGATGAAGGAC
>NZ_QGKR01000297.1 GCF_003172955.1 Micromonospora acroterricola | reverse complement strand
GCGCCCGGGCCGGCGAGGAGGCCGCACTGGCCGCGTTCCGGGCCGCCCGGGCCGACCCGGCGCCCACCATGGTCCGCCGGCCACACCGCCGCCGGTTGACCACCGGTGCGCTGGCCTGGATCGGCGCGCTGGCTGCCACCGCCACCGCGGGCGCCGCCTTCGCCGCCGTCAGCCTGGACCGGGCGCCGGATCCGGTGCCGGTGGCACCGACCAGCCCATCGCCAACGCCGACCGACGTCGGGACGAGCACGCCCGGTGACCAGACCGCCGCACCCGGCCGGTCGGTGCCGGGCACACCCTCCGCTGTCGCCACGCCGTCGACCACCGGTGCGCCGTCGGCCGGCGGGGCGTCCGTGGGTCAGCTGCGCGGGCTGTGCCGCGCCTGGCAGGCCAAGAACCCCGAGCAACGCGAGAAGGCGCTGGACACCCCGGCCTACCAGAGACTGGTGGCCGCTGCCGGCGGCGCCGAGGAGGTCGAGGCGTACTGCCAGCGGTTGGCGCCCGAGGCGAAGCCGTCCCGGTCGGCGCCGGAGGCGAAGCCGTCGAAGTCGGCGAAGGCCAGGCCGTCGCACCCGGAGACCGGCCGGCCCACCCGGGAGTGAGCGTCCCTGCGGAGGGGCGTTCGTGTTCCGGCCTGCACCGGGAAATTCGTCTGTTAGACAGAGGTTGGTGGCGCCGCGGACGCCCCCGACGGTGTCGGTGGGCGGGTTTACGGTGGCACAGTGTCCCGGGGCCGGCGCACGGAGAGGGGGCCCGTCCGGTGGTGACGTCACCCGAGCTGGACCGCAGCGTGATCCTGAGCGAGTCCGCCGCCGCACGTCGGCACCTCGCCCGCATCTGCTTCAAGACCGGCCCACCCACCCGCACCGGCGTCGAACTGGAATGGACCGTGCACGACGCCGCCGATCCCACCCGACCCGTCGACCCGGGGCGGCTGCGGGCGGCGCTGGGGCGGCACAGCCCCGTCACGCTGGATGCCACGAGCCCGGCCGAGCCGCTGCGACACGGCGGCACGGTGACCTTGGAGCCCGGTGGCCAGCTCGAGATCTCCACCCCGCCGCGCTCCTCGATCGCCGCGTTGATCCACGCCACCGAGGCCGACATCGCCCAGGTCACCGACCTGCTGGCCGCCGCGGGGCTGATCCTCGGCCGCAGCGGCATCGACCCGCACCGCCGGCCCCGCCCGGTGCTGGAAACTCCCCGCTACCGCGCCATGCGCGGCGCCTTCGACCGGCGCGGCCCGGCCGGCCGGACCATGATGTACAGCACCGCCGGCCTGCAGATCTGCCTCGACGCCGGCGAACCGGACCAGCTCCCGGCGCGCTGGGCAGCGGCCCACGCGGTCGGCCCACCGCTGCTCGCGGCGTTCGCCTCCGCCAGCCGGCACGCCGGGCGACGCACCGGATGGGCCTCGGCCCGGATGGCCGCCTGGCTCGCCATCGACCCGGCCCGCACCCGCCCGGTCTGGGCACCCGGCAGCGCCGACGAGGACCCGACCGCCACCTGGATCCGGTACGTCCTCGCCGCGCCGTTGCTCTGCCTGCGCCGACACGGCCCGGACTGGTCCCCTCCGCCGGGCGTGACCTTCGCCGACTGGCTCGACGGCGCGCTGCCCCAACCACCCACCACCGACGACCTCGACTACCACGTCAGCACCCTCTTTCCACCGGTGCGTCCGCGCGGCTACCTGGAGCTGCGCTACCTGGACGCCCAACCCGGCCGGGACTGGCGGCTCCCGATGACGGTCCTGGCCGCCCTGTTCGCCGATCCGGGCACCGTGTGTGCGGCGTACGCGATCGGGGCGCCGGTGGCGCACCGCTGGTCGGTCGCCGCGCGGCACGGCCTGGCCGATCCTGCGCTGGCCGCCGCCGCGGCGGCGCTGCTCGACCTGGCCCTGACCACGTTGCCCCGGCTCGACCTGCCGGCCGGCGCCCACGACGAGATCCACCGAGACGTACGGCGGCGGCTGGCCGCCGCGGAGAGGGGAGACCGGTGACCGCGAGGAGTGAGCCGGGGTTGCGAGCCCCGCAGTCGGGAGCGAAGGGCGGCACCGGTGACCGCGAGGAGTGAGCCGGGGTTGCGAGCCCCGCAGTCGGGAGCGAAAGGCGGCGCGGTGACCGCGAGGAGTGAGCCTGGGCACCTCGACGGGGAGCAGTTGCGCGGCCGGATCACGGCGGAGCTGGCGCGGGCCCGCTCCCGCACGTCGCTCTTGACCGAGGTGGTAGACGACGCCGACCTGATGCGCCAGCACTCGCCCCTGATGTCGCCCCTGGTCTGGGACCTGGCGCACGTCGGCAACCAGGAGGAGCTCTGGCTGGTCCGCGACGTCGGGGGCCGCGAGCCGGTCCGGTGCGACATCGACGAGCTGTACGACGCGTTCAAGCAACCCCGCCGGGACCGCCCCACGCTGCCCCTGCTGCGACCCGCGGAGGCGCGCGCCTACCTGGGCACCGTCCGGGACAAGGTGCACGACCTGCTCGACGCGGTGACCTTCGGCGACCGCCCGCTGGTCGCCGACGGGTTCGCCTTCGGCATGATCGTGCAGCACGAGCAGCAGCACGACGAGACGATGCTCGCCACCCACCAGCTGCGCTCCGGGCCGGCGGTGCTGCACGCCCCGCCGCCACCGGAGCCGCCCGCCCCCGTCGGCGGGGAGGTGCTGGTGCCGGCCCGCCCGTTCACGATGGGCACCGACACCGACCCGTGGGCCCTCGACAACGAGCGCCCCGCGCACCGCGTCGACCTGCCCGCGTACGTCATCGACGCCACCCCCGTCACCAACGGCCAGTACGAGGCCTTCATCGCCGACGGCGGCTACACCGACCCGCGCTGGTGGAGCCCGGCCGGCTGGGCGCACCGGCTCCGGGAGGAGCTGAGCGCGCCGATGCACTGGCGCCGCGACGGCGACGGCTGGTCGTACCGGCGCTTCGGCCGGTGGGAGCGGGTCCGCGCCGACGAGCCGGTGGTGCACGTGTGCTGGCACGAGGCGCAGGCGTACGCGTCGTGGGCCGGCAAGCGCCTGCCGACCGAGGCGGAGTGGGAGAAGGCGGCCCGCTGGGACCCGGCGACCGGGCGGTCCCGCCGATACCCGTGGGGCGACGGCGACCCCACCGACGCGCACGCCAATCTCGGCCAACGTCACCTGCGGCCGGCCCCGGTGGGCGCGTACCCGGCCGGCGTCTCGCCGCTCGGCGTGCACCAGCTCATCGGGGACGTCTGGGAGTGGACGTCGACGACCTTCCGTGGGCATCCCGGCTTCACCGCGTTTCCCTATCGCGAATACTCGGAGGTCTTCTTCGGCGACGACCACCGGGTGCTGCGCGGCGGCTCGTTCGGCACCGACCGGTCCGCCTGCCGGGGCACCTTCCGCAACTGGGACTACCCGATCCGGCGGCAGATCTTCAGCGGCTTCCGCTGCGCCCGCGACGCCCGCCCGGACGAGTCGCACCGGTGACCCGCCGCGCGGCGGGCGCGCAGGCGGGCGGGGCGCGCTGATGTGCCGCCACCTTGCCTACCTGGGGCCGCCGGTCACCCTGGCCGAGTTGCTGTTCGACCCGGCGTACTCGCTGGTGCGGCAGTCCTGGGCGCCTCGTGACATGCGCGGTGGCGGCACGATCAACGCCGACGGGTTCGGCGTCGGCTGGTACCCGGGCGACGGCGAGCCGGTGCGTTACCGGCGGGCGCAGCCGATCTGGAGCGACCCGACGATCGCCCAGCTCGCGGCGGTGACCCGCGCCGGCGCGGTGCTCGCCGCGGTCCGTTCGGCGACCGTCGGGATGGCGGTGCTCGACGGCGCCGCCGCGCCGTTCGCGGAGGGGCGGTGGCTGTTCAGCCACAACGGGGTGGTGCGCGGCTGGCCGGACGCCGTGGTGCCGCTCGCGGCCGGCCTGCCGGTGCGGGACCTGCTCACGCTGGACGCCGCCACCGACTCGGCGTTGCTCTGGGCGCTGGTCCGGCACCGGTTGCGCGCCGGCGCCGACCCGGCCGAGGCGGTCGGGCGGACGGTGGCCGAGGTCGCCGCCGCGGCGCCGGGTTCGCGGCTGAATCTGCTGCTCACCGACGGGCGCCGGGTGGTGGCCAGCGTGGCCGGGCACGCGCTGTCGGTGCGCGCGGCGGCTGGCTCGGTGCTGCTCGCGTCCGAGCCACACGACGACGACCCCGGGTGGCGGCCGGTGCCGGAGGGGCGCCTGGTGAGCGCCACGGCGAACGAGGTGCGGGTGAGCCCACTGCCGGCGTGGTGAGCGGCGGCGGTCGGGCAGGCGACGGTTGACCGAACAGAGAGGCAACGTGATGACGGCGGAACCGCTGGAGATCTACCTCGAGGAGCAGGACCTGGAGCGTGGGCTGCGCGAGGACGTCCGGGCCGGGCTGAGCGCCGAGCAGAAGTGGCTGCCACCGAAGTGGTTCTACGACGCCCGGGGCAGCGAGCTGTTCGAGGAGATCACCCGGTTGCCCGAGTACTACCCGACCCGGGCCGAGCGGGCGGTGCTGGCCGAGAGGGCGCCCGACATCGCGGCCCTGACCGGGGCGAAGACCCTGATCGAGCTGGGCTCCGGCTCGTCGGAGAAGACCCGGCTGCTGCTGGACGCGTTCACCCGCCGGGGCGGGCTGGGCACCTTCGTCCCCCTCGATGTGTCGGTGAGCGCGCTGCGGGCGTCCACCGCCGAGATCGCCGCCGACTATCCCGGACTGCGGGTCCGGGGCATCGTCGGGGACTTCACCCGCCAGTTGGACCGGCTGCCCACCGGCGGCCGCCGGTTGGTGGTGTTCCTCGGCGGCACCATCGGCAACCTCCTGCCGGGCGAGCGTGCCGGGTTCCTCGCCGCGATGCGCGCCGCGCTGGAGGTCGGCGACTGGCTGCTGCTCGGCACCGACCTGGTGAAGGATCCCTCGCTGATCGTGCCCGCGTACGACGACGCGGCCGGGGTGACGGCCGAGTTCAACCGCAACGTGCTGCACGTGATCAACCGGGAGCTGGGCGCCGACTTCGACCCCGCGGGGTTCGCGCACGTCGCCCGCTGGGACGCCGACCACGAGTGGATCGAGATGCGGCTGCGGGCGACCCGGCCGATGCGGGTCCGGGTGCTGGACCTGACCGTGGCCTTCGCCACGGGCGAGGATCTGCGTACCGAGATCTCGGCGAAGTTCCGTCGGGCGGGGATCGCCGCCGAGCTGGCCGGGGCCGGTTTCGCCGCCACGGACTTCTGGACCGATCCGGAGGGACTCTTCGGGGTCACCCTCGCCCAGGCGCGGTGAGCCGGTTCACCCACCCCGGCGGGCCCCGGCGGTGATCGGCTAGGCTGATCACGCGAAGGGGAGTAGCCCCCAATGTCGTGGTCGACATACTGGTGCGTTCCGCATCCGGCCACGCGGCCCCGGTCTCCGGGGCGGGCGAGACCTTCGACTCAGGCTCTTGGAGCCGGGTCGAGGGCGCCCCTGTACCTCCTCCCGGCAGGATCGGGAAGGGTGTCATGGAAGGATTCTTCGCCGCGCTGGTCGTCAGCTTCGGCGTCATCTTCGTCGCCGAGCTGGGGGACAAGTCCCAGTTGATGGCGCTGACCTTCGCCACGCGGTTCCGGCCGGTGCCGGTGCTGATCGGCATCACCGTCGCCACGGCGGTGGTGCACCTGGCGTCGGTCGCCATCGGCTCCGGTCTCGGCGCCGTGCTGCCCACCGAGTGGATCACCCTGGTGGCCGGCCTGGCGTTCCTCGCCTTCGGCGCGTGGACCCTGCGCGGGGACAGCCTGACCGACGAGGAGAAGCGCAAGGCCGAAAAGACCAGCAAGTCGGCGATCATCGCGGTCTCGGTGGCGTTCTTCCTGGCCGAGCTGGGCGACAAGACGATGCTCGCCACGATCACGCTGGCCACCAAGTACGGCTGGTTCGGCACCTGGCTCGGCTCCACCATCGGCATGGTGGCCGCGGACGCCCTGGCCATCCTGGTGGGCCGTATGCTCGGCCGCCGGCTGCCGGAGAAGGCCATCAAGTACGGCGCGGCGGTGCTGTTCGCCATCTGTGGTCTCTGGCTGATCCTGGAGGCGGTGAACCAGCTGACCTGAGTGTCGACTACCTACCCCCGTGGCGGGTAACGGCCCCGGGTGGATGCGGCGGACCTGTTGCGTCAGGGCGACGAGGTGCTGGTCGCCGTGGTGGAGGTCGCCGGCGCTCTGGTGATCTTCGTGGGCGCGGTCTGGGCGGCGGTGCGGTTCGTGGTCGAAGGGCTGCGACACCGCACCGCCGCCGTCTTCACCCCGATCCGGCTCGCCCTGGGTCGGTTCCTGACGCTCGGCCTGGAGTTCCAGCTGGCCGCCGACGTGCTGCGGACCGCGGTGTCCCCGTCGTTCGCGCAGATCGGGCAGCTGGCCGCGATCGCCACGATCCGGACGGCGCTGAACTACTTCCTGGGCCGGGAGATCCGTCAGGAGCAGCGGCAGGTGGCCGAGGGAGAGCGCCGGACGTGATCGACGGACTGGTGACCGCGGTGACCGCGCTGGCTCTGGTCGCCGGTGTGGTCGTCGTGCTCAGCACCGGGGCCGGCCGGACCGCCATCCGGGTGGTGTTGGACCTGCTGATCGCGGCCGGTCTGCTCCGGCTCGTTGGCGATCCGGGCTGGAACGGCCTCGCCGGCGCGGCTGCGGTCATCGCGCTGCGCCAGCTGCTCTGGGCGGCGCTGGGCGCCGCGCCGGGGTGGTCGCGTCGACAATCCCGGCCGCCCTGCGCCGGGGACGATCACCACCTACCGTTGGCGGTACGAGGCGAAACCGGCGCACCCGGGAGGACAACCACATGAGCAGGCACGACGAACCGAACGAGTACGGCTTCGCCGGCGGCGCCACCGCTCCCGAGCCGCAGCCCGGCGGGAAGCCCGACGAGCAGGACCTCGCCGAGGAGGTGGCGGTGCCCGGTGACGACCTCACCGCACCGGCGGCCGAGGCGTTGTCCGAGGAGACCGAGGAGCGCCGGCCCGCCGAACGCGGCCACTGACCGGCCCGTGCGGTCAGGTCCGGCCTGACCCGGACGCCGGGGCGGGACTCTCCCCGGCGTCCCGGTCAGCTGTCGGCGGATCTCTGGTAGACGTCGGGAACGCCGTCGCCGTCGGCGTCCAGTCGCTCCTGCTCCGCCACCCGGCGGTACACGGCGTTGCGACGGAGCAGCACGGTGGCGGCCAGGCCGGCGGAGATCAGCGACCCGGTCAGCACGGCGGCCTTGACCCGGTTGTCGGCCGTGCTGCCGACGCCGAAGGCCAGGTCGCCGATGAGCAGGGAGACGGTGAACCCGACGCCGGCCAGCAGCGCGATCCCGAGCAGGTCCGACCAGGTGATGTCCTCGTCGAGTTCGGCGCGGGTGAACCGGGCGAGCAGGTAGGTCGACCCGAAGATGCCGATGCTCTTGCCGAGCACCAGGCCGGCGACGATGGCGATCACCACCGGGTCGGTCAGCAGCGCGCCCAGGTCGGTGCCCCGCAGCGTGACCCCGGCGGCGAACAGGGCGAAGATCGGCACCGCGAAGCCGGCCGACACCGGCCGCCAGCGGTGTTCCAGATGTGCGGCGAGCCCGCCGGCGTCCCCGTTCGTGCCCTCCGGCGGCCCGCCCGCGTCCGACCGGTCGCCGGCGGACGCGCCCCCCGCACGTCGGCGCCGCCCCAGCACCGGCACGGTGAACCCGAGCAGGACGCCGGCCACCGTGGCATGGACGCCGGAGGCGTGCACCAGGGCCCAGGCGGCGACGGCGAGCGGGATCAGGGCCCACCACCAACTGCGCCCCCGCTGGACGAGCAGGGCGAAGAGCCCGATCGGCGCCAGCGCGGCGAGCAGCGGCACGGGATGGAAGTCGGCGGTGTAGAAGACCGCGATGATCGTGATCGCGAACAGGTCGTCGACCACGGCGAGAGTGAGCAGGAAGGCGCGCAGGCCCTGTGGCAGGTGCGAACTGACCACCGCGAGCACGGCCAGCGCGAACGCGATGTCGGTGGCGGTCGGGATCGCCCAGCCGCGCAGCCCCTCGCCGCCCGCGGTCAGGGTGACCGTCACGTAGATCAGCGCGGGTAGCAGCATGCCGCCGAGGGCGGCCACCACCGGCAGCGCGGCGCGGCGCGGGTCGCGCAGTTCCCCGACGATGAACTCCCGCTTGAGTTCCAGGCCCACGACGAAGAAGAAGATGGCGAGCAGGCCGTCCGCGGCCCAGGTGGCCAGGTCCAGGTCGAGGTGCCAGCGCGTGCCGCCGGGCCACGGCACCCAGTCGCCGAGTCGGGTGTACGCGTCGGCCCAGGGGGAGTTGGCCCAGATCAGGGCGATCACGGCGCCGAGCAGCAGCAGGGCGCCGCCGACGGTCTCCGTGCGCAGCACGTCGGCGAGGTGCCGGGCCTCGGGCCAGGACGACCGCGAGAACAGGCGGGCCCGGGGCCGGTCAGGTGGTGGGGTGTGGTCGGTCATTGGCGGGGCTCACCTAGCGATGTCGGGACGGCAGGAATCCACTCGCCGACCAGGCTTCCCGGCACACCGCTGACGACCCTATCCGGGTTCGTCGACGCCGGCGACCGCAGGGGCCGCCCGGACGCTGCCCGATCGGTTGCGACTTTTCCCCGTTGTCGCCGCTGCCGAATGGCCGTTTGTCGGGTTGGTCATTCGAGCGCATCCCGGCACAACGAAAATGCATAACTCCGGACATAAGCCGTATGAGCGGCTTTAATGGTTTCACGAGTTGACAGACGACCTTGGGGGTTTTCGTGAAGTTCTTTGGCGTAACCGGACCGGCACGGAGGCGCACCTGATGGACCTGCTCCGCCAACTGCGCCACGTGCGTCGCCACTGGTGGGTCGTGCTGGTGACGTTCATGGTCGCCCTGGGCGTCTCGGCGTTCGTGACCGTACGGGCTCAACCCCGGTACGTCGCTTCCGTGACGTTCTTCGTCACCACGCCCAACCAGGGCGTCACCGACGCCTACCAGGGTGGCCTCTTCCTCCAGCAGCGCGTCAAGTCGTACGCCGACCTGCTCAGCAGCGACCGGCTGGCACAGAGCGTGGTGGCCGAGAATCCGGTCGGGCTCACCGCCGACGAGGTGCAGCGCAAGGTGAGCACCTCCACCGAGGCCGGCACCGTCCTGCTGCGCGCGTCGATCACCGACACCGACCAGACGCGGGCGTTGCGGGTGACGGAGACCCTCGCCGCCAAGTTCGTCGAGCTCGTGCAGAGGGTCGAGACGCCGCCGGAGGGCAAGGCGCCGATCAAGATCGAAGTGGTCAGCGGTCCACGGGTCAGCTCTAGCCCCGTCTCGCCGCAGCCGGCCCGCAACCTCACCCTCGGTGGGCTGCTCGGTCTGGTACTCGGTGTCGCCCTGGCGATCCTGCGCGGCGTGGCCGACGTCCGGCTGCGCGACGCCGCCGGCCTGCAACGAGCCACCGGCAGCCCGCTGCTCGGTGAGATCCCGTTCGAGAGCGGCGCCCGCTCGGCACCGCTGATCGTCGGCGACGCCGCGACCTCGGCGCGCGCCGAGGCGGTCCGCAAACTGCGTACGAACCTGCGGTTCGTCGACGTGCACGAGCCCGCCCGGGTCATCGCCGTCACCAGCGCGTTGCAGGGCGAGGGCAAGACCACGCTCTCCTGCAACCTGGCGATCGCGCTGGCCGAGGCCGGCTGGCGGGTACTGCTGGTCGACGCGGACCTGCGTCGCCCCAAGGTCGACGACTACCTGGGCCTGGACGCCGGGGTCGGCCTCACCGACGTACTGGTCGGTGACGTCCAGGTCGGGGACGTGGTGCAGCGCTGGGGGGACAAGTCCCTGCTCGTGCTGCCCAGCGGCTCCGCGCCGCCGAACCCGAGCGAGCTGCTCGGCTCCAAGGCCATGGCGGACCTGTTGCTGGCGCTGCGCGAGTCGGCGGACATCGTGATCATCGACACCGCGCCGCTGCTCGCCGTGACCGACGGCGTGGTGGTGGCCGTGCAGGCCGACGGCGCACTGCTGGTCACCCAGCAGGGCCGCACCTCACGGACCCAGGTGGCCGCCGCGGCCCGGTCGCTGCACTCGGTCTCGGTCCGGTTGCTCGGCTGCGTGCTGAACATGGCCAAGGTGGCCAAGGCCGAGGCGTACCAGTACGAGGCCTACCGGGTGGTCGCCTCGACGGCCACACCGTCGGTGCCGGCCGACCGGGCGGCGTCCGCCCGGCACAGCGAGGGCAGCGGCGTCGGCGACCGCACCCAGGAACTCACCCGGTTGCCCCGATGAGCGCGGCGAGGGGTCGTAGCGACCGTTCGATCTCCTCGGCGCAGCGTCGGAAGTCGGCGGCGGTGCCGCCGATCGGGTCCCGCAGGTCGTCCGCGTCCGGGGCGGCGGGTTGCAGCCGCCCCCGGGCGTGGGCGGCCGCGGCGATCGCCGCCCCCAGCGAGTCGTCGGCCGGTTCCACCGGCGGCTCGGCCGCCGCGGCCAGCCGGCCGAACTGGCGCAGGGTGAACGTCCGGTGCAGCGCGGCCGGCGCCAGCGCGGTGCAGACCGAGCGCTGGCGTCGGGTCGCGGTCAGCACCAGCGTCGCGTCGGCCAGGTACTCGGGGCGCAGCCCCCGGCTGCGGAACGCCGACGGGTCCGCGCCGCCCTCGGCCGCGATCTCCATGGCGTACGGGTGCATCGACAGCCCGTCCAGGGCGTCGGTGCCGGCGCTGGCCACGGTGACCGGCCGGTCGGCCAGCAGCCGTCGGGCCAGGTACTCGGCCATCGGCGACCGGCACAGGTTGGCGTGGCAGACGAACAGGACGCGGTCGGCCATGGGTGCCCCTCTCATCGGTGCGGACGCGGACGGCCGCACCGCGAGAGCGGTGCGTCGACGCCGGTGGCCGCGCGGTGAGGGGTTGTCGGCATCGTACGCGGGCCGGGCGCCCGTCGGTCGCGGTGCCGCGCCGACCGGGGCGGTTCCGTGGCGAACGGCGGTGACCCGGTGAAGATCGGCATCCTGTCGTACCACTTTCCGCCGGAGCCGGCGTTCATCCCCGGCAGCCTCGCCGAGGAGCTGGCCGCGCGCGGGCACGAGGTCCGGGTGCTCACCGGCTTCCCGGACTACCCCGGCGGACACGTCTACCCCGGCTGGCGCCAGCGCTGGCACCACGAGACGCACAGCCAACGGCTGTCCGTGCGGCGGGTGCCGCGCTACTCCAGCGGCGCCACGTCCACCGGCGGCAGGATGGCGAGCTACGTCTCGTTCGCCGGCAGCGCGGCGTTGGCCGCGCGCCGGTTCCTCGGCAACGTGGACGCGCTCTACGTCTTCCAACTGCCGGCCACCACGTTCGCCACGGCCGCGGTGCTGCGGCTGCTCGGGCGGGTGCCAGTGGTCCTGCACGTGCAGGACGTGTGGGCACTCGACGGCGCCGAGGAGGCGGGTGACGGGCGCTGGGCGGCACGGATGGGCGCCGCGATGGCGCGGGTCTACCGCAGTGCCGCGCGGGTGGCCGTGGCGGCGCCGTCGATGCGGGACCTGGTGGTCGCCGCCGGCGCCGACCCGGCCCGGGTCCAGGTGGTGCTGAACTGGACCGACGAGCGGATCTTCCACCCCGCGACGCCCAGCCCGGCGGCCCGTCAGCTGGTCGGCGGCGACGGGCGGTGCGTGGTGATGCACGCCGGCACCATCGGAGCCCGGCAGGGGTTGGAGACGGCGGTACGGGCCGCCGCGGCGCTGGACCGGACGATGGACCTGGTCCTTGTCGGCTCCGGGGCGGACGAGCGGCGGGTGCGGGGGCTCGCCGCCGAGTTGGGTGCGGACAACGTCCGGTTCGTGGAACGCCGCTCCCCGGTCGACATGCCCGAGCTGTATGCCGCCGCGGACTACCAGCTGGTCATGCTGCGCGACCTTCCGGAGCTGCACGGCATGGTGCCGGGCAAGCTGCAGGCCGCGCTCAGCTGCGCCGCGCCGGTGGTGGCCTCGGCCGGCGGGGACACCGCCGACCTGGTGGAACGCACGCGGGCGGGGCTGTCCTGCCCGCCCGAGGACTGGGCGGCGCTGGCGGACCGGTTCTGGTTGGCCGCCACCATCCCCCCGCCGTCGCGGGTGGAGATGGGCCGCCGGGGCCGGGAGGCGTACCTGCGGGAGATGTCGTTGCCGGCCGGCGTGGACCGGATCGAGCGGCTGCTGCTCGAGGTTGCCGGCAGGGTCTCCGAACCCGCCAGTCCGCGAAAGACCCTCGCGTAACGGACGAGAAATGCCATAACGGTACGAGACGTCCGGATGCGTGCTAAGAACGTCAGGGATATCGGACCGTCTGTCCGGTTCCAGGAATCAGGAGTGTGGTGTGACGGAGAGCGAACGACCGCGCCGGCGGCACAGCCGGTCCCGGCGCCGCCGGCGTGCCCGACTGCGCCGGGCACTCCTCGGTGCCCTGGTGGTCGGCTCGTTGCTGCTGGCCACCGGCGGCTGGATCGGCTTCCGCGGCTGGCAGGCGCGGGCCCACCTGCTCAACGCCGCGGGCCTGGCCCGCGAGCTGAGCGCACAGGTTGTCGGTGGTGAGACCGACCGCGCCCTGCGGACCCTCGCCGCGCTCCAGGAGCAGTCCGCCGCGGCCCGGGCCGTGACCGCCGACCCGGGCTGGCAGCTCGGCCGGCGTACCCCGATCGCCGGCGACGACCTCGACGCTGTCCAGCAGATCGCCGTCGCCATCGACGAACTGGCCCGGCAGGCGTTCCCGGCCCTGCTGCGGACGGACCTGACCAGCCTCGTGCCGACCGGGGGCCGGCTGGATCTGGCCAAGCTCACCGGGGTCTCCGCCGAACTGTCCCGGGTGGACGACGCGGTGCAGCGCACCCGCCGCGACCTGGCCGCGGTGCCCGCCGATCGGCTGGTCGACCAGATCCGGCAGGCGCTGACCGATCTGCGCGGCGAGATCGACCGGCTGGCCAGCCTCACCACGGCCGCCGACCAGGGCGCCCGGCTGCTCCCGCCGCTGCTCGGCGCGAACGGACCACGCCGGTACCTGCTGGTCTCGCAGAATCTCGCCGAGCTGCGCGCCACCGGCGGCATGTTCGGCGCGTACGCGATGATCGAGGCCGAGAAGGGCCAGGTCCGGATGGGCCGGCAGGGCAGCAGCGCCTCCCTCGGTCGATTCCTGCCGGCGCTGAAGCTGCCCGCCGAGACCAGGGCACTCTGGACCGACCTGCCTGGCATCTATCCCGCCGACGTCAATCTGACCCCGCACTTCCCGACCGCCGCCGCGCTGTACCGCGAGATGTTCCGCCGCAAGACCGGCACCACGGTCGACGGCGTGCTCGCCGTCGACCCGGTGGTGCTGTCCTACCTGCTCAAGGCGACCGGCCCGGTGCTGGTGCCCGGCGGCGTCCCGCTGGCCAGCGAAAAGGTCGTGCAGACGCTGCTCAACGAGACCTACCAGCGCCTAGGCACCAGAGAGCAGGACGAGTTCTTCACGGCGTCCGCCGCAGCGGTGTTTGATGCCTTCTTCAAGAAGAATGTCAACCCGCGGGTGTTGTTGTCCGCATTTGACCGTGCTATCACTGAACGCCGGATATTGTTCTGGAGTGCCCGACCGGAGGAACAGCGGACATTCGGCGACAGCCGGATGGCCGGGACGCTTCCGGAACAGGACACCGTGCCGACGGTCGGCGTGTTCCTCAACGACGGCAGCGGCGCGAAGCTCGGCTACTACCTGCGGCCGACGGCGAACCTCACGGTCGGCGAATGCCGGCCCGACGGCCGCCGTGAGCTCCGGCTGCGGGTGACCCTGCGCTCGACGGCGCCGAAGACCGGACTCAGTGAGTCCGTCCTCGGCCTCGGCCTGGCAGGGGACCCGTACACCATCCGCACGCTGGTGTCGATCTTCAGTCCGGCGGGCGGAAGTGTGCTCGACGCGCGCCTCGACGGTACGGAGATCGCTCTGGGCAGCGGCACCGAACGACGCCGCCAGGTCGCCACGGCCAACGTCGAGGCGAGCCCCGGCGCCGAACGGGTCTTGGAGGTCACCGTGTTGACCGCGAAGACCGGCGTCGGACAAGCCGAGCTGTGGCTGACCCCCACCGCCAGCCCTTGGACCACCCAAGTTCATTCCGCACCAAGCTGTGACCAGTAGGAGGGAACCAATCATGCGGCTATCCCGCATCATCATGGCGCTCACGGTCGGCCTGGCCGTGGTGGCCGTGCCGACCGCGGCGGGGGCGGCACAGCCGCAGCCGCAGCCGTCGCCGACGATCACGGACACGCCACAGCCACCGCCGTACGTGCCCGCACCCCCGTCGCTGACCGTCAACCGGCCGACGATCTTCCTCGGCGAGACGGTCGTGCTGACCGGTACGGGCTTCGGTCCGAACGAGACGGTCGACATCGTCGTGACCGTCACGCCGCTGGCGGCGCCGGCCGCCGGCCAGGCACCGGCCCGCCGCAGCGACGGCAGCACCGTGGCCATGCGGCCGGTGGCGTACCAGGCGAGCGCGCCGCTGAGCTTCACGGCGCAGACCAACGCCCAGGGCCAGTTCTCCCGGAGCTACCGCCCGTCGGTGACGGGTCTGTTGACCTTCACCGCTACGGGCCGGGAGTCCGGACGGACCGCCACCACGCAGCTTCGGGTGCTGGACAAGAAGCAGCCGCTGCCCGTCACGGGTAGCAGCCTCAGCACGCCCATGAAGCTCGGCGGCGGCCTGGTTGGCGCCGGCGCGATCATGCTGCTGCTGACCCTGGCGTGGCGTCGTCGCCAGCGCTTCAGCGGGGCCGCGCACTAACCGCAGCACCAACCGGGCAGTGCCCGGACAGCACCAGAGGCTGGCGCCCGTCGGAGTGTCCGACGGGCGCCAGCCGCTGTCTACGCGCCCCGCACGACGCAGATCCGCCCGTCGCCCCGGGGCTCAGGCGTGGCGGGCCTGAGCCAAGAAGTCGGCGAGGACCCGGGTGTGGGTGGAGAACGCCAGCTCGACCGGGTCGGTGAGCACCAGCCACTCGGTCGCCTCCTCGGTCGGCGCCGATGGCGGCAGGTCCTCCGCCCGCTGCTCGGGCAGCACCCCGAAGACCATCATCGTGCCGCCCGCCGGGGCGCCGTGCACCGCGAACAGCCGGGCGTCCTCGGCCACCGCGACGAGCCCGGTCTCCTCCCGCAGCTCACGGACCAGCGCGTCGGACCACTCCTCGCCGTACTCGATGAAGCCGCCGGGCAGCGCGAGCAACCCCCGGGCGGGCTCGATGTCGCGACGGACCACCACCACGCCCAGGCCCTCGTCGGTGCGGACCGGCAGCACCGCCACCGCGACCGGCAGCGGGTTCCGCCACACCGTCTCGCCACAACCGTCGCAGACCCGAGGCCAGCCAGCCGTCGACGGGTAGGCGGCGCCACAGTACGAGCAGTGCGAGTACGGCCCACCGGTCATGCCGCAGCACGTTACCCGTCGATCTAGGGAGAATCGCGGTCAGGTGATCTCCGATCACCACGATTCTCCCCGGATCGGCGCCGCAGGTGGGACGCCGTCGGGCGAGCGGCCGCGCGTCGTGGCGCGGCGTGCGAGCGGCGGGCGGCGAGGTCGGTCGCGTTACGGGGTGGGTGCGCCGGTGTAGAAGGCGGTGGTGCGTTCGGCGGCGGCTTTCGCCTCGTCGGCGTCGGTGCCGGCCGCGATGTTCGCCTCGCCCCACAGCTGGCTGCTCAGCTCCATGAACCGCCGTCCCTCGTCGGAGGCGCTCCACTCGGCGCTCTGCTCCGGCGACACCCCGCTGCCGTCGGCGGCCAGGTGGGAGGCGAGACCGAGCAGGCCCAGGTCCCAACCGACGCCGACGGCGCCCGGCCCGAACTGGGCCCACCGGTCCTGGTCGACGTGCGCGATGTGGTCCAGCTCGAAGCGGGTCCGCTCGTCGTCGACGGGGGTGAGCCGCACCTCGATCCAGCTCACCTCGCCGCCGTACTCCCAGGTGGCGGTGAAGCGGTGCGGCGGGTCGCAGCTCTCGACGGTGCCGCCGGCGTTGCCCTCGAGCTGGTACCGGCCGTGCAGCCGCAGGTCGCCGGAGATCGGCAGGAACCAGCGTGGGATGCGCTCGGCGGTGGTGCAGGCGTCCCAGAGGTCGTCGAGTGTCGCGTGGTACGTCTGGCTGAGGGTGGTCACCCGGGCCTCGCCGGCCTCCAGGGTGCGGCTGCCGACGTGGCGCTGGACGGCGTTGATCTGCTCGGTCGCGTCGATCATTGTTGGTTCCTCTCCTCGGGTGGGTCGGCGGCGCCGCGCAGCCGCCGTTCGCGGCGACCCCGGGCCAGCTCGGTGGCGAGTGCCGCCAGGGGCGGGGTCCAGAACCGGCGGAAGTGTTCCAGCCAGCCGTCGACCTCACGCAGTGGGCGCGGGTCGACGGCGTAGAGCCGCCGGGTGCCGTCCGGTCGCACGGTGGCGAAGCCGTTGTCGCGCAGCACCTTGAGGTGCTGGGACACGGCGGGCTGGGAGATGCCGAACTCGTCGCGGATCACCGCGCTGACCGCGCCGGCGCTCTGCTCGCCGGTGGCGAGCAGCTCCAGGATGCGGCGCCGGACCGGATCGCCCAGCACGTCGAAGGCGTGCACGACGACCTTTATATCAGGCCCAGCTTATTTAAGCCAAAGGTGATAGGGCGATCAGTTTGTCCAGCCGCACCGGGAGGTCGCGTACGCGTACGCCCGTCGCGTGGCACACCGCGCTGGTGATCGCCGCCGCGGTGCCGACGATGCCGATCTCGCCGATGCCCTTGACGCCGGCCGGGTTCAGGTCGCCGTCCTGCTCGTCGATCCAGTGCGCCTCGATCCGCTCCACGTCCGCGCAGCCGGTGATGTGGTAGGTGGCCAGGTCGTGGTTGACCCAGTCGCCGTACCGCTCGTCGAGCACACCCTCCTCGTGCAGGGCCATCGAGATTCCCATCGTCATGCCGCCGATGAGCTGGCTGCGCGCGGTCGTCGGATTCACCACCCGCCCGGCGGCGAAAACCCCGAGCATCCGGTTCACCCGCACCTCGCCGGTGTCCACGTCCACCCGGACCTCGGCGAACTGTGCCCCGTACGCGTACCGGGGCCGCTCGGGCTGGTCGCGTACCTCGTCGGCGGTGCTCACCTCGGCGGTCACCTCGCCGTCGGCCGGCGCCCCGCCCGGGACCTGCCGCAGCTTCACCCGCAGGGCCTCGCACGCCCCGATCACCGCCCAGCTCCACGAGGCGGTGCCCATCGAGCCGCCGGCCACGCCGGCCGGGGGCAGGTCGCTGTCGCCGATCCGGATTTCCACCCGCTCCGGCGGCACCCCCAGGGCGTCGGCCGCCACCTGCCAGAGCGCCGTCCGGGCGCCCGTGCCGATGTCGGTGGCGTCGATTCGGACCAGGAACCCGCCGTCGCTCCGCGCGGTGGCCGACGCCGCGGCCGCCCGGGCCCGGGCCGGGTAACTCGACCCGGCTACTCCGGTGCCGACCAGCCAGCGCCCGTCACGCCGGGCCCGGGGCGTCGGATCCCGGTCCGCCCAGCCGAACCGTTCGGCGCCCTCGCGCAGGCAGGCGACCAGGTTGCGGCTGCTGAACGGCTGCCCCAGGTCGGGGTCGACCGCCGCGTCGTTGCGGATCCGCAGCTCCACCGGGTCGATGCCGACGGCGGTGGCCAGCTCGTCCATCGCCGACTCCAGCGCGTACGCGCCGGGGCACTCGCCCGGGGCGCGCATCCAGAACGGCGTCGGCACGTCGAGCCGGACCAGCCGGTGGGTGGTGCGCCGGTGCGGCGCGGCGTACATGCTGCGGGTGTAGACGGCGACCTGCTCGGCGAACTCCCGGATGGTCGAGGTCTGGGTGATCGAATCGTGGCAGATCGCGGTGAGCCGGCCGTCGGCGTCGGCCGCGAGCCGGACCCGCTGGATGGTGGGCGTGCGGTAGCCGATCGGCCCGAACAGCTGCTGCCGGGTCAGCGCCAGCCGGACCGGCCGGTCCACCTGTCGGGCCGCCAGCGCGGCCAGCACCACGGCGGCCTTGGCGTACCCCTTGCTGCCGAAGCCGCCACCGACGTGCTCGGCGACGACCCGGACCGCCTCCCGGGGCAGTTCGAACAGCTCGGCCAGGGTGGCCTGCACGGGAGCGGCCCCCTGGTTCGAGTCGTGCACCAGCAGCCGCCCGTCGCGCCACTGTGCCGTGGTGGCGTGCGGTTCCATCGGGCTGTTGTGGTAGGCAGGCGTCCGGTACGTGGCGTCCATCCGGACCGGTGCGGCCGCGTACCCGGCGTCGAAGTCGCCCTCGGCGGTGTCCGTCGGGTAGCTGGGGTTGACCTGGTCCGGCCGGTACAGGCCGGGGTGGTCGGCGGCGAGGACGGTGCTGTGTGGCCCCGCGTCGTAGTCGATGCGGACCAGGCGGGCCGCCTCCCGGGCCGCCTCCAGGCTGGTGGCCACGACCACCGCGACGAACTGCCCCCGGTAGTGGACGGCGGGTTCCTGCAACAGCCACAGCCCTCGATCCGGCCCCGGTGCCAGGCGGGGTGCGTTGCCGTGGTGCAGCACGGCCAGCACGCCGGGCAGCGCGAGCGCCGGGGCCGCGTCGACCCGGGTGATCCGGCCCCGGACCACCGCCGCCGGCACCGCCCAGCCGTAGGTGACCCCGTCCACCGGGTACTCGACCGCGTACCGCGCCGTGCCGGTGACCTTCTCCCGGCCCTCCAGGCGGGGGTGGGCCCGGCCGACGGCCCCGGTGCTCACGACCGCGCCCCCTCGGCGAGTTCGGTGAGCGTCCGCACGGTGATGGCCCGGGTCAGCGGCAGCTTGAAGCCGTTGTGCCGCAACGGGCGTGCCTCGGCCAGTTCGGCGTCGGCGGCCCGCGCCGCC
The DNA here is from genome assembly GCF_003172955.1 of Micromonospora acroterricola. Lineage (GTDB taxonomy): Bacteria > Actinomycetota > Actinomycetes > Mycobacteriales > Micromonosporaceae > Micromonospora > Micromonospora acroterricola. Next base: position 22,063 of record NZ_QGKR01000297.1, on the reverse strand, counting down.
AGCTCCGGGCTGAACGGTCGACCCCGCAGTTCCTCCTCGGCCCGGTAGGCGCGCCACGGCCGGTGGGCCACCGCCCCGTACGCCAGGCGGACGTCGCGGACCACGTCGCCGTCGAGGTCCAGCACCGCGGCCACCGAGCCGACGGCGAAGGCGAAGGAAGCCCGGTCACGCACCTTGCGGTACGTCGAGTGGCGCGCGGCGGGCAGCGCCGGCAGTCGGACCGCGGTGATCAGCGTGCCCCGCTCCAGGGTGGTCTCCCGCTCCGGGTGCTCGCCGGGCGAGCGGTGCAGGGCGGCGAGTGGCACGTCGCGGGGGCCGTCGGGCTCGTGCACCTCCACCACCGCGTCGAGCGCCGCGAGCGCGACCGCGAGATCCGACGGGTGGGTGGCGACGCAGAGATCGGACCAGTCCAGCACGGCGAGGTCGCGGTTCTGGCCGTGCCGGGCGGCGCAACCGGTGCCCGGTTCGCGTTTGTTGCACGCCTTGCCGGTGTCCTGGAAGTAGACGCAGCGGGTGCGCTGCAACAGGTTGCCGCCGGTGGTGGCCAGGTTGCGCAGCTGCCCGGAGGCGGCGTCGAGCAGGGCGCGGGCGAGCACCGGATAGTCGCGGCGGACCGCCGGGTGGGCGGCGAGGTCGCTGTTGCGGACCGTCGCGCCGATCCGCAGCCCGCCGTCGGGCAGCTCCTCGACGGCGTCCAGGGGGAGCCGGGTCACGTCCACCAGCAGGTCGGGTCGCTGCACCCCGAGCTTCATCAGGTCCACCAGGTTGGTCCCGCCGGCCAGGTACGCCGCCTCGGGTTCGGCGGCCAGCACGGCGACCGCCTCGGCCACGTCGGCCGGCCGGTGGTAGCGGAACGGCCTCACCGCGTCGTCGCCGTCTCGCGTACGGCCGCGACGATGTGCGGGTACGCGGCGCAGCGGCACAGGTTGCCCGCCATCCGTTCGCGGATCTCCGCGTCGGTCAGCTCGGCCGGTGCGGTGAGGTCGCCGGTGACGGCGCTGGGCCAGCCCCGGGCGACCTCGTCGAGCATGCCGCGGGCGGAGCAGATCTGTCCGGGGGTGCAGTAGCCGCACTGGAACGCGTCGTGCGCGACGAAGGCGGCCTGGAGCGGGGACAGCTCGTCCGGCCCGGCCAGCCCCTCCACGGTGACCACCGACCGGCCGTCCAGGGTGACCGCGAGGATCAGGCAGCTCTTCACCCGGCGGCCGTCGAGCAGCACGGTGCAGGAGCCGCACTGGCCGTGGTCGCAGCCCTTCTTCGCCCCGATCAGGCCGAGCCGCTCGCGCAACGTGTCCAGCAGCGTGGTGCGGTTGTCGAGGGTCAGCTCCCGCCGTGCGTCGTTGACCTCGAACGCCACCCGGGACGAGTGCCGTTCGTCGGTGGTGGTCTCCTGCTCCGGTCCGCCCTGCACCGGGTCAGAGTAGCTTTAGTGGTACATATGCGACGAAAAACTCACAGACCCTCGCACGGAAGGTGGGGCTCGCATGCCGGACCCGCCGGTGATCGCCGGGCTGCTGCTGGCCGCCGGCGCCGGCCGGCGCTACGGCCGGCCCAAGGCGCTGGTCGAGCTGGCCGGAGAGCCGCTGGTGCGGCGCGGCATCCGGCTGCTGCGCGACGGCGGCTGCGCGCCGGTGCACGTGGTGCTCGGCGCGGGCGCGGACGAGCTGCCGGAGCTGCCCGGCGCGGTGCCGGTACGCCATGACCGCTGGCGCGAGGGGCTGGGCTCGTCGCTGCGCCGGGGCCTCGCCTCACTGCCGGCCGACGCCCCGGCGGTCGTGGTGATCCTCGTGGACCAGCCGCTGATCAGCCCGGTCGCGGTCCGTCGGATGCGCGGGGCGCACGCCGGCGGCGCCGCCGTCGCGGTCGCCACCTACGCGGGCCGGCCGGGGCATCCGGTGCTGCTGGGCCGGGCCACCTGGCCGCTGCTGGACGCGTACGCGGTCGGCGACCGGGGCGCCCGCGACCTGCTCCGGGCACGTCCGGATCTGGTGGTCGAGGTGCCCTGCGACGACGCCGGCTCGCCGGTCGACGTGGACACCCCGGCCGACCTGCCCCGGATGTGAGCCGCGCGCCGGGTCCGGAGGGATCAGCGACCGGCGGCCCGTCGGCGGCGCAGCCCCTCGCTGGTGAACGCGTGATACGTGACCATGACGATGACGCCGATCAGGCCCAGCAGCGGATTGACGAACCAGCCGAGCAGGCCGGTGAGCCCGTAGAGGACCAGGCCGGTGATCGGTCGCAGTCGCTGCGTCCGCACGTACTCGGGGCTGACACCGCGTTCGAGCAGCGCCGGGTGGCGGCGCAGGTAGCCGAAGAACAGCAGCCAGGGGGCCGACATCAGGGCGGCGGCCAGCGCGTACAGGGCGACGGCGGCGCGTCTGTCGTCGGTGTCGCCGTGGGTGAGCGCGGACGCGAGCACGGCGGTGGGGAACGGGATGATCACCGCGCCGAAGAGGATGCCGAGGTTGATCCAGCTCAGCGCGAGGGTGGTGCCGCGGATCAGCCGGACCAGCGCGTGGTGGTTGAGCCAGAGCACCCCGATGTAGACGAAGGACACCACGAAGGCGAGGTAGGACGCCCCCTCGTCGAGCAGCCCGGCCAGCAGCTCACCCTCGTGGTACTCCGGCACCCGCAGCTCGATGACCAGCAGTGTGATGACGATGGCGAAGACGCCGTCGCTGAACGCGGTCAACCGGTCCGTGCCGGACATTCGTGGCCCGGTGTCGGGCTGTTCGACCTCGTCGGGTGCTGCGGCCATTGGGGCAGGCTAACCGTCGGCGTGATCCGTCGATAGCCGTTTGTCCAACTGCGCTGACTGTCGTCGGACGGGAGGCACCGACCGATAATACTGTGTATTATACCGAGTATGTTAACCGTGAGTAGTCGACAGTGAGCATCCGGCACGCCATGCTGGCGCTGCTCGCCGAGGCACCGAAGTACGGTCTCCAACTCCGCCAGGAGTTCGAGGCGCGCACCGGCGAGGTCTGGCCGCTCAACGTCGGGCAGGTCTACACCACACTGCAACGCCTGGAGCGCGAGGGGCACGTCGAGTCCGACGACGCTGGCCGCGACGGCGCGCAGAAGCGCTACCGGCTCACCGCCGAGGGCGAGCGCGAGCTGCACGGTTGGCTGCGCACACCGCCGCAGGCCGGGCCACCACCCCGGGACGAGCTCGTGATGAAGGTGCAAGTGGCGGCACGGCTGACCCAGGTGGACGTGACCGAGATCCTCCAGGCCCACCGGCGGCGGATCGTCGAGGAGATGCAGCGCTACACCCATCTCAAGGCCGACGCGGCACCGGAGGACGTTGGCCTCGGCCTCGTCGTCGACGCCGAGCTGTTCCGGCTGGAAGCGGTCGTCCGCTGGCTGGACGCGGCGGACGCCCGCCTGCGCAACCACCCGACGCCATCCGCCGACGCCGGCACACCGAACGCCGACAGCGCCGGCACACCGAACGCCGCCGACGGCCGCGTCGAGCGCCCGGCCGGGGACAACACGGCAGGAGCGCGGCGATGAGCGTCGTGCTGAGCCTGCGACAGGTGTCCAAGGTGTACGGCGTCGGAGCCGCCGCGGTGCACGCCCTGCGCGCGGTCGACCTCGACGTGGCCGCCGGTGAACTGGTCGCGGTGATGGGCCCCAGCGGCTCGGGCAAGAGCACGCTGCTGACCATCGCGGGCACCCTGGAGGAGCCCACCGCCGGCCAGGTGACGGTCTGCGGGTCCGACGTCTCCACGCTCTCCGCCGACGCCACCGCCCGGCTGCGCCGCCGGTCGCTCGGCTTCGTCTTCCAGGACCTGAACCTGCTCGCCGGCCTCTCCGCCGTCGAGAACGTGGCCCTGCCCCTGGAGCTGGACGGCATGGCCGTACGTCCGGCGCGCGCCGCCGCCCTGCGGGTGCTCGACGAGCTGGGGCTGACCGACCGCGCCGGCCACTTCCCCGACGACCTCTCCGGCGGCGAACGCCAACGGGTCGCCATCGCCCGGGCCGTGGTGGGGGACCGGCGGCTGCTGCTGGCCGACGAGCCCACCGGCGCGCTCGACGCCGCCAACGGCGAGGCCGTCCTGCGGATGCTCCGCTCGGCCTGCAAGCGCGGCATCGCCGGAGTGATGGTCACCCACGATGCCCAGCTCGCATCCTGGGCCGATCGAGTGATCTTCATCCGGGACGGCCGGGTGGTCGACCAGACCGCACCGTCGGCCGGCCCGGACGCCCTGCTCGCCTCGGACCCGCCGCGGTGACCGCGACCCCGGTCGGCAGCCGGACGGCCGCCCGGCCCGCCGGCGGCGGACTTCCGGCCCGTCGCGCGGTGATCCGGTGGGCGGTACGGCTGTTCCGCCGCGAGTGGCGGCAGCAACTGCTGGCCATCGCGCTGCTCACCGTCGCGGTCACCGGTGCCACCTTCGGCCTGGCCGCGACCTGGAACCTCGCCCCGTCGAGCGACGCCACCTTCGGCCGCGCCGACCAGCTCATCCGGATTCCCGGCGACGACTCCGCCGCGCTGGACGCCCGGGTCACCGCCGCCCGGGGGTGGTTCGGCACGATCGACGTGATCGGCCACCGGCACGTGCCGGTGCCAGGGCTGTTCGACCCGGTCGACGTCCGGGCCCAGGACCCCGCCGGCGCGTACGGCGGCCCGATGCTCGCCCTGCGGCAGGGCCGCTACCCGGCCGGGCCGGCCGAGCTGGCGGTGACCGACGGGGTGGCGCGAGCGCTGCGTGCCGGGCTCGGCAGCCGGGTCCCGCTCGGTGACGCCGACCGTCTGGTCGTCGGCGTGGTGGAGAACCCGGCGGACCTGCACGACGAGTTCGCCCTCACAGACCCGGCGCACGCCGACCGGCCCCAGTCGGTGACCGTGCTGGTGGCCGGCGACCGGGACAGCTTGGAGGCCTTCCGCCGGACCGTCGACGGCCCGCTGGTGCGCGAGTCCCGGCCGCTGGCCGAGCGCACGGTGCTCACCGTCGCCGCTCTGGCGCTGGCCACCGTCGGCCTGCTGCTGGTGTCGCTGGTTGCCGCCGCCGGGTTCGTGGTGGTGGCGCAGCGCCGGCTGCGTCAGCTCGGCATGCTGGCGGCGATGGGCGCCACCCGCCGCCACCTGCGGCTGGTGCTGCTGGTCAACGGCGCGGCGGTCGGTGCCGTCGCGACGGTCTGCGGCACCGCCGTCGGGCTCGCCGCCTGGCTGATCGCCGCCGGTTTCGTCGAGACCGCCGCCGGGCACCGCATCGGCCGGTTCGACCTGCCCTGGCTCACCATCGGCGCGGGCATGCTGCTGGCCGTGGTGACCGCGACAGCCGCCGCCTGGTGGCCCGCCCGCGCGGTCGCGCGTACCCCGATCATGAGCGCGCTCTCGGCCCGGCCGCCCACCCCGCCGGCGGCGCGGCGTACCGCCGTGACCACGGCCGCGCTGCTCGCCGCCGGCCTCACCGCACTGGTGCTCTCCGACGGGTCGAACCCGCCGCTCATCATCGTGGGCAGCGTCTGCACCGTGCTCGGCGTGCTGTTCGTCGGCCCGCTGGCCATCCCGGCGCTGGCGGCGGCCCGGGGCGGCCTGCCGGTGGCCGTCCGGCTCGCCCTGGCCGACCTGGCCCGGTACCGCGTTCGGGCCGGCGCGGCGCTCGCCGCGATCAGTCTGGCGGTGGGTCTCTCGGCGGCTGTCGTGGTCGGTTCCGCCGCCGCGGAGCACCGCAGCCGGGAGGCGGCCGGGCTGGGCAACCTGGCGGACAGCCATCTGCTGATCCGGATCGGCCAGCCGGAACCGGTGATTCCGGAGCGCACGGCGGCCGAGATGGACGCTCTCCAGGCCCACGCCAACACGATCGCGGCCACCGTCGGCGCGGCCACCGTCATTCCGCTGGACATGGCGGTGGTCGCCGCGCACACCGACCCGGGCCGGGAGGGGGGACCGACCGGACACCCGGCCGTCGAGATCGGCGCACCGGCCGCAGCCGGCGAGTCCACGACGTCCCATCCGCTCTACGTGGTCAACCCCGGGCTGCTCCGGCTGAACGGCGTAGCCGGGATCGCGGTGGACGCCGACACCGACGTGCTCACCACCCGCACCGGTGAGCTGGCGCTGATGAACATCCCCGCCCGGGGAGTCCGGCCGACCGTGCGCACCCTGCCCCGGTCCGGCTACACCGGGCTGCCCGACTCGCTGATCACGCCCGCCGCGCTCGGCCGGCACGGCTGGCAGCCCGCCCGGGTCGGCTGGTTCCTCGCCGCCGACCACCCCGTCACCGGCGCGCAGCTGGCTGCGGCCCAGGAGCTCGCGGCCGCCGCCGGGCTCACCATCGAGTCGCGCCGGGAGCAGAGTTCGCTGACCGCGCTGAGGACGGGCGCGACCGTCGCCGGCGTGCTGCTCGCGCTCGGGGTCCTGGCGACGACCGTCGGGCTCATCCGGGGTGAGGCGGCAGCGGACCTGCGCACGCTGACCGCGGCCGGCGCGCCGAGACGGGTACGGCGGACGCTCACCGCCACGACCGCCGGAGCGCTCGCCCTGCTCGGTGCCGTGCTGGGCGTGGCCGGCACGTACCTGGCGCTGGCCGGTGCGCTGCACCGCGACCTCGACCCGCTCGGCGCCGTTCCGGTCGCGCACCTCGTCGCGATCGCCGGTGGGCTGCCACTGGTCGCCGCGGGCGCCGCCTGGCTGCTCGCCGGCCGGCTGCCGGCGACGTTGTCCCGCCGCGTCCTGGACTGAGCGCCGGGCGGGACCGGGGCACCCCGGGCGCCGATCGGCGCGAAGCCCAGGGTGCCTCGGTCCCGCCCGCCCCCGTTCAGGCCACCGGCGTCGCGGTCCCGGTGGTCCGGGCGAGGCGCTGGTGGGCGCGGATCAACTCGGCGTAGCTCAGACCGCTCGCCTTCACCGTCCGGCGCTGGGTCGCGTAGTCCACGTGCACCAGCCCGAAGCGCTTGTCGTAGCCGTACGCCCACTCGAAGTTGTCCAGCAGCGACCAGACGAAGTAGCCGTCCAGCGGCACGCCCCGGGCCACCGCCGACGCGCAGGCGGCCAGGTGCTGCTCCAGGTGGTCGGTGCGCTCCTTGTCCTCCACCGCGCCGTCGGCGGTGACCTCGTCCGGCCACGCCGAGCCGCTCTCGGTGACGATGATCCGGCCCGGCCGGTACTCCTCGCTCACCTCGACCAGCAGCCGCTCCAGCCCCGCCGGGTACACCTCCCAACCCATCGCGGTCTCCACCGAGCCGGGCACCGGCACCTGCCGGGCGTACGGCGCCGGCCCGGCCGGGTCGTCGACGACCAGCTGCCGGAAGTAGTAGTTCACCCCGAGGAAGTCGGTGGGGGTGGCGATGATCGTCAGGTCGTCGCCACGCACCGGCGGCTCGACCCCGTAGGTGGCGATCATGTCGGCGGGGTAGCCGCGCCCGTGGATCGGGTCCAGCCACCAGCGGTTGACGTGCCCGTCGGCCCGTCGCGCCGCCGCGACATCCTCCGGCCGGTCGGTGGCCGGCTCGATCGGGCTGAGGTTGAGCACCAGCCCCACCGAGGCCGGCTTGGCGGCGTTGGCCCGGACCGCCTGGGTGGCCAGGCCGTGCCCGAGCAGCACGTGGTGCGAGGTGTGCACGGCGCGGGTCAGGTCCCGCTCGCCGGGGGCCATCCGTCCCTCCAGGTGCCCGATCCAGGACACGCAGAGCGGCTCGTTGACGGTGTTCCAGTCGGCGACCCGGTCGCCCAGGCGGGCGGCCACCACCGCCGCGTAGTCGGCGAAGGCCTCTGCGGTGGAGCGCTCCGGCCAGCCGCCCCGGTCCTGCAGCGCCTGCGGCAGGTCCCAGTGGTAGAGCGTGACGAACGGCCGGATGCCGTCGGCGAGCAGCGTGTCGACGAGCCGGTCGTAGAAGTCCAGCCCCGCGGGGTTGACCCGGCCGACGCCGTCGGGCATCACGCGGGGCCAGGCCACCGAGAACCGGTACGCGTCCACGCCGAGCCGGCGCAGCAGCGCCAGATCCTCCGGCCACCGGTGGTAGTGGTCGCAGGCCACCGCACCGGTGTCGCCGTTGTCGACGTTGCCGGGGGTCGCCGAGAAGGTGTCCCAGATGGACGGCGCCCGGCCGTCGACGTCGACGGCCCCCTCGATCTGGTACGCCGCGGTGGCGACGCCCCAGAGGAAGTCGGGTGGCAGCTTGGACAGGTCGGGCACGGGTCGGTTCTCCTCTGGGATTGAATGACTCACTTGACCGCGCCGGCGGTCAGGCCGGCGACGAAGTAGCGCTGCAGGGCCAGGAACCCGACGACGACCGGGATGCTGACCACCAGCGAGGCGGCCATGATCTGGTTCCAGTAGACGTTGAACTGGGTGGAGTAGCCCTGCAGGCCGACGGCCAGGGTGCGGCTGCCCTCGTCGGTCATCACCGACGCGAAGAGCACCTCACCCCAGGCGGTCATGAACGCGTACACGGTGACCGCCACGACGCCGGGCACGGCGGCAGGCAGGATGACCCGGAACAGGATGCGCAGCGGACCGGCGCCGTCGACCTGCGCCGCCTCGTCCAGCCCCCGAGGGATCGAGTCGAAGTAGCCGACCAGCATCCAGATCGAGAACGGCAGCGAGAAGGTCAGGTACGTGATCACCAGGCCGGTACGGCTGGCGTACAGCTCGATGCCGGTGGCGTTGCCGAGGTTGACGTAGATGAGGAACAGCGGCAGCAGGAACAGGATGCCGGGGAACATCTGGGTGGACAGCACCGTCACCGAGAAGACTCCCCGGCCGCGGAACCGGTACCGGCTCACCGCGAACGCGGCGAAGATGGCCACCGCCACCGAGCAGACCGCCGCGATGCTCGACACCACCAGGCTGTTCACCAGGTACCGGGCCAGCGGCACGGTGCTCCACATGTCGACGAACGGTTGCAGGGTGGGCCGGCTGGGCCACCAGGTGAAGCCGTTCTGCACGTCCTGCAACGGCTTCGCGGCGGAGGTGACCATCACGTAGAGCGGGATGACGACGAAGAGGGTGAGCAGGGTCAGCACGATGCGCCGGCCCCAGCGCTCACCGGCGGTCTCACGCATGGTCGTCCCTCCGACGGTTGGTGATCAGCAGGTACGCGGCCGAGACGAGGAGCAGGAACAGCAGCAGCGCCACGGACATCGCCGAGCCGGAGCCGAAGTCCCAGGTCTTGAAGGAGCTGCGGTAGATGTGGATGGAGATGAGGTCGGCCTGCTCGGGCGCGGAGCCGCCGAAGAGCACGAACGGGGTGTTGAAGTCGTTGAACGTCCACAGGAACAGCACCAGCAGCAGCACCAGGTTCACCGGCCGCAGCATCGGCAGGGTGACCGATCGCAGCCGGCGCCAGAACCCGGCGCCGTCGATCGCGGCGGCCTCGTACAGCTCGCCGGGCACGTTCTGCAGGCCGGCCATCAGGCAGAGGAACGCGAACGGCCAGTTGCGCCACACCGACACCACCAGGAGCGACCAGAAGCTGTTGTCGCCGATCAGCCAGAACGGCCGCTCGTTGAGCAGCCCGAGCTGGTCGACGAGGACGTGGTTGACCAGGCCGGTGTCGCGTTGCAGCAGGAAACTCCAGGTGATCACCGCGGCGTAGACCGGCAGGGCGTACGGGGTGAGGAACAGCGCCCGCAGGATCGCCCGCCCCCGGAACGGCCGTTGCAGAACGACCGCCGCCGAGATGCCGAGCAGCCAGGCGAACCCGACCGAGAGCAGGCTGTAGGCCAGGGTGATCCAGAACGAGTGCAGCAGTTCCTTGCCGGCGGCGCTGTTCAGGTCGAGCGTCGCCCGGTAGTTCTCGAACCCGACGAAGGGTGCGGTGGACCAGTCGCGGATGTGGAACTGGGTCAGCTCCAGCAGGCTCATCCAGACCCCGACCACCATCGGGATCACGTGGATGGCGAGTTCCAGCACGACGGCCGGTGCGAGCAGCAGGTACGGCAGGAGCGAGCGGCGGGGGCCGCGGGGCCGGCGGGCCGGCCCCCGGGCCGGTGACCCGGCTCGGGGTTCGCGCCGGTCGGCGTCCGGCGCGGTGGTGCTGGTTGCCATCGGGGTCCTCTCGGAGGCGGTGGCCGTGGCCGGGCTCAGCGCCCGACCACGGCCACCGGTGACGCCTGGGTCAGCGCATCTTCTGCTGCGCGTCGGTCAGCTTCGCCTTCACCGACGCCTCGGTGACCGGCTTGCCGCTGGCCGCGTCCGCGAACAGCTCCTTCATCGCGGTGCCGACCAGGGTCTCGAAGGTGCTCTCCTCGGGCACCTGCGGCAGCGGGGCCGCGGTGGTGACCAGGGTCTCCTGGATGGTCTTCTGCTCCGGTGCGCTGAACGCCGGGTCGGAGCCCGCGGTCGTGACCGCCGGCAGCGAGCCGTACGTGCGGTTGAGGACCGTCTGCTCCTCGTCGCTGGTCATGAACTTCACGAAGCTCAGCGCGCCGTCGCGGTTCTTGGTGTGCTTGAAGACCGCCATGTTGATCCCGGCGACCATGCTGTTGACCTTCTTGCCACCGGCCGGCGGGCTGGCCAGGAACGGCACCGGGGCCACCCCGTACGCGTCGGCGGGCATGTTCTGCGTCTTCAGGTTCGAGCCGGCGGACTGCCAGAGCAGCATGGCGGCCTTGCCGTTGGCGAAGTCGGAGACCGACTGGTTCTGCGCGTACTCGGCGTTGCTCGGGTTGGTGATCTTGTCGGCGGCCATGAAGTCGATGTAGCGCTTGATCGCCGAGACGTTCTGCGGGGTGTCGAAGGTCGGCTTGCCGGCCGAGTCGAACCACTCGCCGCCGTACTGCTGGCTGAAGGTGAAGGCGTGGTGGGCGTTCTCCGACGGGTTGGCCCCCTCGATCGCCAGGCCCCACTTGCCGCCGGTGGTCAGCTTCTTGCCGTACTCGGCGAGCTGCTCCCAGGTGGTCGGCGGTGCGGTGATGCCGGCGTCGGCGAACGCCTTCTTGTTGTAGTACAGGCTGTACGCCATGCTGTAGAGCGGCACGGCGGCCGGCGGCTTGCCGGGGGCGCCGGCGGCGGCGAGCGCGGCGGGCACGATCCGGTCCTTGCCGCCGACGGCCTGCAGGGTGGCGTCGTCGAACTCGACCAGCGCGCCGGTGGCCTGCAACGACGCCGACCAGGTGTTGCCGATGTTGACCACGTCCGGGCCCTTGCCGGAGGCGGCGGCCGCGAGCAGGCGGTTGAGCAGGTCCGACCAGGGGACCACCTCGACGGTGACCTTGATGCCGGACTGCTTCTCGAACTTGTCCAGCTCGGGCTGGAGGATGGTCTTGTCGGCCTCCAGGCTGGCGCCCTGGTTGCTGGCCCAGTAGGTGAGCGTCTTGGGCGATGCGGCGGAGTCGTCGCCGGAGCCACCGCAGGCGGTCAGTGAGGCGGCGGCCAGTACGGCGGCGGTGAATATCCCGAGGTGTCGTCTCGACACGGGTCAGCCCTTCCGGTGCGTGGTGGGGGTCCGCCGACCTCCGTCGTCGATAGGGGTGAGGCGACGGACGGCCGGCTGCGGACGGGTTCGGGGACACGCCGTCGGGGGTCCGGTCGGCGTTTCCCGGGAGTTACATCACGGCTTAATGAATGTCGTCATTAAAGTTGCTGGCTGGTGGGTCGTCAAGCACAGGGCGGTTACAGTCGCTCGGACGACCGACGGGATCGAGGTGACGAGTGGAGCTGGCGCGAGCCACGAACCGGAGCGTCCGGCTGCGCAACAGGTCCGCCCTGCTGACGAAGCTCTTCCTCGACGCCCCGCTCACCCGGCAGGACCTGGTGCGCAGCACCGGGCTGAGCCAGCCGGCGGTCAGCAACGTGGTGGCCGACCTGATCGACGAGGGCCTGGTCGCCGAGGCCGGCGCCGCCGAGTCCGACGGTGGCCGGCCCAGCATGCTGCTGCGGTTCGCGCCGCGGTTCGCCTTCGTGGTCGGCGTGGACGTGGGTGAGACCCGGGTCCGGGTCGAGCTGTTCGACTTCGCGATGACCCTGCTGGCCAGCGTCGAGTACCCGCTCGACCCGGCGCGTACCGAGCCGGACGTGGTGGCCGGGCACGTGCTGGCCGGCATCGACGTGGTGACCGGGCAGGCCGGGGTCGCCCCGGCCGACGTGCTGGGCGTCGGTATCGGCGTCTCCGGGGTCGTCGAACAGGGCGCCCAGGCCGTGGTACACGCCCAGGCCCTGGGCTGGGACCGGGTGCCGCTGGAGCGCCTGATCGGCGCGGGCACCGACCTGCCGCTGCACATCGACAACGGCGCGAAGACCCTCGGCCAGGCGGAGATGTGGTTCGGCGCCGGCCGGGGCGCGCGGCACGCCGTCTTCGCGCTGGTCGGCTCCGGCGTCGGCGCGGCGGTGGTGACCAACGGGGCCACCTACCGGGGTGCGTCCAGCAGCGCGGGGGAGTGGGGGCACACCACCCTGATCTACGGCGGGCGGGCCTGCCGGTGCGGCGCCCGGGGCTGTCTGGAGGCGTACGTGGGCGCCGAGGCGATCATCGACCGCTACCGGGAGGCGCGCCGGGGTCGACCGGTGCCGGGCGACGACGAGGAGTCGCAACTCGCCGCGCTGGTGGCCGCCGCCGCGACCTCGGGCACCGCCCGGCGGGTGCTGGACGAGACCGCCGGCTACCTCGGCGCCGGCGTGGCCAACCTGATCAACCTGTTCAACCCGGAGCGGGTGGTGCTCGGCGGCTGGGCGGCGATGGCACTGGGCGACCTGCTGCCGGCCGTCCGGGAGGCCGCCGGGCGGCAGGCGCTGCGCCAGCCGTACGAGCAGGCGTCGATCGAGCTGTGCCGACTCGGGGTGGACGCGGTGGCGTTGGGCGCGGCCACGCTGCCGATCGCCCGGTTCCTCACCGATGGTGGCGTGCGCCGCTGAGGGCAAATCGCCCACACCCAACCTTCGGGATAAATAACAGTGTTATAGATCGATGTCTTGACGCCGTCGCAATCTCGCCGCAACACTCCTACGAGAGCGCTCTCCGCCCCGCGGCGTCGCATCGGCGGCACCACCCACGGCACCACGGGCGAGCCCGATCCCACCCGCGCGTCGTCCGTAACCCCCTATCGACAGGCGATGTCATGACATCTCGCGCTTCATCCGTACGGCCGCGTTCCCGGCGGACCGTCCGGCACCTGCTCCTCGGACTGACCGTGGCCCTGGTCGCGGCGCTGACGCCGACCGGCGCCACGACACCCGCGCAGGCCGCGCCCACGCTGCTCTCCCAGGGCCGCCCGGCCACCGCCTCATCCGCCGAGAACGCCGGCACCCCCGCCTCCGCCGCGGTCGACGGCAACACCGGCACCCGCTGGGCCAGCGCGTTCAGCGACCCCCAGTGGCTCCAGGTCGACCTGGGCGCCCGGGCCACCCTCAGCCAGGTGAACCTGCTCTGGGAGGGCGCCTACGCCCGGGCCTTCCAGCTCCAGACCTCCGACGACGGCGCCACCTGGACCACCATCTACAGCACCACCACCGGCGCCGGCGGCACCCAGAACCTCACCGTCACCGGCGCCGGCCGGTACGTGCGGATGTACGGAACCGCCCGGGCCACCGGCTACGGCTACTCGCTCTGGGAGTTCCAGGTCTACGGCGAGACCGGTGGCAGCACGCCCACCTGCGGCAGCAGCAACGTCGCGCAGGGCAGCCCGGCGACCGCCTCGTCCACCCAGGACGCCGGCCTCGCGCCGTCCGCCGCCGTCGACGGCAACACCGGCACCCGGTGGGCCAGCGCCGCCAGTGACCCGCAGTGGCTGCGCGTCGACCTGGGCAGCACCCGCACGATCTGCCGGGTGGTCCTCACCTGGGAGGCCGCGTACGCCCGGGCCTTCCAGCTCCAGACCTCGGCCGACGGCGCCACCTGGACCACGATCTACTCGACCACCACCGGCACCGGTGGGACGCAGACCCTCGCCGTCACCGGCAGCGGTCGCTACCTGCGGATGTACGGCACCGCCCGGGGCACCGCCTACGGCTACTCGCTCTGGGAGCTGGCGGTGAACACCACCGGCGGCGGGACCAGCGAGCCCCCGGTCGACACGACCGACCCACGCAACCCCAACCTCGGGCCGAACACGTTCGTCTTCGACCCGAGCACGCCGACGTCGACCATCCAGAGTCGACTGAACACCCTCTTCACCCAGCAGGAGACCAACCAGTTCGGCCCGCAGCGCTACGCGGTGCTGTTCAAGCCCGGCACCTACACCGCCGACGTCAACCTCGGCTTCTTCACCCAGGTCGCCGGCCTCGGCATGAGCCCGGACGACGTCAACCTCAACGGCCACGTCCGCACCGAGGCGTTCTGGATGGGCGGCAACGCCACCCAGAACTTCTGGCGTGCCGCCGAGAACCTCTCGGTCACCCTGCCCGCCGGGCAGACCGTGGAGCGCTGGGCGGTGTCGCAGGCCGCGCCGTACCGGCGGATGCACCTGCGCGGCGCGCAGAACCAGATCCAGCTCTGGAACGGCGGCGACGGCTGGTCCAGCGGCGGCCTGCTGGCCGACACCCGCATCGACGGGCTGGTCGTCTCCGGCTCTCAGCAGCAGTGGTACTCGCGCAACAGCGAGTTCGGCAACGGCTGGACCGGCTCGGTGTGGAACATGGTCTTCCAGGGCGTCACCGGCGCGCCGCCGCCGCACTTCCCCAACCCGTCGCACACCGTCATCCCGCAGACCCCGCAGGTACGCGAGAAGCCGTTCCTCTACGTGGACGGCACCGGTGAGTACCGCGTCTTCGTGCCGGCGCTGCGCAGCAACTCCACCGGCACCAGCTGGTACAACAAGACCCCGGCCGGCTCGTCGATCTCACTGTCGCAGTTCTACGTCGTCCAGCAGGGCACCAGCGCGGCCACCATCAACGCGGCCCTGGCCCAGGGGAAGCACCTGCTCTTCACCCCGGGCGTGCACCACGTCACCGAGCCGATCCAGGTCAACCGGGCCGACACGGTGGTCCTCGGCCTCGGCCTGGCCACCATCCAGGCCGACAACGGCAGCGTCGGGATGCGGGTGGCCGACGTGGACGGTGTCAAGGTGGCCGGCCTCATGTTCGAGGCCGGCACGACGAACTCGCCGGTGCTGATGGAGGTCGGCCCGGCCGGCTCGGCGGCGAGCCACGCCGCGAACCCGACCTCGCTGCACGACGTGTTCTTCCGCATCGGCGGGCCGCACGTCGGCAAGGCCACCAACACGCTGACCGTCAACAGCGACAACGTGATCGGCGACCACATGTGGCTGTGGCGGGCCGACCACGCCGCCCAGGGCGTGCCCACCGGATGGACGCTGAACACCGCCGACACCGGGCTCACGGTCAACGGCGACAACGTCACCATGTACGGCCTCTTTGTCGAGCACTACCAGAAGTACCAGACCGTCTGGAACGGCAACGGCGGGCGCACGTACTTCTACCAGAACGAGATGCCGTACGACCCGCCCAACCAGGTCGCCTGGATGAACGGGGCGACCCGCGGGTACGCCGCGTACAAGGTGGCCGACTCGGTCACCAGCCACCAGGCGTTCGGGATGGGAAGCTACTGCTACTTCAACGTGAACCCGGCCGTCGTCGCCGACCGGGCCATCGAGGCGCCCACCAACCCGAACGTGCGGTTCACCAACATGGTCACCGTCTCGCTCGGCGGCGTCGGCACCATCAACCGGGTGATCAACAACGCCGGCGGCACCGCGAACGCGGCCACCCAGCAGGTGTACCTGACCACCTACCCCTGACCGGGGCGCCCCGCACCGGCCCGGCCGCGCCGTCGACCGGGCCGGTCGGGGAGGCGCCCGCGTGCCGGGCCGGCCGGGTCGCGCCGTCGACCGGGCCGGCCCGGTCGCGTGCCCACCGCCGCTCACCCGCAACCGTCGGGCATACGACTCCCGGCGCGCCCGGTGCGATGATCGCGCTCCGGCTGGGCTGGCATCGACGGTCCTATACTGGGCGCACCGGTCGTGGAACCCGTGAGCGGAGGCGGGCGTGCCACTCTTCTTCCTGAGCTACGCCCAAGAGGACAACCGCAACGGTCAGGTGCAGGCGTTCTTCGGCGATCTCAGCGACGCGGTGGCCGGGCTGGCCGGGGTCCGCTGGCACGAGGCCGGGTTCATCGACGGGCAGATCCCGCTCGGCAGCACCTGGACGGACACGCTCGCCAACGCGCTCTCCACCAGCGCGTGTCTGATCGCGCTGACCTCCCCCCGGTACGTCGTCAGCGACTACTGCGGGCGGGAGTTCCGGGTCTTCGCCGACCGGATCGACGAGCACGAGCGGCAGTTCCAGGTCCGCCCGCCGGCGCTGGTGCCGGTGCAGTGGATCCCCTGTGACCGGTTGCCCGAGGCGGTCGGCACGTTCCAGTACCGCAACTTCCCGACCGGCACCGTCTACGCGCAGGACGGGCTGCTCACCCTGAAGCAGCGGCGCCGGCACGAGGACGAGTACCGGGACTTCGTCGACGCGCTCGCCAAGCACATCGTGCAGACCGCCCGCGACCACACCCTGCAGCGGCCGGCGCAGCGCCCGACGCTGGCCAAGGTGACCAGCGCCTTCGGCCCGCCGGCCCGGGCGCGGGCGCACGCCGGGCCCGCCACGGTCGGCGCGGTGCAGCGGGCCACGAGCGCGCGGCACGTGCACATCGTGCTGGTCGCCGGCAGCTCCGCCGAGCTGGCCGGCAGCCGCCCCGGCGCCGAGGACCGCTACGGCGCGGTGTCGCGGGACTGGCGGCCGTACCGGCCCGAGCTGGAGGTGCCGATCGGCAGCTGGGCCGGGGCCATCGCCACCACCAAGAGCTACGGCTGGACGGTGGAGGACGCGGAGGAGCTGGCGGCGGTGCGCGAGTGGGCCCGGGCCCACAACCAGATCGTCGTGCTGGTGGTCGACGTGTGGTCGGCCGACCTGCCGCGCTACCGGCTGAGCCTGATCAACTACGACGAGGACGTGCGGTCCCCCCGGGCGCCGGTGCTGGTGCCCTGGACGGCCGCCGACGACGCGGCGTCCGGTGGCAACCGCAGGATGTGGGACACCCTGGCCCGGGTGCTTCCCCACCACGTGCTGCACAACACCCGCGACGTGTGGCGCACCGAGATCGCGACCTCCGCCCGCTTCCAGGAGGAGCTGGAGGATGTGCTGGTGGTCGAGCAGGGGCGGATCTACCGCACGGGCACGGTCTACCAGGAGCCGCCCACCGGCGGCCCCGGCCAGCGCCCGATCCTCGAAGGTCCCTAGGGGAGGCACGTCATGGCGGTGAACGAGACGGCACGCGGCCAGATCGTGACCTTCTACTCGTACAAGGGCGGCACCGGCCGGACGATGGCGCTGGCCAACGTGGCCTGGATCCTGGCCAGCCAGGGCCTGCAGGTGCTGGTGGTCGACTGGGACCTGGAGTCCCCGGGCCTGCACCGCTACTTCCACCCGTTCCTGCGGGACAAGGAGCTGCGGGCCACCCCCGGCGTGATCGAGATGATCTGGGATTACTCGATCGCCACGATGCAGCGCAACCGGGACGAGGACTCCCAGGAACTGCTCGCCGGGCATGCCAAGATCCAGCGCCGGGCGGTCTCGCTGAACTGGGACTTCAGCCACGGCGGCGTGATCGACTTCGTCGCCGCCGGCCAGCAGGACTCGGCGTACTCCCGGCTGGTGAGCACGTTCGACTGGGCCAACTTCTACGAGCGGCATGGCGGCGCGTCGTTCATCGACGCGGTCCGCGCGCAGATGCACGCCGAGTACGACGTGGTGCTGATCGACAGCCGCACCGGGCTCAGCGACGTGGCCGGCATCTGCACCGTGCAACTCCCCGACCTGGTGGTCAACTGCTTCACCATGTCCACCCAGAGCATCCGGGGCGCGGCGGCGGTGGCCCGGTCCATCCGCGGCCAGCGCCCCGATCACCCGCCGCTGTTGCTGCCGGTGCCGATGCGGGTGGAGGACGCCGAGCTGCGCAAGCTGGAGACCGGGCGCGACCTGGTCCGCGCCGAGTTCGCCCCGTTCCTGGACCACCTCTCCGACGCGGCGGCCGCCCGCTACTGGAACACCATCGAGGTGCCCTACCGCGCCTTCTACGCCTACGAGGAGATCCTCGCCGTCTTCGGCGACCGCCCCGAGCAGGTCGGCACCCTGCTCGCCGCGTACGAGCAGCTCGCCTCGGTGATCACCGGAGGGCGGGTCACCGCGCTGCACCCGATGCCCGAGGAGGACCGGCGCCGCTCGCTCACCGAGTTCGAGCGCAGCCGCCTCACCGCCGAGCAGGCCGTGCTGGTCAGCTACGCCTCCGCCGACCGGCTCTGGGCGGAGTGGATCACCGACCAGCTCGAGGAGGCCGGGCTGCGGGTGGACCGCCGGGCGGTGGACGTGCCGCTGCGCGCCGGCGGGCGCGCCGAGTTCGACCGGGCCGTCGGTGGCGCGAGCCGGGTGCTCGCCGTGCTCACCCGGCACTACGCGGGCACCTCGCTCGCCGCCGAGGTGTGGAAGAGCGCCTCCAGCCGGGACCAGCTCGGCGGCGACGGCCTGCTGGTGCCGCTGCGGGTGGACGAGTCGCGGCTGCCCGTCCCGTACAGCGACCGCAGCCCGGTGGACCTGACCGACGTCGACCCGTCCACGGCGCGTACCCGGCTGCTGGAGGCGGCCGGCACTCCGACGGTCACGGCGGGCGGGCGCCCGGTCGGCCGGTTCCCCGGCCCGTTCCCCGCCGTGTCCAACGTCCGCCAGCACGGCACCCCGTTCGTCGGCCGGGCCGCCCAGCTCGAAACGCTGCGCGACCGGCTCACCGCCTCGCCCGACTCCGCGACGCAGGTCGTGCACGGCCTCGGCGGCGTCGGCAAGACCCAGCTCGCCGCCGAGTACGCGCTGCGCTTCGGCCGCGACTACGACCTGGTCTGGTGGATTCCCGCGGACAGCGAGGACCGCATCCGTGGCGGCCTCGCCGACCTCGGCCAGGCGATGGGGCTGGGCACCGGGGGCGGCGCCGACGCCGTCCGCCGGGTGCTCGACGCGCTGCGCCGGGGCGGACCGGACCGGCGCTGGCTGGTCATCCTGGACAACGCCAACGAGCCCACCCGGGCCATCCGGGCGCTGCTGCCGCAGGGGCCCGGCCACGTCCTGCTCACCACCCGCGACCAGAGCTGGAGCGAGTACGCCACCGCGACCGAGTTGACGGTCTTCGACCGCGCCGAGAGCGTCCAGTTGCTGCGCGACCGGGTCGCCGGGCTCAGCGAGGACGAGGCGGCCCAGGTGGCCGAGAAGCTCGGCGACCTGCCGCTCGCCGTCGAGCAGGGCGCGGCGTACCTGCGGGCCACCGCGATGCAGGTCGACCGGTACCTCGCCTCACTCGACACCCCGGGCCTGCTGCGGATCCTCGACGGCCGGCAGTCCGCCGGCTACTCCAAGGCGCTCGCCGCCACCTGGCTGGTCACCCTGGCCCAGCTGCGCTCCGAGAAGCCGGCGGCGGCCCGGCTGCTGGAGCTGTGCTCGTTCTACGCGCCGGAGCCGATCCCGGTCGCCATGCTCACCGGCGACCGTTTCGCGAGCTTCATGGCACCCTTCGACCCGACGCTGACCGACCCGATCCTGCAGGGTCTGGTCACGGCCGAGCTGGGGCGCTACGGGCTGGCCCAGGTCGACGCGGAGAACAACTCGGTCCGCATCCACCGGCTCGTCCAGCTGGTCATCCAGGACCAGCTCGACGACCGGGAGGAGGCCCGCCGGCAGGCGCAACTGCTGCTCGCCGCCGCCAGCCCGCGCGACCCGGACAAGCCGGTCAACTGGCCTCGGTACGCCGAGCTGTGGCCGCACGTGCGGCCCAGCGGCCTGCACCTGTCCACGATGGACGAGGCGCGCCAGCTCGTCGTGGACATCGTGCGCTACCTCTACCGACGCGGCGACTACGACACCAGCCGGGTGCTGGCGCAGGAGTCGCTGGACGGTTGGCGGGACACCGACGAGGACGACCCGACCAAATTGCGGATGCGCTTCCACCTGGCCAACGTGCTGCGCGCGCAGAGCCAGTTCGACCGCGCGTACGAGATCGACCGGGACGTGTACGACCGGCAGCGCCGGATCTTCGGCGAGGAGCACCTCTACACCCTGATGACCGCGCGGAGCCTCGGCGCCGACCTGCGCGCCCAGGGCCTCTACCACGAGGCCGAGGCGCAGGACCGGCGCACCCTGGAGCTGAGCGTGCGCAGCTTCGGCGACGACAGCGGCCGGACCCTCATCGCGGAGAACAACCTCGCCGTGTCGCTGCGGCTGGTCGGTGACTTCCGCGGCGCCGCCCTGCTGGACCAGCACATCCACGAGCGGCGGCGGGCCCGCTTCGGCGAGGAGGACCCGTCCACGCTCGCCTCGGCCAGCAACTACGGGCGCGGGCTGCGGGACACCGGCGAGTTGTGGCGCTCACACAACGTGCTGCAACGGGCGTACACCACGCAGCAGAAGGTGATCGGCCCGGACCACCCGGAGACCCTGCGGACGGCCAAGGAGCTGGCGCTCACCCTGCGCCAGCTCGGCCGCTTCGCCGACGCGCACCGGCTGATCGAACGGACCGTCGTCCGCTACCAGCGCGTCCTCGGCGGGGAGCACGCCGACACGCTGTCCGCGGAGATGGCGTTGGCCACCACCTGGTCGGCCGTCGGCGACAACCAGACCGGGCTGCGGATGGCCCGCCGGCTGCGCGACGGCTACAACGAGGTGCTCGGCGAGACGCACGCGATCACCCTCGCCTGCCTCAACAACGTCGGCGTGCTGCTGCGCAAGCAGGGCGACCACGTCCAGGCCCGGGACCTCTCCCAGCGGGTCCGCGACCAGTTGCTGGCGAACCTCGGTGAGCGGCACCCGCACACCCTGCTGGCCACGCTCAACCTGGCCAACGACCTGTTCGCCCTCGGTGACCGGGACACCGCGCTGCTGCTGGACACCACCGCCTACGTGGAGCTGACCCGGGCGCTGGGCCCCGAGCACCCGGACACCCTCTCCGCGTCGGTCAACCTGGCGTTGAGCCGCCTCGCCACGGAGAGCGAGGCGGACGCCGGGCGTGCCCTCTACGACGAGGCGTTCGGGCAGCTGGTGCAGCTCTTCGGAGGGGACAACCCACGGGTGGTCCAGGCCCGCCAGCGGGACCGTTCCAACGCCTACATCGAACCGGCGCTGCTCTAGGACGCCGGCGACGCGAGCTGATATCGCGTCGCGCCGTCCGGGCCGTCGGACGAGAATGGGCGGGTGACGCTTCTCGGCACCGACCGCCTGTCCCTACGACGTCTGCGCGACGACGACCTCGACGCCCTCGCGAGCATGAACGCCGATCCGGAGGTCATGCGCTACATCCTGGACGGCTCGGTCCGGGATCGGGAGCAGAGCGCGGCGGGCCTGCGCCGGATGATACGCGACTGGGACGTCCGGGGGTTCGGTCTGTTCGCCGTCGAGCTGCGGGAGACCGGCGCGGTGGCCGGATGGGTCGGTCTCTCGGTGCCCGAGTTCCTGCCGGAGGTGCTGCCCGCCGTCGAGATCGGCTGGCGGCTGGACCGCGGGTTCTGGGGGCACGGGTACGCCGCCGAGGCCGCCGCGGAGGTCATGCGGTTCGGCTTCGAGACCCGCGACCTGGATCGGATCATCAGCATCCGGCACGTGGACAACGCGCGATCGGCGCGCGTCATGGAGAAGATGGGGCTCTCGTACGTGTTCCGCACAGTCGTACCGGAACACATGCAGCCCGTCGCCGTGCACGCGCTCACCCGCGAGCAGTACCAGGCCCGCCATCGCGGCTGACCGCGCCGGGCTCGGGCGGTGCCGTGGTGTCCTGGCACCACGCCGCCAACGTCAGCACGTCGGCGTCGGGCAGCGCCTGGTGGGCCGCGCGAACCAGGTCCGGACGGGTGGCCAGGGCGAGGGCCGCGGCCGGACGGCCGGCACGACGGGCGGCGAGCGCCAGCCCCACCCACGCGTCGGCGTCGTCCGGATCGTCGGACAGCCGCCGCCGGTAGCCGTCCAGCGCGCCCGCCGCATCGCCCGCCGCGTAGGCCCGGTCGACGGGATCCAGCGTGGACGGTTCGGCGTCGGCGGCCAGTAGCCGCCGGCGTACCGCCGACTCCGGACCGGCGTCGGTGGTGAGCGCCGGGGTGGCCGGGCCCGGCGCGACCGCCGGGGGTGGCGCGTCGGCCGGG
>NZ_QGKR01000125.1 GCF_003172955.1 Micromonospora acroterricola | reverse complement strand
GTGCTGCGCGGGGTACGCCGCTGCTCGGCGGCCCCGCCGCGGGTCGGCGCGCCACGTTCCTCGCGGACGGTCCGGCCCCGAGGGGTGTACGCCCGGGCGCCGGAGATGCCCCCGATGCCCGGCTCGCCGGCACGTGGCTCCCCGTCGACGGGGCCGCCGTTACGCGAAGAACCGCGCCGGGACCCCGTGGGATCCCGGCGCGGCTCGTCCGACCTCGGTGGCACTGGTCAGCCTCCCGCACCCTGGCTGGTCACCGACGGCTCGCCGGTCGCCGGCTGCGGCACCCCGAGGGGCAACTTGCCGTCCGGCAGCCGGACGTACCCCGGCTCGCCGGCGTCCACCAGGCCCAGCCGCCGCGCCTGGGCGGTCAGGTTTCCCGGCGCCTCGGCGTCGGCGATCTGCCTGTCCAACTGCTGCTTCTCCAGGTCCAGCCGGGCCTGCTGCTGCTGCAGCTTCTCCAGCCGGAACGCGTTCTCGTTGATCTTGGTGTTGACCGCCAGGATGCCCAGCACCCCGCCGACCACCAGCACCACGATCAGCGCCGCGAACGGCGCGCGCGGCACCGACACCGGAGGCGGCGGCGCCACCCGCAGCCGGGGCG
>NZ_QGKR01000154.1 GCF_003172955.1 Micromonospora acroterricola | reverse complement strand
CAGACCGGCCGAGCGGGGGTACGCCGGTGCGTGCCGGACGCGCCGGGCGGGGGCACGGTGCTGCTCGCCGCGCCGCCGGGCGTACCCCTGGACCCGCGTTTCGGGGTGGGCTCGGCGGCGGCGCACGCGGCGAGCGGGGCGCTGCCGCTCACCGGGGACTGGCCCAGCCTGCGCCGGGACGTGGACACCGCCGCGGACCTCACCGCGGCGGCCCGGCTCGGGCTGGGGCCGCGCACCGCCGCGCTGCTCGCCGCCGGCCGCCCGGTCCGCTCCGCGGGCTGACCCGCCGGTGTACGGTGCCAGCATGCAAGGCACGGTGGCCAGCTACGACGCGGCGACACGCAGCGGCGTCCTGCTGCTCGACGACGGCACCGAGCTGCGCTTTCCCGCCCGGGCCTTCGACGCCTCCGGGCTGCGGCTGCTCCGGCTCGGCCAGCGGGTCCGCATCGACACCGATCCCGACGGCGAGGTCGTCCGGGTGACATTACCGACGATGAACTGACCCGGCGGGGCCAAGTTCATTTTGCGTTAACCGCAATCGGGTGATTATGAGCGGGTGAGCACCCCTCGCGAGCACCCGTCCAGCCCGGAGGAGGCCGCGGCCGGGTCGCC
>NZ_QGKR01000071.1 GCF_003172955.1 Micromonospora acroterricola | reverse complement strand
ACGGGGCGCGGCGTCAGGCGCAAGATCCGCACAACTTCAGCGATGTTGCTGCCTCCGGCGGTCGTGAGGCAGCAACTTCCCTGAAGTTGCTGCCTCGGCCGGGGGCCTCGGCCGGAGGCCTCGGTCGGGGACTTCGGGGCGGCTGCGGCCGGGGGGCTCGGCGAGGGTGGCTTCGGGCGGTGTGGGGTGCGGGTCAGTGGCCGGTGGAGGCGAGGTAGCGGTCCTCGTTCGGCACGAGGGCCCAGAGGACCAGGTAGACGATCACCTGGGTGCCGGGCAGCAGCAGCGACAGCAGGAACAGCAACCGGACCATCCCGGCGGACATGCCGAACCGCTGACCGAGGCCGGCGCAGACACCGGCGATCATGCGCCCCTGGCGGGGCCGAACCAGTTTGCGACTCATCGTCGTACTCCCACTCTGCGGCGGTACGCCGCGTCTGCAATCCACGGTAGAAAGGGAAGGCCAGCCCGCCCTCGGTCCCGAGGAGGATCGGCAACCCGTGGACCCGTAGGTACATACCCGTGCGGCTCCGCTCCAACGCCTCCTGCGCCCCGGCCCGACCCGCGCCGCCCCGGCCCGCGCCGCGCCGTCCTGGCCTGCGCCGTCCTGGCC
>NZ_QGKR01000163.1 GCF_003172955.1 Micromonospora acroterricola | reverse complement strand
GCCGGAAGGTCTTCGACGAGGTCGGCCCACCGGCCGACCTCGTCGAAGACCTTCCGGCGTACGGCGGGGCCGGAGAGCGTGAGGTCGTGCAGCCCGCCGTCGAAGCGGGCGAGGGTAACGTGCCGGCCGAGGCGGGGCGCGTACCGGACCATGTGCTCGACATCGAGGACGGCGTCGGCCAGGGACGCGTTGTCGTGCCACCGGGTGCCTCGGAAGGAGCGGGTCGAGCAGGCCAGCAGCACCGGCACCGGGATGTCCAGCCCGGCGCGCAGGCGGCGTTGGCCGGTGCGGATCGCGTTCAGCCAGCCGGCCCGCACCGGGAACCCGGCCAGCGGCTTCCACGCCAGGTCGTAGGTCCACTCGCCCCGGTGGTCGGCGTGGAGGCTCTCGCCGTACACCGTGCCCAGCCCGAACGGCACGATGCGGTGCGGCGCCCGACGGCCCAGCCGGGAGACGGCGGCCGCGAGAGGTCTGCGCACCGCCCAGGGGGCGTTCAGGTCGAAGAACGGGCTGTTCAGCACCAGGCCGTCGACGGTGCCGGCGTCGCGGCGGGCGTCCGCCCAGAGCGAGATGATCAGGCCGCCGGTGGAGTGGCCCATCGCCAGCAGGGTGTCGTGCCCGTCGTCCTTGCGGATGATCTCGGCTGCGGCGTCCAGCTCGGGGAAGTAGTCGCTGATGTCCTGGCAGAAGTTCGGGGTCTGGTGCGGGAGCAGGCTGCGACCGTACTTGCGCAGGTCGAGGGCGTAGAAGTCCCAGCCCCGCTCGGCGAAGAAGTCGGCCAGGTGGGTCTGGAAGAAGTAGTCGACGAAGCCGTGCACGTAGAGCACTGCCCGGCCGGTGGGGCGCTCGGCCCGTCGCCGGACCAGCGTCGCGACGACCGGTCCCTCGTCGTCGGTACCGAGGTCGATCGTCTGCCGCTCGTACGGCGGCCCCAACACGTCCGGTTCCACGAACCCGACGTTACGCCGACAAGCTACCCAGCGGTAGCCCAAGCCCCGCCCCGCGCCGGGCTCCCGCGTCCAGCCCTGCCCGGCCTCCGCGACCCGACTGCCGACCCGTCCCTGCCCGCGATCCTGCACGTGCTGGCGGGAACTCGGGCGGCGGGTCTGTCAATGCAAGATCGCAGGGCCGGGGCCGGGACGGGGTCAGACGGTTTCCGCGTCGGCGCGGCTGGGGTCGGCGGCGGGCAGCGCCTCCGGATCCTCGGCCGGGTCGACCTCGGTGGGCGGCTGGTTGACGTCGCGAAGGTGCTTGTTGTGCCGGGGCTCCTGGCGGGTCTTGGCGTCGTTGAGCCGCCGGCGCAGGTCGTCGCGGACGTCGTTCAACGCGGCGTGCAGGTCCTCCTCGTCGGAGGTGGTGACAATCTTCTGCCGGCCGGCGATCCAGCACTCCAGCGTGACCTTCTGCCCCCGCGCCTCCCGGTCCTTCACCGACACCTCCAGTTCGGTGGCGTCGGCGTGGAAGCCGGCTAGCCGGGCGTCGAGGGTGGCGAACTGCTCGGCGATCCAGACGCGGTCGCCCTGCGAGAACCCGGTGCCCACCCGCAGGCACTCGGCCACGGTGGCCGGGTTCGCCACGGCGCTCATCGCCGCGCCTCGGAAGCGGTTGCGGAGCCGATGGTGGTGATCATCATGGCGCTGACCTCTCGTCGACGTGGAGCTGTCGGTGGTGCGTTGATCAAGTCCATACCCAGTTCAGCCGGACCCGGAAACCGCTGTCGTCCCGCCGGGCGGGTCGGCCGTACCACATCAGGGGTGTGATCAGGGCGTTGTCCACAGGTGGCGTCCTCGTCCACAGGTCGGGGACGGGCGCTGGCGATGGCCGTCCCGACCGTCGAGGCTCGGTGTCGAGTCGACTCGCGCTGGCAGCCCCCGATCCCCTGGAGGGACGATGTTCGACACCTACGTAACAATTGTCGGTAATGTGCTGACCACACCCGAGTGGCGGCGTACCACCCAGAGCAACACCCTGGTGGCCAACTTCAAGGTCGCCTCCACCGCCCGCCGCCTCGACCGGGAGAGCGGCCGCTGGGTTGACGGCAACTCCCTTCGGGTCCGCGTCAACTGCTGGCGCAAGCTCGCCGAAGGGGTGGCCGCCTCGGTGATGGTCGGCGACCCGGTGGTGGTCTGCGGCCGGCTCTACACCCGCGACTGGACCGACGACGCCGGCAACCACCGCACGCTCTACGAGTTGGAGGCGGTCGCCGTCGGCCACGACCTGTCCCGGGGCCGGGCCCGGTTCCTGCGCAACCGCCCGAGCATGACCACCAGCACGGTGGAGGACGCGGAGGCCGAGAGCCGGGTGCACGGCGAGCCCAGCGAGCCCGTGCCGGCCGGGCAGTCGCCCGTCCTGCCGGACGACCGCCCGCTGGACGACGACTTCGAGCTGCCCGACTTCGGCGCGGGGCACACCGGCCCGTTCACCGCCCTGAATCAGGTCGACGACGACGCTCCGCACGACATCGGCGAGGACGCCGGCGGCGCGCCGGGGCTCGACGACGACCTGGCCCTCCGGCCCGACGCGGACGACGACGAGCCGGACGACGAGTTGGGGCCGGTGCCGGATGAGGGTCAGCCGGAGCCCACGCCGTCCGGCCGGGGGCGGCGGGGCCGCGGACGGGTCCCGCAGCCGGCCTGACCCGGCGGCCCGGCCGTCCCGCACGGCGGCCGGGGCGGCGTGGCCGAGCGGTGCGGGAGCCGCATCGGTGAGCTGGCTGCTCCTGCGGCAGGTCACGAACGGGGGTGGGGTGGCGGCGCGATCGGCGTCGTCACCCCGCGTGATCTGGTTTCGCCCTGCGGGCCGCGCGGACCGGTTCGGAGTGTGCGGGGCCGGGCTGGTTCACCGAATGCTCGTCTAGGCTGGCCGGCCGGAGGTGGTGCGCGTGCGAGGGACAGCGCCGGTGGCGAACGCGGTGGGGCTGCTGGCCGGGTACGCGCTGGACAGGCTGCTCGGCGATCCACGCCGCTGGCACCCGGTGGCTGGCTTCGGGCAGGCCGCCGGTGCGCTGGAGCGGCGGCTCTACCGGCCGGACCGGACGGCCGGGGCGGCGTTCACCGCGCTGGCCGTGGGCGGGCCGGTCCTGCTCGGGGTGGCCGCCACGGCAGCCAGCCGGCACCGGCCGGTGATCCGGGCGGTGCTCGTCGCCGCCGGCACCTGGACCGTGCTGGGGGGTCGCACCCTGCGGCACGAGGCCACCGTCATGGGCCGGACGCTGCGTGACGGTGACCTGCCCGCCGCCCGGCGACGCCTCGGTCACCTCTGCGGCCGGGACCCGTCGACGCTGGGCGAGTCGGAGCTGGCGCGGGCGACCGTCGAGTCGGTGGCGGAGAACACCTCCGACGCCGTAGTCGCCCCGCTGGTCTGGGGCGCGGTCGCCGGTCTGCCCGGGCTGCTCGGCTACCGCGCGGCCAACACCCTCGACGCGATGGTCGGGCACCGGTCGGCGCGCTACGCGCGGTTCGGCACCCCGGCCGCCCGGCTGGACGACCTGCTCAACCTGGTGCCGTCCCGGCTGACCGGGCTGCTCACCGTCGCCGTCGCGCCCGTCGCGAACGGCGACCGGGAACGGGCCTGGCGGGTGTGGCGGCGCGACCGCAACGACCACCCGAGCCCCAACGCCGGGCAGTGCGAGGCAGCGATGGCCGGCGCGCTCGACGTGCGCCTCGGTGGCCGCAACGTCTACTTCGGGCGCTCCGAGGTGCGCCCCTTCCTGGGCGACGGCCCCCGCCCCGAGGCGCGGCACCTCAAGCGGGCCGCCCGGATCTCGGGTGCGGTGGGCCTGGCCGCCCTCGGCCTGGCTGCCGCGTACCCGCTGACCGTCGGGCGCCTCGCCAGCGCCGTCGGCCGGCGTGGGCTGACGGCCGTCGTTGGTCGGCGCCAGTCGACCGTCGCCGCTGGCCGGCGTGGGCCCGTCGCCCCGATCGGTCGTGGCAGCCTGCCAACCGTCGTGGCGGGGCAGGGGAGCGGGCGGTGAGCGGCGGGCTGCTCGTCGCCGGCACCACGTCCGACGCCGGAAAGAGCGTGCTCACCGCCGGCATCTGCCGGTGGCTGCACCGGCAGGGCGTGAAGGTGGCGCCCTTCAAGGCGCAGAACATGTCGAACAACTCGGCGGTGGTGGTCGGGCCGGACGGGCGCGGCGGCGAGATCGGCCGGGCCCAGGCGATGCAGGCCGCCGCCTGCGGGCTCGCCCCCGACCTGCGCTTCAACCCGGTGCTGCTCAAGCCGGGCAGCGACCTGGCCAGTCAGGTGGTGCTGCTCGGCGAGGCGGTCGACACGATCACCGCCGGCACCTTCCGGCAGTTACGTCCCCGGCTGGCCGAGACGGCGTACGCGGCGCTGGCGGAGCTGCGAACCGAGTACGACGTGGTGATCTGCGAGGGCGCCGGCAGCCCGGCAGAGATCAACCTGCGGGCCGGCGACTACGTCAACATGGGGCTGGCCCGGCACGCCAACCTGCCCACCATCGTGGTCGGCGACATCGACCGGGGTGGCGTCTTCGCCTCCATGTTCGGCACCGTGGCCCTGCTCGACCCGGCCGACCAGGCGTTGATCGCCGGCTTCGTGATCAACAAGTTCCGAGGCGACCTGGGCCTGCTCCAGCCGGGGCTGGACATGCTGCGCCAGGTCACCGGCCGTCCCACGTACGGGGTGCTGCCCTGGGCGCTGGACCTGTGGCTCGACGCCGAGGACTCGCTGGCCTACGGCCGGGTGCTCGGCCGCCCGGCCGCCCCGCACGGCACCGACTGGCTGGACGTGGCAGTCGTCCGGCTTCCCCGGATCAGCAACGCCACCGACGTCGAGGCGCTGGCCACCGAGCCCGGCGTGCGGGTACGCCTCACCGTCGAACCAGCCGAGCTGGCCGCCGCCGACCTGGTCGTCCTGCCCGGCTCCAAGTCGACTGTGGCGGACCTCGCCTGGCTGCGTGAGACCGGCCTCGCCGACGCGGTCCTGGCCCACGCGGCGGCCGGTAAGCCGCTGCTCGGCCTGTGCGGCGGCTTCCAGATGCTCGGCCGGGCCATCCACGACCCGGTGGAGAGCCAGCGCGGCAGCGTGCCCGGCCTCAATCTGCTGCCCATCGAAATCACCTTCGATCCGCGCAAGACCGTGCGCCAGTCGGTCGGCACGGCCCACGGCGACCTGCCGGTCCGTGGCTACGAGATCCACCACGGGTACGTCTCAGACGCCAATCCCACCCTTACCCCGCTGCTGACCGGAGCCGACGGGGTCGGGGAGGGCGCGGTGCTCGGCGTCGTGCACGGCACGCACTGGCACGGGGCGTTCGAGTCCGACGGGTTCCGCCGCTGGTTCCTCACCGAGGCGGCCCGCCTGGCCGGGCGCACCGGGTTCACGGTCGCGCCGGACACCAGCTTCGCCGCCGCCCGGGAACGATCGCTCGATCTGCTCGGCGACATGGTCGAGGAACATCTGGACACGGATGGCCTGTGGCGCCTCATCGAGGCCGGTCCACCGCCCGGCGTGCCGTTCATCCCACCCGGCGCTCCGCCCGGCTGACCCGGCGTCGTCAAAGGCGGATGTCGCGGAACGGTCGGTAGGGACCGGCTCGGTCAGGGGCGGATACCGGCGGAGCGGCCGGTGGTGACGGGCCCGGTCAGGGGCGGATGTCGGCCGGGCGGTCGGTGGTGGGGAGGCCGGCGGCGAGCCAGGCGTCGACGCCACCGATCATGTCGGTGGCCCGGCGCAGCCCGAGGGTTTGCAGGCTGGCGGCGGCCAAGCTGGAGCTGTAGCCCTGCCGGCACACCAGCACGATCTCCCGGTCGTAGCCGGTGGCCTCCGGGATGCGCCAGGCGCTGGCCGGATCGAGTCGCCACTCCAGCACGGTGCGGTCGATGACGACCGCCCCGGGCAGGTCGCCCTGTTCACGGCGCTGCGTCTCGGTGCGGGTGTCGACCAGCAGCGCGCCACCGCGGACCGCCTCGACGGTCTGCTGCGGGGTCAGTCGGTGCAGCCCGGCGCGGGCCTGTTCGAGCAGGGCGTCGACGCCGGGGCTCATCACGTCTCGGAGCACCCCCAGAGCATGCCGATTCCGATGCGCGTCCGGCGGCGAACGGGCCCCGCATCACCCGTCGTCGCCCCAAATCCCCCGGACGTGACGGTGGCCCGCCGTGACGGCCGGCCGCGGCCCGACGCCGAGGCCCAGCAGGCCAGCCAGAACAACCCCGATGCCGTGTCGACCGCGTCCGGCGCCCGACCCAGCGTGATCGACTCGGTCCTCTGGATGTCGGGGTGTCCCTGCGATGGGACACCCCGACTTCAATGATCTGGAGTCGATCATGCGCACTTGGCGCTGTGTCCGACCACATCGCCGGCGGGGGCCATACTTCGGTCGTGCACGAACTCGCCAACCCAGGGTCGCCGGGTGGGCCGGCGGCGGTGGCAGGGTGGCCGAAGGGGTCGTGGACGTGGGCGGGGTGACCGGGAGCGGCGAGGACGTCGTGCCACCGGTGGTGGTCGTCGAGGCGTACGCCGAGTTGGCCCGCCGGGTGCTCGCAGGCCCGGCGCGGTTGGGGCGGACCCGGCTGGTCGCGGTCGACGGGCCGAGCGGCGCGGGCAAGAGCCGGTTCGCCGCGCACCTCGCGGACGCCTTGGCGGCGGCACCCGGCGGCGCCCGGCCGCCGGTGGTGCACACCGACGACCTGCTCGACGGCTGGGACGACCAGCTCACCTTCTGGTCCCGGCTGGACGAGCAGGTGCTGGCGCCGCTGCGCGCCGGGCGGCCCGGCGCCTACCGCCGTTACAGCTGGGTCCGGCGGTGCTTCCTCCCCCGCGCGGTTCCGGTGCCGGCCGCGCCGGTGCTGATCCTGGAGGGGGTCAGCGCCGCGCGGGCCGTGGTCCGGCCGGAGCTGACCCTGGCCGTCTTCGTCACCGCGCCCGCGTCGTTGCGGCTGACCCGCGCGGTCGCGCGGGACGGGCCGGAGATCCTGCCCGAGCTGCGTCGCTGGCACGCCGGGGAACGGGCGCACTTCGCCGTCGACGACACGGCCGCCCGGGCCGACCTGGTGGTCGACGGCGCGCCGAACCTGCCGCACGACGCCGAGAGGTACTACGTGCGGATCCGTTGAGCCCGAGCATGGACGTCTGTCACGGGCTGGGGCACGATGCGAGAGGGCACAGCGAACGGGGGACCACCATGTCGGCAGCGGACGCGCCCGCGAGGCGCCGGATCACCCTCACGGGCATCAGCTCCCGGGCCTGGGAGCATCCGGCCGACCGGGGCGCGCTGGTCGCGCTGCGCGAGCTGCGCGGTTTCGACGACGTCGTGAAGGCGTTCTTCGGCATGTGGAACGAGCGCGGCTTCCGGCTCTCCGTGCTGGCCTCCGGCATCCGGGTCGACCACCGGCAGTATCCGGCGGTCTGGCAGCGCTACACCGAGGCCGCGGCGGCGCTCGACGTGGCCGAGCTGCCCGAGCTGTACGTCAGGCAGTCGCCCTGGCTGGGCGCCGAGGCCGTCGGCCTGGACCGGCCGTTCGTCGTGCTCAACTCCGCCTGCGTCCAGCAGCTCGACGAGGACGAGCTGCGCTGCCTGCTCGGCCACGAGCTGGGCCACGTCGGTAGCGGGCACGCGGTCTACAAGACCATGCTCATGATCCTCACCCGGTGGGCGGCCAACCTGAGCTGGTTGCCGGTCGGCGCGTTCGCGCTGCGGGCCATCATCGCCGCGATGCTGGAGTGGTGGCGCAAGGCGGAGTTCTCCGCCGACCGGGCCGGTCTGCTCGCCGGGCAGGACCCGGCCGCCGCGCTGCGGCTGCTGATGAAGCTCGCCGGCGGCGGCGACCTGTCCCAGATCGACACCACCGCGTTCCTGGAGCAGGCCGCCGAGTACGCCGGTGGCGGTGACCTGCGGGACAGCCTGCACAAGATCCGGATGACGGCGTGGAGCACCCATCCGGCGCCAGTGGCCCGTGCCGCCCAGCTGCGCCAGTGGATCGACTCGGGCGCGTACGGGCGGGTGCTGGCCGGGGACTACCCGCGCCGCGAGGACGACGGCTCCAGCAGCATCTCGGAGGAGATCAAGGCGGCCGCCGAGTCGTACCGGGACGAGTTCAGCCGATCCACGGACCCGCTGGTCGGGTTGCTGCGTCGGCTCGGCGACGGCGCCAACGACGTCGGCGAGTGGGTGGGCGGCACCGCCGGCCGGGCCCGTTCCTGGATGGACGCCGCCACCGAGGCCGCCGGCCGCGCGCACCGCGCCGGCAGGGCCGCGCCCGGCGCGACGGCGACCGCTGGCCAGGCCGGAGCCGGTGACGGTACGGGCTCCGCCGGCACGCCGGGGTAAGGCCGGCATACGATGCCGGTCATGACCACACCGATCATGTCCGAGTCCGAGGTGCGGGCCGCCGTCGAGCGGGAGATGCCCGGCGTACGGGCCGACCTGGAACGCCTCGTCCGCATCCCCGGCATCGCTTTCGAGGGCTTTGACCACTCGCACGTGGAGCGCTCCGCCGAGGCGGTCGCCGAGCTGCTGCGCGGCTGTGGCCTCGCCGTCGACATCGTGCGTTCCGGCGGGCAGCCCGCCGTGATCGGCCGCCGGCCCGCCCCGCCCGGCGCCCCCACCGTGCTGCTCTACGCGCACCACGACGTGCAGCCGATCGGTGACCGGTCCCTGTGGGAGTCCGACCCGTTCGAGCCGGTCGAGCGGGACGGTCGCCTCTACGGCAGGGGCGCGGCCGACGACAAGGCCGGCATCATGGCGCACGTCGCGGCGCTGCGCGCGTACGGTGACGCGCTGCCGGTCGGCGTGGTCCTCTTCATCGAGGGCGAGGAGGAGTACGGCTCCGACTCGCTGGAGCGGCTGCTGGCCGAGCACCGCGACGAGATCACCTCGGACGTCATCGTCATCGCCGACTCCGGCAACTGGGACATCGGCGTGCCGGCCCTGACCACGTCGCTGCGCGGCATCGTCAACTGCTTCGTCGAGGTGCGCACGCTGGACCACGCCGTGCACAGCGGCATGTTCGGCGGCGCCGTTCCGGACGCGCTCACCGCGCTGGTCCGGCTCCTGGCCACCCTGCACGACGACGCCGGTGACGTGGCGGTGGACGGGCTGATCGGTCGCGAGGGCGCTGTCGTCGACTACCCCGAGGACCGGTTCCGCGCCGAGGCCGGGCTGGCCGAGGGCGTGCAGTTCATCGGGTCCGGGCGTATCACCGACCGGCTCTGGACCAAGCCCGCGCTGGCGGTGCTCGGCATCGACGCGCCGTCCACCGGCGAGGCGCCGAACGCGCTGACCCCGTCCGCGAAGGCGAAGCTCAGCGTCCGCCTCGCGCCGGGCGACGACCCCAAGCGGGCGTACGCGGCGGTGCGCGCGCACCTGGAGAAGCACGCCCCGTGGGGCGCTCAGGTGACGGTCAGCTTCGAGCACGACGGCGACCCGTGCGTGATCGACGCGTCCGGGCCGATGTTCGACGCGGCCCGCTCGGCGTTCCGGGAGGCCTGGGACGGCACGGACCCGGTGGACATCGGCGTGGGTGGTTCGATCCCGTTCATCGCCACGTTCCAGGAGATGTTCCCGGAGGCGGCGATCCTGGTGACCGGTGTGGAGGACCCACACGCCCGCGCGCACGGCCCGAATGAGAGCCTGCACCTCGGGGAGTTCGCCCGGGTCTGCCTCGCCGAGGCTCTGCTGCTGGGCAAGGTGGCCGCGGCGGGCGTGAAACACCCCTAGGTGTCGGAACCGTAACTTCCCGTCTGATCTGGGAGTTTGCGGTGTGTCGCACGCGGGGCTGTTATAGCCTTTCGTACATGAGTACGAACGAGGTGATGGCCCGGTTGGGGGCCGCCGTCAGCGCGCTGGGGGACATCGACATCTCCGCGTGGTCCGAGGACACGCTCACCGATCAGCTCGGTGAGCTGTCCGCAGCCCTGGTCGCCCTCGACTCGGTGCTCTCCCGGGTCGCCGGGGAGGTCCGCGCCCGGGGGCTGCGCATCGAGGAACCCGTCTCCGCCTGATCCGCCGGCAGCGTGGTCGGCGGCACCCTGCCGACACCGCCCGGGCACGGCAATGCCCGGGCGGTGTCGGGGGTGACTGGCAGGATGAGGTCGTGCGGTTCCTCGACCTGGCAGCCACGTCCGCCGCCGTCAGCGCCACCAGCGGCCGGCGGGCCAAGGTGGAGCTGCTCGCCGACGCCCTGCGCCGGCTCGACCCGGCCGAGGTCGAGCCCGGCGCCGGCTATCTCGCCGGTGAGCTGCGTCAGCGGCAGACCGGGGTGGGTTATGCGAGCCTGCGGGACCTGCCACCACCGGCCGCCGAGCCGACGTTGACCGTCGCCGCCGTCGACGCGGCCATCGAGCAGATCGCCGCCGTGCGGGGCGCGGGCTCGCAGGCGCGGCGCCGGGCGCTGCTCGGCGCCCTCTACGCGGCGGCGACCGCCGACGAGCAGCGGCTGCTCACCAACCTGTTCAGCGGCGAGCTGCGGCAGGGCGCCCAGGCCGGGCTGCTCGCCGACGCGGTGGCCCGGGCCGCCGACGTGCCGGTGGCGGTGGTCCGTCGGGCTCTGCTGCTCGCCGGTGACCTGCGCGCGGTGGCGGTCGCCGCGCTGGCCGGAGGCGCCGCCGAGCTGGCCGGGTTCGGCCTGCGGGTCGGTCGGCCGCTGGCGCCGATGCTCGCGCAGAGCGCCCCCTCGGTCGACGAGGCGCTGGCCGCGACCGGCACACCGGCGGTGGTCGACGTGAAGCTCGACGGCATCCGCATCCAGGTGCACCGCTCCGGCGACGACATCGCCGTGTTCACCCGCAGCCTCGACGAGATCACCACCCGGGTGCCCGAGGTGGTCGCCGCCGTTCGCGCCCTGCCCGGCCGGGAGCTGGTTCTCGACGGCGAGGCGATAGGCCTGGACGAGACCGGCCGGCCGCTGCCGTTCCAGCAGACCTCCAGCCGGGCGGCCCGGCGGACCACGCCCAGCACCACCGGACGCACGCCGGTCGCCCCGGCGGTGCTCGCGGCAGCCGCCACGACCGGCCAGACCGTGCTGACTCCGTACTTCTTCGACCTGCTGCACCTCGACGGCCAGGATCTGATCGACCTGCCGGGCCGGGAGCGGTGGGCCGCGCTCGCGGGCGCGGTGGACGCGTCCCTGCTGGTCGGGCGGTTGGAGGTCGACGACCCGGAGCAGGCCGGAGCGGCGTTCGCCGCCGCGCTCGACGCCGGTCAGGAAGGCGTCGTGGTCAAGGCGCCGGACGCGCCGTACGACGCGGGCCGGCGCGGGGCGGCCTGGGTCAAGGTCAAACCCCGGCACACCCTCGACCTGGTGGTGCTCGCCGTCGAGTGGGGCAGCGGCCGCCGGCGGGGCTGGCTGTCCAACCTGCACCTGGGCGCGCGCGACCCGGGCACGGGTGGCTTCGTGATGCTCGGCAAGACGTTCAAGGGGCTCACCGACGAGCTGCTGCGCTGGCAGACGGAGCGGTTCCTCGACCTCGCGGTGGAGCGTGGCGACTGGGTGGTCCGGGTCCGCCCCGAGCAGGTGGTGGAGATCGCCTTCGACGGGGTGCAGACGAGTCCGCGCTACCCGGGCGGGATGGCGTTGCGGTTCGCCCGCGTGGTGCGGTACCGCGACGACAAGTCGGCCGGCGAGGCGGACACCATCGACGCGGTCCGTGCCATCCACGCGGGCCGCCCCACCGGCTGACCGGCCCGGGTCACCTGCCGGACAGCGACCGGGCGTAGTTGACCTGGTTGTTGATGTGCTGCACCTGGCCCTGGTCGCTGACCGGGATCCGGGCCACGTACTGCTGGGCGCCACTGGTGACCGTCACCTGGACGGTGCCGTAGTGCCGGGTCTCCTTGATCAGCAGGAAGAACAGGCTGAAGAAGGTCAGGCAGAAGAAGCCGAGGATCGCGCAGACCAGCGCCCAGGTGGCGACCTTCTCCTCGCGCTGCCAGTGGTCGGTCACGTGCCAGGAGGCGCCGGCCAGCGGCAGCACCCCCGCCGGCGTGCGGATGACCGGCGGGCTCACCGTGATCTCGGCGATCTGCACCGCGACCACCTCAGGCCCGGCCGTGGCCAAGCCGGCCGGCACCGGGTGCGCGGGCATCGGCGGGTACGGCCCCACCGCCGGCCACGCCCCGGCGGCCTGCGCGGGCGGCCCGGAGAACGGCGCCGGCGGCGCGGAGAACTGCGCGGGCGGCGCGGAGAACGGCACCGGCGGTCCGGCGAACGGCCCCGACGGGCCGGAGAAGGAGGCGGGCGGCCCGGAGAACTGCGCCGGGGAACCGGTGAACGGCGCGGTCGGCGGCGGGGAGACCTGCGCCGGCGGACCGGAGAACTGCGCGAACTGTCCCGCCGACGGGACCGGCGAGCCGGGGAACGGCGTCGCCGGGAACGGCGTGGTGGGCGGGGTGACCGGCGCGGCGGCCCACGGGTCGATCGGCGGGTGCGCCTGGGTCTCCGGCTCCGATTCGGGCAGCGGAGCCGTGGGATCGGTGCTCACCGGGACGCCCAACGCGAGATGACCATCGGCGGAGACTACCCGCCGCCGTGCCGTCCCGGGTGCCCCGCAGTGTCCGGTTGGGACAGCGGCGCTCGTCGGGTCAGGCGGAGGTGCTGGGCGTGGGCTCGGCGGCCCGGTCCAACGGGGCCGGGGTGGTGCCGATGCCGGCGGCGCGGCGCGCCTCCCGGCGGGCCACCCAGCCGTAGCCGAACAGGGCCATCACGGCGAACAGCCACCACTGCACGACGTAGCCGAAGTTCTGCCAGTTGTTGGTGTGACCGACCGGCACCGCCTTGAACACCGGGTCGGCGGCGGGGGTCTGCTCGTCCAGCAGCAGGTAGCCGCCGTACACCGGGTAGGGCAGTTCGCGGGCCAGTCGCGGCACGGCGATCCGCCGGGTCTCCAGCCGTCCGTCGCGGCGGTCCACCGCGCCGGCGCCGCTCTCGGTCTCGTGCACCCGGCCGACCACCGTCACGTCGCCGGTCGGGGCGGCGGGCACCGTTGGCTGGGCGGTCGCCCCGCCCGGGGCGGGCGGGACCCAACCCCGATCCACCAGCAGCGCCGTGCCGTCGGCGAGCACCAGCGGGGTGAGCACCTCGAAGCCGACCCGGCTGTCGACCGTCCGGCCACGGACCAGGACGGTGTTCGTGGGGTCGTACCGGCCGGTGGCGGTGATCCGCGTCCACACCTTGTCCTTCGCGGGGGCCGGACCGGCCGTTCCCGCGCCACCGGTGGGGGCGCGCAGCGCGTCGGCCAGCGCGGCCGGGGCCATCCGCTCGCCCGCGTCGATCCGCTCGTTGATCTCGGTGCGCCCGCAGTAGCGGTCCAGCTGCCAGTTGCCGAGCAGGACCATGACCGCGGCGGCGATCAGGGTCAGGGCGAGTGCGCCCAGCCAGCGTGGGCTCAGCAGGAACCGGTACACGGCACCGAGGCTACTCGTATGACCGGCGCCACTGACCTCGACCGGGCAGGGACCGTGCCGCGACCCGTCGGCCGGCCCCGGTTGGCGGTGCTCGTGCGTCGGGCCGGGCGGGTATCGTCACGCGGACGGACGGGCCCTCGGTCCGCCGTCGCGTACCCGCCGCCGCCCGCGAGGAGTCGATGATGACCGACGTGCCGCGCCTGGTGCTCAGCGCGCCGTCCTCCGGGCACGGCAAGAACGCGCTGGCCATCGGGCTGCTCGCTGCCCTGGCCGAGCGGGGTGTCGACGTCGCCGGGTTCAAGCTGGGCCCGGACCACGTCGACGCCGCCTACCTCGGTCTCGCCTCGGGCCGGCCTGGCCGGGTGATCGATCCCCGGCTGGTCGGCGTCGACCGGCTCGCCCCGCTGGTCGCGCACGGCGCCGCGGGCGCCGGGCTCGCCGTGGTGCAGGGGAGCATGGGGCTGTACGACTCGGTCGGCGGTCGCCCGGAGCAGGAGTCCACGGCCGCCGCGGCCGCCGCGCTGCGCAGCCCGGTGGTGCTGGTGGTCGACGTGGCCGCGATGGGTCAGTCGGTGGCCGCCCTGGTGCACGGCTTCCGCTCGTACGACGAGCAGCTCTGGCTCGGCGGGGTGATCCTCAACCGGGTGGCGTCCTCGCGGCACGAGGGGATGCTGCGCGAGGCGCTGGACGACGTGGGCGTGCCGGTCTACGGCGCGCTGCGCCGGCAGGACCTGCCGGCGGTGCTGCCGTCGCGCCGGCACGGGGTGGTGCCGGTCGTCGGCGGGTCCGCCGATGCCGTGCGCGCGGTCCGGCGGCTGGGCGAGGCGGTCGCCGCCACGGTCGACCTGGAGCGGCTGTTGGGGCTGGCGCGTTCGGCTCCGCCGCTGCCGGCCTCGGGGTGGTCTCCGGAGGAGGCGCTCGGCGGGGTGTCGGCTCCGGCGACCCGTCCGCTGGTGGCGCTCGCCGGCGGGCCGGGCGGCAGCTACAGCCACCCGGAGACGGCCGAGCTGCTGCGGGCCGCCGGCGCCGAGGTGGTCGTGGTCGATCCGCTCCGCGACGAGGCGTTGCCGGCTGGCACCCGCGCGCTGGTGGTCGGGGGCGCGCTGCCCGAGGCGTACGCCGAGCAGCTGTCGGCCAACCGGCGGCTCTGCATCGCCGTGGCCGAGCTGGCGCGCACGGGGCGTCCGGTGGTGGCCGAGGGCGCGGGTCTGCTCTGGCTGGCCCGGGAGCTGGACGGGCTGCCGATGTGCGGTGTGCTGGACGCGGTCGGCGTGAGCCGGGACGGCCTGGTGGTGGGCTACCGCGAGGCGACCGCCCAGACCGACAGTGTGGTCGCCGCGAGCGGCACGGTGCTGGTCGGGCACAAGGAGCACCGGGCGGTGCTCACCCCGCGCTCCGGTCCGCGCCCGGCGTGGAGCTGGGACGGCGGCACGCCGGAGGGTTTCGTCTGGCGCAACGTGCACGCCTCGCAGCTCACGCTGCACTGGGCCGGCCACCCGGCGACGGCCGCCCGGCTGGTCGCCGCGGCGGCGCCCGCCGAGTCCGGTCCGGTGCCCGCGGGCCCGGGTGGGGTGCCGGCGTGATCGGTCAGGTGGCGGTGCGCCGTTTTCCGGCGCTGACCGTCTCCACCCCGCGTACGGAGGTGCGGCGGCTGACCGCGGCGGACGCGGCGGCGGTCGGGGACGTCTTCGCCGACAAGCTGACCCGGCGCTGGCTGCCCCTGGCCGACGATTCCGGCCCGATCGACGGGCTGGCCTGGTGCACCGACCTGGCCCGGCAGCGGCGCGACAGCGGCGAGGGGGACCACTACGCGGTCCTCCGCCGGGAGGACGACCAGGTGGTGGGCTCGCTGTGGACCCGGCGTACCGACTGGGGCGCCCGGAGCACCGAGGTCTCCTACGCGATGGCGCCGCACGCGCGGGGTTTCGGCCTGGCCGCCGAGGCGGTGGACGCGGTGGCCATCGCGCTGATCCTGGAGCACGGCTTCCAGCGGGTCGAGCTGCGGGTGGCCCCCGGCAACCTGGCCTCCCGCCGTGTCGCCGAGAAGGCCGGCTTCAGCTACGAGGGCCTGCTGCGCAACGCGGGTTTCGTCCGTGGCGGCCGGGTGGACCTCGAGCTCTGGTCGTTCGTGGCCGCCGACCTGCGCTGACCCTCGCCGGTCACCCGACGATGGCGTCCGACGGCGGGGTGAACTGGCGGGTGGGTGTGCCCTTCAGGCCGTCGCGCAGGGTCTCGGCGACCGCCGCGATCGGGATCTGGGACTGCCCGTCGCCGACCGCGTTGAACGGGTTGTCCGGGTCGGAGATGAAGCTGGCGGCCGCCAGTTCCGGGGTGTAGCCGACGAACCAGGCGGACCGGGTGCTGTCGGTGGTGCCCGTCTTGCCGGCCACCGGGCGGCCGACCGTACCCCGGACGCTGTCGGCGGTGGACCAGCCGCCGCAGCCTCCGCGCGCCGGCGTGTCCCCGGTCGGGCAGCGGGCGGCGTCGGTGGCCGCACGGGCGGCGTCGGCGCTGACCACCTGCCGGCAGCGTGGCTTGGCCACCTCCCGGTCGATGCCGCTGGCGGTGGTGTACGTGGCCGGTTTGCCGTCCCGGGTCATGATCGCCTGCACGGGGATCGCCTCGCAGTACCGGCCGTCGGCGGCGATGGCGGCGTACGCGTTCGCCATCTCCAGCGGGGTCGCGTCGGAGACGCCCAGGGTGAACGCGCCCCACTTCTTCGCCTTGGTCGGGGATGCCTGTTCCCGGTCGACGTCGGTACGCCAGCGCAGCCCGAGCTGTTCGGCCAGCCGCACCGCCCGGTCCGCCCCGACCTGTTCCTCCAGCCACACGAAGTACGTGTTGACCGACTTGCCGAAGCCGGACCACATCGTCTGCTGCCCGGTCATCGCGCCGCTGGCGTTGGAGGGCGCCCAGCCGTCGTAGACGGATGACTTGTAGCGGTACGGGGCGTTGAACGACGTGGAGAGTTTCATCCCGGAGTCCAGCGCGGCCAGCATCGGGAACATCTTGAACGTCGATCCGGCCTGGTAGCCCGGCAGGTCACCGCCGCCGAGCAGCGGCGCCACCGTGTTCGGGTAGTTGGCCTTCACCTTGGGCCCCGCCTCGGGGTTGGAGCTCTGCGGGTTCTCGCTGAGGTCCAGCGAGTACGTCCGGTTCACCGCCATCGCCTTCACCCGACCGGTGCCCGGTTCGGAGACCACGATCCCGTTGGCGAAGGGGCTGCCGGTGCCCTCCTTGGCGCCGACGTTCTTCTCCGCCGCCTCCTGGATCTTCGGGTCGATGCTGAGCACGATCCGGTAGCCGCCCCGACGAAGCTTGTCCATCCGTTCCAGCCGGTTCGCCCCGAACGCGGGCTGCGCGCTCCACCAGTTCTTCAGGTAGTCGCAGGCGAAGCCCCAGCTGTTGTACTTCTCTCCCACCGCGGCGCAGTCGTTCGGCGGGTTGGTCAGCTTCAGCCGGATGGGTTCGGTCTTGGCGGCGGCCGCCGAGTCGGGGGAGAGGTAGCCGAGCTGGCTCATCCGGTCCAGGACGTAGTTGCGCCGCCCGGTGGCCTCCTTCTGGTCGGAGTCGGCCGGGTCGTACTCGGACGGCGACTTGACCAGCCCGGCGAGGGTGGCCGCCTCGACCGGGGTGAGGTCCTTCGGTGTCTTGGAGAAGAAGATCTCGCTGGCCGCGTAGATGCCGTAGGCGCGGTGCCCGAAGTACGCCGAGTTCAGGTAGCGCTCCAGGATCTGCTCCTTGCTCAGCTCCTTCTCCAGATCCAGCGCCATGCGCATCTCCTTGACCTTGCGCAGGCTGGTCTGCTGGGTGGCCTCCTGGACCTCCTTGGGGGTGGTCGCGCTGTCCCGCAGGGCCATCCGGACGTACTGCATGGTCAGCGTGGACGCGCCCTGGGAGACGCCGCTGGAGCGGGTGTTGGCCACGAAGGCCCGTGCCACGCCCTTCGGGTCGACGCCGTGGTGCTGGTAGAAGCGCGAGTCCTCGGCGGCGACGATCGCCTGCTGGATGTTCGGCGACATGTCGGACAGCTTGGTGTACTGCCGGTACTCCTCGTAGAACATGGTCAGCACGGTCTTGCCGTCCGGGGCGTAGAGGTACGAGGTCTCGGCGGGCAGGGCGGTGGCCAGCAGCTTGGTCTTCGCCTCCACGGCGTGCGCGGTGGCCTTCGCGCCGAGCCCGGTGAGGGCGACCAGCGGGTACGCGGCGGCGGCGATCACGATG
Organism: Micromonospora acroterricola; assembly: GCF_003172955.1. Classification (GTDB taxonomy): domain Bacteria; phylum Actinomycetota; class Actinomycetes; order Mycobacteriales; family Micromonosporaceae; genus Micromonospora; species Micromonospora acroterricola. Next base: position 23,645 of record NZ_QGKR01000163.1, on the reverse strand, counting down.
CCGGCGATCAGTCCGGCGCGGAGGAGAGGGACGAGTCGACCAGCGGCAGCAAGGGGTCGGTTGCTCACGTGGCCAAGTTATGACATTTCCGATTCGTACATGAGAAGAACTCATAAACCGGCGGGAGGTGACGCGGCTTACGGTGAGATCCGCTGTCCCACCGGCCACCTTCCCGGCAGGATCGCGGACATGTGTGAACGGCCGAGCGCAGTCGCACCGGTCCCCGGGCCCGTACCGCCGGCTGTTCCCGAGCCGGACCTGGGGCATCACGGTGACACGGAGGTGGGCGCCGGCCTCGTCGACCTCGCCGTCAACGTGCGCCAGGCGCCCCTGCCGGACTGGCTGGCCGGCCCGATCACCGCCACCCTCGCCGACCTGGCCCGCTATCCGGACCCGGCGCCGGCCCGGGCCGCGGTCGCCGCCCGCCACCGGCGTCACCCGGACGAGGTACTGCTCACCGCCGGCGCCGCCGAGGGGTTCGTGCTGATCGCCCAGGCGCTGCGCGGCGCCCGCCGGCCGGTGGTGGTGCACCCCCAGTTCACCGAGCCGGAGGCGGCGCTACGGGCCGCCGGGCACCCGGTGGAGCGGGTGCTGCTGGACCCGGGCGAGGACTTCCGGCTCGACCCGGACCGGGTGCCCGCCGACGCCGACCTGGTGATGATCGGCAACCCGACGAACCCCACCTCGGTGCTGCACCCGGCGGGCACCCTGGCCGCGCTGGCCCGGCCGGGCCGGGTGCTGGTGGTCGACGAGGCGTTCGCCGACACCACCGCCGCACCCGGGAGCCCCGGCGAGCCGGAGTCGTTGGCCGAGCGGCGCGACCTGCCCGGCCTGCTCGTGCTGCGCAGCCTCACCAAGACCTGGGGCCTGGCCGGCCTGCGGATCGGTTACCTGCTCGGGGCGCCGGACCTGCTGTCCCGGCTGGCCGCCGTCCAGCCGCTCTGGGCCGTCTCCACGCCCGCGCTGGCCGCCGCGTCGGCCTGCGCCAGCCCCGTCGCGGTCCAGGCCGAACGCGCGATCGCCGCCGAACTCGCCGCCGACCGCGACCACCTGGTCGCCCGCCTGACGGACCTACCCGGTGTACGCGTCACCGGCCGCCCGGCCAGCGCGTTCGTGCTGCTGCACCTGCCCGGCGCGACCCAGGTCCGGACGGCCCTGCGCGGCCGGGGCTGGGCGGTGCGCCGGGGCGACACGTTTCCCGGCCTCGGCCCAGACTGGCTGCGGGTGGCCGTGCGCGACCGATCCACCACCGACGCGTTCATCGAGGTGCTGCGCGAGATCATGGAGGCATGATGCTGGAGACCACGATCGCGGCGATTCGTCCATTGGACGAGTCGGCCATGACCGCCGCCCGCGAGCTGCACGGCCGGCTGACCAAGCCGGCGGGCTCGCTGGGCGCGCTGGAGGAGCTGTCGGTACGCCTCGCCGGCCTGGCCGGGGCCTGCCCGCCGCCGCTCCCCGAGCCCGCCGCGGTGGCGATCTTCGCTGGCGACCACGGCGTGCACGCCCAGGGGGTGACCCCGTGGCCGCAGGAGGTCACCGGGCAGATGATCGCCAACTTCCTGGCCGGCGGGGCGGTGGTCAACGCGTTCGCCCGGCAGGCCGGCGCCTCGGTCACCGTGGTCGACGTCGGCGTGGCAACGCCGCTGCCCGCCGCCGAGACGCCCGGCCCGGCCGTCCTCGACCCGCACTCGCCACGGCTGGTCTCCGCGTCCGTGCGCCCCGGCACCCGGGACCTCGCGGTGACCGCCGCGCTCACCCGGGACGAGGCGCGGACGGCGGTGCAGACCGGGATCCGGATCGCCGACGAGCTCATCGACGCCGGGGCCGGCATCCTGCTGACCGGGGACATGGGCATCGGCAACACCACACCGGCCGCCGTGCTCATCGCCGCCTTCACCGGCGCCGACCCGCTCGACTCCACCGGTCGGGGCACCGGGGTCGACGACCCGACGTACGCCCGCAAGGTGGCGGTGGTGCGGGCCGCGCTGGCCCGGCACACGCCCGACCCCGCCGACCCGCTGGGCGTGCTGGCCGCCGTCGGTGGCCTGGAGCACGCCGCGCTGGCCGGGCTGATCCTGGGCGCCGCGGCCCGCCGCACGCCGGTGCTGCTGGACGGCGTGATCGCCGTGTCCGCCGCCCTCGCCGCCGCCGCGTTCGCGCCGGCCGCGGTGGGCGCCATGGTCGCCGGCCACCGCTCAGCCGAGCCGGGTGCGACGGTGGCGCTGCGCCACCTGGGCCTCGATCCGCTGATCGACCTGGGGCTGCGCCTCGGCGAGGGCACCGGCGCGCTGCTGGCGCTGCCGGTGGTCACCGGCGCCGTCCGGGTGCTGCACGAGGTGGCCACCTTCGACTCGGCTGGCGTGGCCGAGAAGTGAGCGAGCGCAGCGAGCGAGCCGTCCGGCGCGGTAGCGAGGCGGCGTGAGTGCCAACCCGTACCCCCTCGGCCTGCGGCTGGACGGGCGGCGGGTGGTCGTGGTGGGCGGTGGCGCCGTCGCCACCCGGCGGGTGCCGGCGCTGCTGGACGCCGGCGCGGACGTCCTGCTGGTGGCGCCGGAGCTGACTCCGGCGCTGCGCGCCCGGGCGGACGCCGGCCGGCTGCGCTGGGCGCCGCGCCGGTTCGCGCCCGAGGACCTGGACGGGGCGTGGCTCGTCCAGGTGGCGATCGACGACCCGATCGCGGCGGCCTCGGTGAGCGCCGTCGCCGCCGAGCGGCGGATCTTCTGCGTCCGGGCCGACGACCGGCTGGCGGCCACCGCCTGGACCCCGGCGGTGACCCGGCACGGCCCGGTCACCGTGGCAGTGCTCGGCGGCGGCGACCCACGCCGCGCGATGACCGTCCGCGACGCCATCCGCGACCTCCTCGGCGCGACGAGGGCGCCCGCGGTGGGGGAGGGCACCCTTCCCGACGTCGCCGGCGGACGGGTGGCGCTGGTCGGGGCCGGGCCGGGCGACCCGGAGCTGATCACCGTGAAGGGCTGGCGGCTGCTCACCGAGGCCAACGTGGTGGTCGCCGACCGGCTGGTGCCCGGGCTGCTCCTGGACGAGCTGCGCCCCGACGTCGAGCTGGTGGACGCCTCGAAGATCCCGTATGGAACGTCCCGGGCGCAGGAGGAGATCAACCGCATCCTGGTCGAGCGGGCACGGGCGGGCGCCCTGGTGGTCCGGCTGAAGGGCGGCGACCCGTACGTCTTCGGCCGGGGCGGCGAGGAGCTGTTGGCCTGCGCGGAGGCCGGCGTACCGGTGACCGTGGTCCCCGGTGTGACCAGCTCGATCGCCGCCCCCGCCGCCGCCGGTATCCCGGTCACCCACCGGGGGGTGGCGCACGAGTTCACCGTGGTCTCCGGGCACGTCGCGCCCGACTCCCCGGCCTCGCTCGTGCGCTGGGAAGCGCTCGCCGGGCTCCGCGGCACCCTGGTGATCCTGATGGGGCTGAAGAACCTCGCCGCCATCACGGCCACCCTCATCGCGCACGGCCGGTCGGCGCGGACGCCGGCCGCCGTCGTCCAGGAGGCCACGACCGGTGCGCAGCGGGTGCTGCGGTCCACCCTCGGCGCGGTGGCGGCCGACGTGCTCGCGGCCGACCTGCGCCCGCCCGCGGTCGTCGTGGTGGGCGACGTCGTGCACGCGCTCGACCGCTGACGGTGGCGGCGGGGGCTGGGGCCGGTGGCGCGGCACGGGAGCCGGGCAGCACCGACTCCCGGCCGGGCCGCCCACGGACACGCGACTGCTGCTCACGGACAGGCGACGGGCCGGAGCAGCGCCGCCCCGGCCCGTCGTCGAACTGCCCGTCGGCTACTGCTTGAGCATGTTGTCCAGCAGCAGGGCGCACCGGATCAGACCCAGGTGGCTGTACGCCTGCGGGTGGTTGCCCAGCCCGCGCTCGGCGAGCGGGTCGTACTGCTCGGGGAGCAGCCCGGTCGGACCGGCGGTGAGCACCATCTGCGCGAACAGCTCCTCGGCGTCGGTGCGGCGGCCGGTGCGCAGGTACGCCTCGATCAGCCACGCCGTGCAGATGTGGAAGCCGCCCTCGCGACCGGGCAGACCGTCGTCCCAGTGGTAGCGGTAGACGACCGGGCCGCTGCGCAGGTCCGCCTCGATACGGAGAACGGTGGACAGGAAGCGCGGGTCGTCGCCCGGAAGCAGGCCGGACAGCCCGATCCACAGCGAGGACGCGTCCATGTCCTCGTCGCCGTACGCGACGCTGTACGCCTCGACCTCCTCGTGCCAGCCGTGCTCCAGCACGTTGGCGCCGATCCGGTCGCGCAGCTCCACCCACTCGGGCCGGTCCTCGCCGCCGTGCTGACGCATCACGTGCAGTGCCCGGTCGACGGTCATCCAGCACATCACCTTGGAGAAGATGTGGTGCCGGGGTGGCAGCCGGGCCTCCCAGATGCCGTGGTCGGGCTCGTGCCAGCGGCGGCGGACCGCCTCGACCATGTTGTCCAGCACCCGCCACTCGTCCTCGCGGACCGAGCCGCGGGCGTCGGCGACGGCCGCGATCAGGTCGGCGATCGGGCCGAAGACGTCCAGCTGGAGCTGGTGGTTGGCCAGGTTGCCGACCCGGACGGGCCGGGACCCGGCGTAGCCGGGCAGCGTGTCGATGACCGCCTCGGCGCCCAGCTCGTAGCCGTCGATCGTGTAGAGCGGGTGCAGCCGCTCCGGGTGGCCGCCGGTGCGCTCGATGCAGCCGTCCACCCAGCGCAGCAGCCCCTCGGCCTCCTCGAGGGAGCCCAGGTCGACCAGCGCGCGGGCGGTCAGCGCCGCGTCGCGCAGCCAGCAGTAGCGGTAGTCCCAGTTGCGGACGCCGCCCAGCTCCTCGGGGAGCGAGGTGGTCGCCGCGGCGAGGATCGAGCCGGTCGCCTCATGGCACAGCCCGCGCAGGGTGAGCGCGCTGCGGGCGACCAGGTCGCGGGCGGTGGACGGCAGCCGCAGGGAGGCGACCCAGTCCTTCCACGGCTGCTCGGCCGCGGCCTGCCGGTCGTGGACCGGCACCCGGTGGTGTTCCAGGCTGTGGGTGCCGAAGCGCAGCTCCAGCACGATCTGCCCGCCGGCGGCGGAGAGGTCGACGACCGCCTTGGCACTCTCGTACCCGCCGTCGTTGCTGACCTGCCACTCGACGCCCGGGGAGTAGAGCGCGATCGGCTCGTTGGAGCCGAGCACCAGCAGGCCGTCGCCGAGCGGCTGCAACTGCACGGCGACCTGCCCGAACTCGGGGCGCGGGGCGAACTCCACCCGTACCCGGCCGCTGCCGCTGAGCACCCGGACCAGGGTCGAGTCGCCGGTGACGACCACCGGGCCGTCCGGGGTGGTCTCCCGAGCCGGCTTGTCCAGCCAGTCGGTGACGGTGAGCCCGGACCACCGGGTCTCCACGGTCATCGTGCCCGAGCGGTAGCGCTGGCCCAACGGGATGCCGCCGCGTTCCGGGGCGACGCTGAAGTGGCCGGCCGGGCTGCCGCCGACCAGGTCGGCGAAGATCGCCGCCGAGTCCGGCTTGGGGTGGCAGAGCCAGCTGACCTTGGCCTCGGGGGTGAGCAGCGCGACGGTGCGGCCGTTGGACAGCATGGAGTGCCGCTCGATCGGCACCGCCCGCTCGCCGAACAGCCAGTGCCGGCGGGTCTCCAGCAGCAGCGCCAGAGCGCGGGCCGCCTCCAGCGGCTCGGCCACCCGGTAGCCGGCCTGCGTGTCCCCCGGACCGATCTTGATGCCGAGGTCCGGACCGTGCAGGTTGCCGAACGCGTTCTCGTCGGTCACGTCGTCGCCGATGAAGAGCACCGCGCTGGCCGCGAGCTGGGTCCGCAACTGGTCGATCGCGGTGCCCTTGTGGGTGGCCACCACGGAGAGCTCGATGACCTCCTTGCCCTGGGTGACCGTGACGCCGTCGAATTTGGCCGGGCCGTTGCGGACCGCCTCGATGGCGGCGGCGGCGATCTGCGGGTCGACTCCCCGGGTGTGCACCGCGACGCTGGCCGGCTTGCGTTCCAGCCGGATGCCCGGGTGTTCCGCGGCGATCTCGCGCAGCGCGTCACGTACCCGGTTGCGCACGGCCACCAGCTCGGGGGAGAGCCGCTCGACGAAGCCGATGTCGAACTCGGAGCCGTGGCTGCCGACGAGGTGCACCTCGCTGGGCAGCCGGGAGAGCGCGGCCAGGTCGCGCAGCGCCCGGCCGGAGATCACCGCGACGGTGGTCTGCGGCAGTGCGGCGAGCGCGCGGATCGCGGCGACCGACTCGGGCAGCGGTACCGCGGTGCTCGGGTCCTCCACGATCGGCGCCAGTGTGCCGTCGTAGTCGCAGGCGATCAGGAGCTGGGGGACCCGGGCGACCCGGCCGATGGCGGAGCGCAGCTCGGGGTCCATCACCCCGGTGGCGATCGCCACTCCGTCGTTGACGGACGTGTTCACGCGGCCTCCGCCTCGGAGTCTCCAAGCTCGGAGAGGAAAGACTTGGCCCAGTGCCCCACGTCGTGGGTGCGCAGGTGACGTTGCATTGTCCGCATTCGGCGGCGTGCCTCGGTTTTCTCCACGTGCACGGCCCGGAGCAGGGCGTCCTTGACCGCGTCCGGGTCGTGCGGATTACACAAAAAGGCCTGGCGCAGCTCGGTGGCGGCGCCGGCGAATTCACTGAGCACGAGCGCGCCGCCCTGGTCGGCGCGCGATGCGACATACTCCTTGGCTACCAGATTCATTCCGTCTCGCAGCGGGGTCACCATCATCACGTCGGCGGCGACGTACATCGCGGCCAGTTCACTGCGACTGTACGACTGATGCAGGTAATGCACCGCCGGCACGCCGACCCTGCCGAATTCACCATTAATCCGGCCAACCTCGCGCTCGACCTTTACCCGAAGTGCCTGGTAGTGCTCCACGCGTTCTCGGCTTGGTGTGGCCACCTGCACCATAACCGCGTCCGGAACTGTCAACTTTCCGTCAGCCAACAGTTCCCGGAAGGCCTTGAGTCGCAACTCGATGCCCTTGGTGTAGTCCAGCCGGTCCACACCCAGGACAATCGTCTTCGGGTCACCCAGCTCGGCGCGGATCTGCTTCGCGCGGGCCTGCACCGCCGGGTCGGCGGCCATCCGCTCCATCTCCCGGGTGTCGATCGAGATGGGGAAGGCGCCCGCCTTCACCTGCCGACCGTCGACCTGGATCATCTGCCCCTCGTACCGGAGCCCGAGCAGGTGCCGGGCCAGCCGGACGAAGTTCTGCGCAGCCAGCCGCTGCTGGAAGCCCACCAGGTCGGCGCCGAGCAGCCCGCGCAGGATCTCGGTGCGGAACGGCATCTGCATGAACAGCTCGATCGGCGGGAACGGGATGTGCAGGAAGAAACCGATCCGCAGGTCCGGCCGCAGCTCCCGGAGCATCGCCGGCACCAGCTGGAGCTGGTAGTCCTGCACCCACACCGTCGCGCCCTCGGCCGCGACGTCCGCCGCGGCCTCCGCGAACCGCGCGTTGACCAGGCGGTACGCCTCACGCCAGCGCCGCTTGTAGGCCGGCGTCTCCACCGCGTCGTGGTAGAGCGGCCAGATCGTCGCGTTGGACTGGCCCTCGTAGTAGCGCTCCAGCTCCTCGGCGCTGAGCGGGACCGGGTGCAGCCGGATGCCCTCGAGGTCGAACGGCTCGGGGGCGGCGCCGGTGCCGCCGGCCCAGCCGACCCAGGTGCCCTGGTGTTCGGCGAGCACGGGATGCAGGGCGGTGACCAGCCCTCCGGGGCTGCGTCGCCACTGCCGTCCCTCAGGTGTGCTCACCTCGTCGACCGGCAGGCGGTTCGCCACTACGACAAAGGAGCTACGGACGGTCACGATCGGCCACCTCCGGGTACTGACGGGTCCACCGCGATGAGCGTACTGAGCGTAGCTGCGGCCTCTGGTGCCCCGTGCCGGAGTTCCCTACCCGCTCCGCGCGGGCTGAATCCGGATGGTGATCTTGTTGACAGGATGGTTCGGTGAGTGGCACGACGTACTCCTGGGCGGGGTGATGTGGGCGAAGCGGGCCGTACCTGTCAGGATTGACGATGGCGTGCGCGTGGCCGGCTCCCGGCCGGCGGCGGCGGGCGGAGGTCGCAGCCCGCGCCGCGCCGCCGATCATGCGACAGCAACCGACGGAGGTAGCCCGCACCGTGGCCCAGTACATCTACGTCCTGGAAAAGGCGCGCAAGGCGCACGGCGACAAGGTCGTGCTCGACAACGTGACGCTGAGCTTCCTGCCGGGGGCCAAGATCGGTGTGGTCGGCCCGAACGGCGCCGGTAAATCCAGCCTCCTCAAGATCATGGCAGGGCTGGACAAGCCGAGCAACGGCGAGGCCCGCCTGATGCCCGGCTACACCGTCGGCATGCTCGCCCAGGAGCCCCCGCTCAACGACGCCAAGACCGTGCTCGGCAACGTCGAGGAGGCGGTCGCCGAGACCAAGGCCAAGCTGGAGCGGTTCAACAAGATCGCCGAGCAGATGGCCACCGACTACTCCGACGAGCTGATGGAGGAGATGGGCAAGCTCCAGGAGGAGCTGGACCACCTCGACGCGTGGGACGTCGACTCCAAGCTCGAGTTGGCCATGGACGCGCTGCGCTGCCCGCCGCCGGACGCCGACGTCACCCAGCTCTCCGGTGGTGAGCGCCGCCGGGTCGCGCTGTGCAAGCTGCTGCTGGAGGCGCCCGACCTGCTGCTGCTCGACGAGCCCACCAACCACCTGGACGCGGAGAGCGTCTCCTGGCTCGAGCAGCACCTGGCCAAGTACGCCGGCACCGTGATGGCGATCACCCACGACCGCTACTTCCTGGACAAGGTGGCCGGCTGGATCCTGGAGCTCGACCGCGGCCGGGCCATCGGCTACGAGGGCAACTACTCCACCTACCTGGAGAAGAAGGCGGCCCGGCTGGCCGTCGAGGGCCGCCGCGACGCCAAGATGAAGAAGCGCCTCACCGAGGAACTCGAGTGGGTGCGCTCCAACGCCAAGGCCCGCCAGACCAAGTCCAAGGCCCGCCTGGACCGGTACGACGAGATGGCCAACGAGGCGGAGAAGACCCGCAAGCTCGACTTCGAGGAGATCCAGATCCCGCCGGGCCCGCGCCTGGGCAGCACGGTGATCGAGGCGAACGGCCTCAGCAAGGGCTTCGGCGACCGGCTGCTCATCGACAACCTGTCGTTCTCGCTGCCGCGCAACGGCATCGTCGGCATCATCGGCCCGAACGGCGTCGGCAAGACCACGCTGTTCAAGACCATCGTCGGGCTGGAGGAGCCGACCGGCGGCGAGGTCCGGGTCGGTCCCACCGTCTCGCTGTCGTACGTCGACCAGAACCGGCAGGGCCTCGATGGCGACAAGACCGTCTGGGAGGTCGTCTCCGACGGGCTGGACTACCTGATGGTCGGCAAGGTCGAGATGCCGTCGCGGGCGTACATCGCCGCGTTCGGCTTCAAGGGGCCCGACCAGCAGAAGCCGACCAAGGTGCTCTCCGGTGGCGAGCGCAACCGGCTCAACCTGGCGCTGACGCTGAAGATCGGCGGCAACGTCATCCTGCTCGACGAGCCGACCAACGACCTGGACGTGGAGACCCTGTCCAGCCTGGAGAACGCGCTGCTGGAGTTCCCCGGCTGCGCCGTGGTCATCTCCCACGACCGGATGTTCCTGGACCGCGTGTCCACGCACATCCTGGCCTGGGAGGGCGACGACCAGGACCCGGCGAGGTGGTTCTGGTTCGAGGGCAACTTCGAGGCGTACGAGAAGAACAAGATCGAACGCCTCGGCGCGGAGGCTGCCCGGCCGCACCGGGTGACCTACCGCAAGCTGACCCGCGACTGACCGGCCGACACGGTGTCTGACCGGTTCGTCTACCACTGCACGCTGCGCTGGTCCGACCTGGACGCGTACGGCCACGTCAACAACTCGCGCTTCCTCACCCTGTACGAGGAGGCGCGGGTGGCGTTGATGTTCGCCGGCGGCCGGGCCTGGGGGGTCGGCTCGTTCGCCGACGGGGTGGTGATCCGTCGGCACGAGGTCGACTACCTGCGCCCGGTCGACTACGCGCTGGGCCGGGCCACCGCGGAGGCCGCTCCCACCGTCCGGATCGAGCTGTGGGTCGAGGAGATCCGGGCCTCCCGGTTCACGGTGGCCTACGAGCTGTACGACGGCGAGGTGCTGGCCAGTCGGGCCCGCTCGGTGCTGGTGCCGTTCGACCTGACCCGCCAGGTGCCCCGGCGGATCACCGCCGAGGAGCGTGACTTCCTGCTCACCTACGGCCCGCAGGGCGGCGTGGCGTGACCCGGCCGGACACGGCCGGGCCGGACGGGGCGACGTCGTCCACGCCGGGGCACGGCGTCACCGGGGTGGCCGACGCGGGCGCCTTCCTGGCCCGGCTGGTCCGGCTGGATCCGGTCGCGCCGGTCCGGCTGCGGCCGGCCGGCGCCGCCGGTCGGGTCGCCCTCTGGGCCCGGTTGCCGTGGCAGGTGCTGGTGGTCCGGACGGTGGACGGCGGTCCGGCCGACGGCGCCGCCGCCGAGGACGTCACGGTGGCCGCCGCCGAGCTGCTGGCGGAGTTGGAACGTGGGGGCGCCGCGTTGCCCGCCCGCAGGGACGCGCAGTGGCGGTGGCCGCTTCCGCCCGCGCGCAGCCGGCCGGTGGAGGCGCTGCCCTCCGCCGAGCTGCGGCGGATCGCGCACGCGGCGGCGGGCACCCTGCGCACCGCCAGCGAGCACGGTGTGGCCGGCCGCGCGGTGGGTCAGCGGGCGCTGCGTGACGCGCTGCTCGACCACGTGGCCGTGCTCGTCACCCCGGACGGCCCGCCCGGCCCGCCGGTGGAGGTGCCGCAGCGACTGGTGCAGGGGCTGGTCCGGATGGGCTTCCTCGGCGCGGCTGACGGCGCGGGAGGCGGCTCCGCGGAGGCTGCCGTCCAGGTGCGGACGGCCGGCCGTTGGGTCGGCCTGGTAGGACCATACGGAGCGGCCTGGTTGCAGAAGGCCACGGATCTTGCCGTGACACCCCTGGTGACTCGTCCGAACGGATGACCCCAGTTCATTCTTCTGGGCTGGTGCGGTCGTTGGGGGGATGCTTCAACCCGGCTGTCCGGGTACCGTCCATCCTCGGATCCAACGCACCGTAGGCGGCTGGATCCGCTGGGGAGTGAGGTGCGCGAGCGATGCCGTGGTGGTCATGGCGCCCCGGTCCCGCCGACGGCGGCGATCCGGAAACCCGAAGCGGGATCACAGTGGAGAGCGCGGTCCGTGTCGGACCGCCCAACCCTCGCCAGCCGGGGGACGACTGCCCGTCCAACGAGCGGCCCGTGCTGACCGAGATGCCGGCCACCATCGAGCCGGTGAGCCTGCGCCGCGTCTGCGACGCGCTCGACCTGCTCGACGTGCGGTATCTGGCCGACGGCGACGGCAACCTGCTGGCCATGTGGGAACGGCACGCCGTGCTGGTCACCCTCGAGGGGCCGGAGGACGAGATCCTGGTGATGCGGGCCCGCCCGCACGCCACGGTGCCGCCGGACTGGGCCGACCGGGCCTACCGGGTGGTCAACGAGTGGAACCACACCCGCCGGTTCTGCAAGGCGTACATCGGCGACCCGACCGAGCGCGGTCAACTGCCGATCTACGCCGAGCTCCAGGTGCCGCTCGGCGCCGGCACCCACGACGCGCTGCTGGTCGAGATGCTGGACTGTGGCGCGGCGGTCGCCACCAGCTTCGTGGACTGGCTGCACGACGAGGGCGCGCTGCTCTGAGGCTGCCGCCGGCCGGGCCGGCGAGCCGCCCGGCGTCGCCGGACGGCTCGGGGGCCGTCAGGGGCCGGCGGCCGGATCCTCCATGGCGTTGACCATGAAGTACGCGGCCCGCTCCAGGTAGTCCCAGAGCGCGGTGGCGATCTCCGGCTCCAGGTCGAGCCGGTCGACGGCGTGGCGCATGTGCCGCAGCCAGGCGTCCCGCTCGGCCAGGCCGATCCGGAACGGGGCGTGCCGCATCCGCAGCCGCGGGTGCCCACGCTGGGCGGAGTACGTGTTCGGCCCGCCCCAGTACTGCATGAGGAACAGGGTCAACCGGTCCGCGGCCGGGCCCAGGTCCTCCTCCGGGTACATGGGCCGCAGCAGGGGATCGGTGGCCACGCCGGCGTAGAACTCGTCCACCAACTTGCGGAAGGTGGGTTCGCCGCCGACCGCCTCGAAGAGGGTTGTCGGCGTGCCGGGACGGTCGGATTCACCTGCGGGGTTCACCGTTCCATCCTGCCAGGTGCGTCGCGCGCGGGCCCGACCCGGACGCCGTGCGCCGGGTCACGCCGGCCCGCTCCCGTCAGGGTCGGTGGACCACTCAGGTGACCGCGTGCCGGCGGCGACCCTCAGCCGCCTGCGGCCCGGTGCCCGGGGCCGTGCCGCCGGCCGCCGGAGTGTCCGGGCCTTCCGGGTTGGTCGGCGCCCCGGCGTTCGCCGCGGACGCCGTCGCGATCGCGCCGTCCACCGTCTGCCGATCCGGCCAGCGCAGCGCGGCCACCATCATCAGCAGAACCCCGGCCGCACTCCACCAGCCCACCACCATCGGGATGGCGAACCGCTCGGCGAGCAACCCGGTGACCAGCACCGCCAGACCCTGGGTGACCTGAACGCCGGTGGCCATCACGCCGAAGGCGCGGGCCCGGAACTCGGCGGGCAGCGCCTGGACGAACAGCCCGTTGGCCATCGGCAGCATGCCGGCGACCGCGAACCCGCAGAGGGCGGCGAGCAGCGCCACCACCAGCGGCGACGGATCGAACAGCGCCGGCACCAGCACCAGCGGGGCGAACACCGCGAGCGGTCGCATCAGGGCCAGCCGGCGGGTCGGACCGAACAGCCGGCTCACCAGCAGCCCGCCGAGGATGAAGCCGACCGGGTTGGCCACCATGATCACCGCCTGCGCCACTCCCGCGTCCAGGTCGCCGCCCGCGTCCTGGTTGGCCCAGGCCGCCGCCAGCCCCTCGGGGACGATCGAGAAGAGCATCGCGCTGAACACGAGCACCGCGATGGCCCGCAGCACCGGCGTGCCGAACACGATCTGGAACCCCTGGCCGGTCTCCCGGAGCAGGTGGCTGCGGTGCGCGGTGGTCATCAGCGGGGCCCGGTCGCGGACGCCGAGGCGGACGATCAGCGCCGAGACGGCGAAGGTCAGCGCGTTGATCAGCAGCGCGAGGGCCGGGTCGATCGCGGCGACGGCCGCGCCGAGCAGGTAGCCGACGACCTGGGCGGCCTGCCCGACGCTGCCGTTCAGCGACAGCCCCACCACCAGCCGGTCGCCGGTGAGGATCTGCGGCATCAGCGCCGACTTCGCCGCCTGGCTCGGCGGGTTGGCCAGCGTGGCGGCGAAGATGAGCACCAGCACCGCCGGGACCGGCAGGTTCGGGATGGCGATGAGCAGCATCAGCGCCATCCGGATCACGTCGCACGCCACCATCACCCGCCGGTACGGGTACCGCTCGGCCAGCGCGGCGAGCAGGGGACCGCCGAGCAGCCACGGCAGGTAGCTGACCGCGAAGGCGGCGGCGGAGAGCGCGACGGAACTGGTCTGCTGGTAGACGAGCAGGGTGACGGCCGCCTTGGCGACGTAGTCACCGACCCAGGAGAGGGCGCCAGCCGTGAAGACCGCCCGGAACTCGCGTTGGTCGAACACCTCGCGAAAAGTGGCCGGGCCTTCCACGGAAGGTCGCTCGTCGGGCACCGTCGCCTCCATCGGCCCCCGGGGTGGCCGCTCGTGACAGCCCGGCCGGGAACACTCGTCAGATCTACGGATCAGCGAGGATGTGACCACGCTCCGGCGGGAACGCGTGTTCCGGATTCTGCCCGATCGTCTGACAACTAGCTAGGGCGAACGGATGGTTCGTCGCATCCCCGACTGAACGAACGGACGATACCTGAGGGGCCGGGTGGCTCGCGACCCCTGTATCCACGGGCAGTGCCGCCGCGGTCAGGTCGCGCCGCCCTGACCGGTCTCGCCGTCGGCCAGCGGCCGGTTGGGTAGACCGGGATAGATGCGGGAAGCGGCGATCTGCGCGGTGATCCCCGAGTTCTCCAGCGCCTCCGCCAGCCGGCGACGCAGCTCCCGGCCCACGGCGAACTGCCCGTCGGCGGTCGTCTTCACCACCGTCCGGATCACCGCGCCCTCCACCGTCATCTGCTCGACACCCAACACCTCCGGCGCCTCCACGATCTCCGGCGACAGCTCCGGGTCCACCGCCACCGACGCGGCTGCGGTCCGCAGTACGGCGGTCGCCTCCTCCGTGCCGCTGAAACCGATCGGCAGGTCCACCACCACCAGGGCCCAGCCCTGGCTCTTGTTGCCCACCCGGATGATCTCGCCGTTGCGGATGTACCAGAGGACGCCGCGACCGTCGCGCACGGTGGTGACCCGCAGCCCGACCGACTCCACCACACCGGTCGCCTCGCCCAGGTCGACGGTGTCACCCACGCCGTACTGGTCCTCGATCAGCATGAACAGCCCCGCGATCAGGTCCTTGACCAGGCTCTGCGCGCCGAAGCCCAGCGCGACGCCCGCGATCCCGGCGCTGGCCAGCAGCGGCGCCAGGTCGAAGCTGAACTCCCGCAGGATCATCAGCAGCGCGATGCCGAAGACGAACGCGGTGGTCAGACTGCGCAGCACCGAGCCGATCGCCTCGGCCCGCTGCCGACGCCGCTCCGGCACGAACTCGGTCGGGTCGACCGCGGCGGTGGGCACCCGTTCGCGCAGTGGCCGCAGCATCGTCGGCACCGCGCCGTCGGTGGTGGTCCGCACCAGCCGGTCGATCGTCCGGTGCAGCGCCCAACGGGCGATCATCGCCAGCGCCACGATCAGCAGCACCCGCAGCGGCTTGAGCAGGATCCAGTAGCTGCCCTCGGCGAACCAGGCCGAGTGGGTCATGTCGAACAGCCATTCGCAGGAGGTGCTGCCCTGACAGTCCGGAGGGGCGGCGGTGGACAGGGCAACGGGGGTCAGGCTGGCGGCACTCACCCTGTCTTCGTACCGCAACGGGTTCCCGAGGCCGCCGCCGACCCACCGGCCGGCTGACCTGGAGCCGAGGGCCGGGCCGCACGGGGGCGCAACTCAGCTCCGTTGCGCACGTGGGCGGTGACGGTGTGCCCGGCGGCGAGCAGGTCGGCGACGACGAGGTGCCCCGATGGCGCCGGTGGCGCCGAAGACGGTGACGTTCATTGGCTCAGGCCTTCGGCGAGGGACATGGTGGGGTGTCCGATGAGGCGGGTGAGGTCGTCGCCGGCGTACGCCATGATCCCGGCGCCCATGTTGCCGTCGAGCGCGGCGAGGAACCCGGCGGTCCCTTCGTCGAGCCCGGCACCGGTGAGGATGGCCTGGTATTGCTCGGCGCTGACCGGCTGGTACCGCACCGGTTTGCCGAGGACCTCCGCCATGGCGTCGGCGAGATCGGCGTAGGAGTAGTCGGTGTCGCCGGTCAGGCTGTAGGTCTTGTCGTCATGACCGTCGGTGGTGACCACGGCGGCGAGGGCTTCGGCGAAGTCACGCCGGCCGGCCGGGGCGACGCGGCCGTCGCCGACGGCGGCGGTGAGGACGCCGGTCTGCGCGGCGCCGTGCATGGCTTGGATGTAGTTTTCGATGTACCAACCGTTGCGCAGGATGGTGAAGCGCAGACCCGACTGCTTGATGGCGTCCTCGGTGGCCTTGTGGTCGGCGCCGAGCGCGAAGCTCGGGTCGTCGGCGCGGACGCCGCTGGTGTAGTGGAAGTGCTCCACCCCGGCGGCCGCGGCGGCGTCGATGACGGCGCGGTGTTGCCGCAGCCGGTGGGGGTCATTGCCCGAGATGAGCACCACCTGGTCGTGTCCGGCGACGGCGGCGCGGATCTGGTCGGCGTCGTCGAGGTCCACGCGGACGGTGCGATAGCCGGCGGCGGCCAGGGCGTCGAGGACCTGCTGGTTGCGGCCGGCGGCGGTGACGTCAGCCGCGGCCAGATTGCGCTTGCGAAGTTCGGGCAGCAGCAGGCGGCCGAGGGCGCCCGTGGCGCCGAGAACGAGCACGGACATGCAAGGGTCTCCGTTCAGGGTTGTGGGGGCGGGGTGGGGATGTTCGCGCGGACCGCCGGGGCGATCTCGGTGGCGAGGCGGTGGATCGAGTCCTCGACCATCCGGCGGGGCAGTCCGCCCCAGTCGAACTGGGCGAAGAACCGGTCGATGCCGAGCGCCTCATGAGCGTCGAGAATCTTCTCGATCAGCTCCGCGCTGGAGCCGATCATCAGAGCGTGGCCGCGCTGCGTGCCGGCCTCGAACTGCGCCCGGCTGACATTGAAGCCGCGGCCGCCAGGCGTCTTGGGCCGCAGGTACTCGTGGTAGTAGGAGTAGACGCTGCTACGGGCGGAGCGAGGGTCCGGACCGGCGAAGAAGTGGGTGGAGATGCCCACCCGCAGCTTCTCCGCGTGCCCGGCCATCTCCCCGGCGGCGCGGTAGATGTCCACGGTCCGTCTGGCGTGGTGCAGCGGGCCGCCGATGTAGCCCAGCACCATCGGCAGTCCCAGGCGGCCGGCGCGTTCAGCGCTGGCGGGCGAGCCGCCGACGCCGGCCCAGACCGGCAGCGGGTCCTGGACCGCGCGGGGTGTGATCTGGGCGTCGTGCAGCGGCGGCCGGAACCGGCCGGACCAGGTCACCTTCTCCTGGTCGCGGAGTCGTAGCAGCAGGTCGAGCTTTTCGGTGTAGAGGGCGTCGTAGTCGTTGACGTGGTGGCCGAACAGGGCGAACGGCTCGACGAACGCGCTGCGACCCGCGATGATCTCGGCACGGCCGTTGCTGACCAGATCGAGCTGGGCGAAGTCCTGGTAGACCCGGACCGGGTCGAGGGCGCTGAGCACGGTGACCGCGGTGGTGAGCTGGATCTTCCTGGTACGGGCGGCGATCGCGGCCAGCACCACCGCTGGCGAGGAGACCGCGAAGTCGAGGGTGTGGTGCTCGCCGAGGGCGAACAGGTCCAGGCCGAGCCGGTCGGCCAGGACCGCGTAGTCGAGGGTGTCGGCCACGCGCTGCGCCGCGCTGAACGGCTTGCCGGTGTCCGGGTCGATCTGCAGGTCGCTGAGCGACAGAATGCCGAGTTCCACGGGTATCCCTGATCATGCGGCGCCACCGTTCTCGCGAAGACGGTGGCGTCCGCTGCTACTTAGAAACCCCAGGGGCCGAACCGCCCCCAGGCGACGAGAGCCGAGAGCACGAACAGGACCGCGTTGAACGCGACCCCGGAGGGCTCCTTCCGGCGAATGTGGGTGATGGCGGCCAGCACCATGATGATGGCCAGACCGGTCGCGGCGATCGGGGTGAGGATCGGGGCGATGTCGAGGGCCGCGGGCACGATCAGTCCGAGGCCGCCGAGCAGTTCGGCGATGCCGATGAGCCGCACCGTGCCAGGGGAGAAGTCTTCGACCCAAGGCAGCTTGGGCTGGAGTTTCTCTTTGGGCTGGGTCGACTTCATGACGCCGGCCAGGATGAACGCGGCGGCCAGAACGGCCTGAACGATCCAGAGGAACACGTTCATGGGGGTGTGTGGTCTCCGAGGTCAGGCGACGGTGATGGAGATCTTGCCGAGGGTGCCGCCGGCGAAGTCGGCGAACGCGTCGGGAACCTCGGTGAGCGCGTAGGTGCGCTTGACCGGCACGGTGATGCGGCCGGCGGCGAGCTCACCGGCGAGGCGGTCGAGGGTGGCCGGGACCGGGCTGGCCATGATGAACGTGGCCGCCGGGTGCTGGTCGGCGCCGAAACCCATGGTGCTGGCGATGCGGCCCTTCTCGCTGAGCAGCTCGGCCAGCGTGCTCGGGTCGCCGGCCAGGTGCACGATCACATCGACGCCGGCGGGGCTGACCTCGCGGACCTGGGCCGGTACGTCACCGGTGTGGTCGACCACCTCGTGCGCGCCCAGGCTGCGGACGAACTCGGCCTCCTCACCGGGCTTCGCGGTGGCGATGACCTTCGCACCGGACGCGGCGGCGAGCTGGACGGCGATCGAGCCGACGCCACCGGTGGCACCACTGATCAGCACGGTCTCGCCGGCCTGCGGGGCTGCCGCGTCCAGTGCGTCGACGGCGGCGGTGCCGGCCAGGCCGACCGCACCCGCGGCCGCGGGCTCGACACCCTCGGGCAGCTTGGCGATGCCGATCGCCTCCGGCACGGTGACGTACTCGCCGAAGCCGCCGTCGCCCAGGTAGGCCTTGGTCACCACGCCGAACACCTTGTCACCGGCGGTGAAGTGGGTGACACCCTCGCCGACCGTCTCGACCGTGCCGGCGAAGTCCTTGCCGAGCACGACCGGGAAGCGGTGCTCCATCATCCCGACCACGTGGCCGCCAGCGACCGACAGATCGAAGCCGTTGATCGACGACGCCTGCACCTTGACGAGGACCTCACCGGGACCCGGCTGGGGTTTGGGAACCTCCGTGACCTCGGGCTTCGCGCCCTGCGCACTGGTCACTACAGCCTTCATCGCTTCATCTCCTCGGAAGAAGTGGAACTTGTCATCCACTTACTGCAGCGAGCGTAGCACGCAAGTGGACGACATCCTCCAGTTCCTCGTATGGTGATGTGTATGACCCCGTCACCCGCGCCTCGGACGTCCCGCGAAGCCGGGCTGCGCGTCGACGCCGAACGCAACCGGCAGCGCATCGTCACCGCGGCGCGGGAGGTGTTCGCCGAGTCCGGGCTTGAGGTGCCGATCGAGGACATCGCCAAGCGAGCCGGGGTCGGCGTCGGCACGCTCTACCGGCGCTACCCGACGCGCGGCGAGCTGATCGCCGCCGCTTTCGAGGACAAGATGACCGCGTACGCCGAAGCCACCCGTCAGGCGCTCGCCGAGCCGGACCCCTGGCAGGGTTTCTGCGGCTACGTCGAGAAGATCTGCGCCATGCAGGCCGGCGACCGGGGCTTCACCACCGTGCTGACCATGACGTTCCCCATGGCCAAGCGCTTCGAGGCCGACCGCGACCAGGCGTTCGCCGATTTCAAGGTCCTCGTCGAGCGGGCCAAGGCCGCCGGGAAGCTACGCGCCGACTTCGTCACCGAGGACATGCCGATGTTCCTCATGGCCAACGCCGGCGTGCTCACCGCCACCGGCGACGCGGCCCCGGACACCTGGCGTCGGCTCGTCGGCTACCTCATCCAGGCCTGCGCCGCCCAGGCCGCGCAGCCGTTGCCCGACCCGCCCGCCCCCCGGCAGTTGTACAAGGCCATGCTGCGCGCGACCTGGCAGCAACGCGAGCGACGAGCCAGGAAGGAGAAGTAGCTCCTCTGGCGGCGAGCAGCGTCAGCTGACGGCTGAGTTCGCCAGTCCAGAGCGGCGATCCGCTCGGATGCGGATGATCCTCATACCCGTAAGGGATTAGTACGTGAAGTCACCGAACGGCCGACGGAGACCAGCGCTGACCTGCAAGAACGTCCGACGAAGATCATCGGGCACAACCAGGGCACAACTTGAGCGTATTTGTGAAGAGTCCGGTCTGACGCTCAGCCGAAGCAGCGAACGCTTACGGCGATGTCGGGAGCAAGGTCATAGCTCTCCTGGTAGATGACCCCCAGTTCGACCCGCCTACGGTCCGAGCGCACAGGGTCGTCTTGCTGCCCCGACAGGCAACTGGGATAGCCGCCGCTGTGCCGGGTACCGTTCGCGTCGATCCAGTGACTACCAACGACGGAGTAAAACCCGGTCGGCTCGTCGCCGTCAGCGTCAAAGGCAATCTGGCTGAACTCCTCGTTCGACCAGGTCACCGTGCCTGTGAGTCGCTTGGGTGTCACGGTGTCGTCGGGTAGTAGCCGTCCGAGAGCGAAGCCGGTCACGATCCCTAGCGCGACGAGCAGGACGAGCTGTAGACGCCGGGGATGCTGCCGGATCAAGCGTCGGATGGAACTCCACTGCGATATGGGGCGAACGGTATCGACTCCCACAGGAGAACCAACTCCTGCAACCGTCCGCCCGAAGAACTCCGCCCCGACCGGCCGGTACAGCCGCGATCGGGGCGGTTGTGCATCTGCTGGCCACCGCCATCGAGGAGGGCCGGGGCCTGTCCTTGATGAGCGGCGTGCTGGCCGGCCCCGCCTACCGCCTGCTGCCGGTCTGGCGGCGGGCCCCGGCCCGCGGCTAGCGCAGATGCCGGGCGAAGAACCCGGCCGCGTCCTCCCCTGCGAACTGCGGGACACCGGTGTGTCCGCCCATGTTGGCGTGCAGCGTTTTCTCCTTGGAGCCGAAGGCGTCGAATAGGTCCAGGGCCGCCTGTCGGTCGTTCCGTTCGTCATCCCACTGCAGCAGGACATGCAGCGGAATGGTGACCTGGCGGGCCTCCTCGAACATGGCGCGAGGCACGAAACTCCCAGCGAAGAAGCCGGCGGCCACGATGCGCGGCTCGACCACCGCCAGCCGAATGCCGACGGAGATCACTCCCCCCGAGTACGCGACCGGGCCGCCGATCTCGGGCAGCGCAAGGAGGGCGTCCAGGGCGGCCTGCGATTCCGGGACCGCCTTGTCGACGAGCGGGAGGATGAGGGCGTCGATGATCTCGTCGCTGACCGGCTCGCCGGCCTCCATAGCCCGGCGCAGGTCGGCGCGGGCCTGCTCGGCGGCGGCCCAACGGGGCCGGTCACCGCTCCCGGGGAGCTCGATGGTGGCCGCAGCGAAGCCATCCGCCGCGGCGTGCCGGGCCCGCGCCACCAGGCGGGGGTACATCTTGTGCAGTCCGAGCGGGGGGTGGCTGAGCAGGATCAGCGGGACCGGTGCGGATGCGGATGCTGGCGTCCACAGGATGCCGGGGATCTCGCCGAGGGTGAATTCGCGTTCGAGGACGCCGTCATCGAGGCGCTGTTCAGAAGTGAATCGCATGGTCGTGCCTTTCGGGAGTGCTCGTGAACGGCGCTCCCGGACGACCTATCGCCCGACCGTGACCCCAGAGGGGAGCACCCATGTCGAAACGTTCACGGGTACCACCTCCTCGGTCTCTCGCACGGCCTCGGGAAAACTAGCAGCGGCCGCCGTGATCCGCCAAACGTGTTTCTGCGCAGGCTCCGTGGCCGGATGCCACGGACAGGCCGCATGCGGTTACGGTGCGCGGCTCTGCACAACAACCAGTACGCCGACAGGGCGCACCCCTGGAGAGGTCATTCGACGTCGGGTTTGGGCCGCGGAGCACAGGCAGGGGAGGGGCGGGACCGAAGATCATCGGGCACAGATCCGGCACAACTGAGACCGACAAGGGCTGTCAACCACTGTCCGGCAACGGAAGGGTTCGCCCAGGTCGGGCCGGCGATGCGCCCGGTTGCGGATGATCCTCATACCCCGTGAGGGATTAGTACGTGCAATCCGGGGTCCGATCAGGGACTATTGGCGCAACGGACGTCGGTGATCGGACCGGCGTCGACCGTGTGGGTCGTCGTGCCCCACACCGGTCGGCGGCGGGGCCCAGCAGCCGCTGAACCGGGAGGGTGAGCGCGATGCCTGACATACGACCCACGGTGGGCTCCGGCGCGTTGGTCCTCAACGCCACGTACGAGCCGCTGTGTGTCGTGTCGGTGCGTCGAGCCGCGATCCTCGTCCTGTCTGCCAAGGCGGTCTGCGTCGCCGACGGCGACGGCATCCTGCACAGCGCCCGGGACGCGCTCCCGGTGCCGTCGGTCGTCCGGCTGACCCGCTTCGTCCGGGTCCCCTACCGCACCCACGTCGGGCTGTCCCGGCGGGCGATCTTCGCGCGGGACGGCTGGCGGTGCGCCTACTGCCGGGGCCCGGCCGAGACCATCGACCACGTGTTCCCGCGCAGCCGGGGCGGCCGGCACGCCTGGGAGAACGTGGTCGCCGCGTGCGCGCGGTGCAACCACACCAAGGGCGACAAGACCCCGGCCGAGCTGGGCTGGCGGCTGCACGCGCTGCCGGCCGCGCCGAAGGGCACCGCCTGGCGGGTCCTCGGCCACCGCGCCCCGGACCCACGCTGGGCCGACTGGCTAGACCTACGAGAGCCCGAAGCCGCCGCCTGACCCCAGGCCACCGCCGCCACCTGGCCCAAGCCGCATCCGGGCCCGAAGCCCGCCGGCGACCCCATGCCCGCAACCGGCCTGAAGCCAACCATGAGCCCGGTGGCTCAAAGGCGCAGCCGGCGGCCCATCGGGGTTTGCGGGAGCCCGACCCGCGCAGGGATCAAGCCTGACCGCCCGGAGCGGGTCGGGCTCCCGCAAACCCCCAACCTCAACCCCCACGCGCCTTGACCAACGAAGCGAACACCACCACGTTGTCCGAGTAGCCGGTCTCGCCGCCGACCCATTGGCCGCCGCAGGTGATCAGTCGCAGGCTCGGGCGGCTGAAGTCGCCGTACACCTGGTCCACCGGCAGCCGCCCCTTGTCGAACCGCTCCACCGAGTCCACCTCGAAGACCGCCACGCTGTGGTCGGAGCGGGTGACCTCGATCTGGTCGCCGGAACGCAGCTCCCGCAGTTGGTGGAAGACCGCCGGCCCGGTGGTGGTGTCCACGTGCCCGACGATCACCGCGGGTCCGTACTGGCCGGGGGTGGGGCCCTGGTCGTACCAGCCGGCCTCCTGGGCGCGGGCCGCGTCCGGGACGGCGATGGTGCCGTCCGGGGCGATGCCCACGTCATGCACCGGGGCCCGCAGGTCGAGCGTACGGATGGACAGGTCGGTCGGGCGGCTGGCCGGCAGCACGGGGAACTTCTTCGGCGGCGGCCGCAGGCCGGCGCTGAGCCGGTCCGGCAGCATGTTGATCCCGGTCACCTGCTCGACGCCGAGCATCGCCACGATCAGCACCATCAGCGCGGCGACGGCCAGCACCGGCACTCCCGGTCCGGTGCCGAACCGGCGTCGGGCCAGCGGCGACGCGGCCGGGCGGCGCGGCGGCAGCGGGCGGGCGTCCGGATCGGTGGTGGCGACGCTGGCCGACACCGCCTGCCCGGCGATCCGGCGCAGCCGGCCGGAGACGCGGGCCACCACCCGGCCGGAGGCGCGCAGCGTCGCCCCGGCCCGGAAGCGGGCACCGCGGTCCGGCCGCGCACGCGCGGTTCTGCGGGTCATGGCTGATCCGGCTCAGGAGCCGGCTCCGGTCCGGCGACGGCCCCCGGCCATGCCGAGCGCGATCGCGGTGCCGACCAGTGCCACCCCTCCGAGCACCAGCAGGGAACCCGTGCCACGGCCGCCGGCCATGCCGCCGCCCCCGGTCGCCGGTCCCTTGCTCGGCGAGGCCATGTTCAGCACGGTCAGCGTGGTCGAGGCCCGCTGGCCGTTCTGGCAGCGCAGCTCGATCGGGTAGTCGCCGGGCTGTTTGTTGCCCGGGACGGTGACCTCACCGGTCAGGAAGCCCTTGTCCGGTCTGAGCATCACGTGCCCGAACGCGTCGGAGTGCACGTTGGCCTGCTCGTTGTTGTTGGTGTCGCAGCTCGCCCGGATGTTGACCCGGCTGCCGGCCTGGACGCTGTTCGGCGTCACCTCGATGAAGGTGTTCTCACCGGCACGCGCCGGCCCTGCCGACAACAGGACGAACGCCCCGACCAGTCCCAACAGTGTCAGGGCGGCCGAGAACGCGCGGTTGATCGTGCGAAGTCCCTGCATGATTTCCCCCTCCCGGCGACGACCGCCGGAACCCTCCCCTGGGCACCGCGCTGAATTCCCGCTGGCCCGGGGGCAAACCCGCAGGCGGGCCGGGTGGGGGCCGGGTC
>NZ_QGKR01000001.1 GCF_003172955.1 Micromonospora acroterricola | reverse complement strand
TACGGTGGTGCCGCGCCGCACCCCGGCTACAGCCCCCCGCCGCTCGACGCACCCCCGGCCGACCTGATCCTCGACAACGCCCCCTGCGCCTACAAGCTCACCGAGGAGCAGTACCACGGCGCCCGCACCGACGGACCCGGCGGCGTCGGCACCACCGTCGCCCAGCGCATCGCCGCACACGGCTGGAAGGTCATCACGACCAGCGACGGCTACTACATCCCCCTCAACCAGCCCGAACGCGGCCTGATCCCGCTGCTCCTCGACGGCAAGGGAGTGGAGAAGCTCACCGACGGCCTGCGCGTCTACCCGACCCTCACCGGACGGCGCAACGGACCACTGGTCGTCACCGGCTTCACCTGCGCCGACGACGCCACCATCAACGGCCCGGTCACCGTCCGCCCCGGCGCGGCACTCGTCACCACCGGAACGACCATCAACGGCCCACTGACCGCCACCGGCGCCGCCGGCATCGTGCTCGCCGACGGCACCATCAACGGCCCGGCCCGCATCGCCAACACCACCCACGCCCTGTCCATCATCGACGTCACCGTCACCGGCCCGGTCGACCTGACCCGCAACACCACCGGCACCGACACCCCGCTGCTGGTCGGCAACACCATCCGCGGCCCCCTGAGCTGCACCGGCAACACCCCCGCCCCGACCAACCTCGGCCTCGCCAACACCGTCAACGGACCCCGCACCACCCAGTGCGCCGCACTGTGACCGGCAGATAGCCGAACCGGCGTGCCGGCGGCGCGGGCACCAGGCCCGCTCCGCCGGCACGCCGCAC
>NZ_QGKR01000024.1 GCF_003172955.1 Micromonospora acroterricola | reverse complement strand
GGGGCGGCCCGTCCGGCGGGGTCGCGTCGACGGGGATGGGCGCGCCGAGCCAGCCCTCGCCGTCCCAGTACCGCCGGGTCTCAGGGTCGGCGGGGTCGACGTACCAACCCGGTTGCACGCTCACGCCGCCGCTCCGCTTCGCCGCACGCCGGCGCGAGGCGCCACGCTACTGAGCCTGCTGGTTCGCTCGCTCCGCTCGCTCACTCGGACACCTTAACGACGACCGTGCCGGCGAACTTGTCGTGGAGGCACTGCTGCCAGGGCTTGTCCCAGAGCTGCCACAACCCGTCGAGGTAGCCCAGCCCGGGCACCAGGGACACGCCCTGCTGCCCCAGGTACCGCTTGGCGGCGGCCCGGCGGTCGAGGGTGCGGGCCGGATCGAGCGGCACCACACGCAGCTTCATGCTCCTCTTCCCGAACGTCTGGCCGGTTTTGAACATCATCTCGACGTAGTAGACGTAGCCGATCACCAGCGAGATCACGACGATCGCGAGCTCGATCCACAGGAACGGCAGCAGGAGGTCGTGAAGGAAGTCCGGCTCGATGGCCGTGCCGTCCGGCGCGACCCGGACGAGGTCGGGCAGCACGACGACCAGGAAGACGATCACCGCGGGTACGGCGAGCACCATGCCGAGGACCATGAAGACGGCGCCGTCGATCAGAACGGCGAGCAGTCGGTCGGCGAAGCTCGCCAGCGGCTGCCCGCCGGGGCTCAACGTCGGCGGCGGAGCCACCGGCCGGGGTGGTCCGGCGTACCACTGCGGTGGTGCGTACCCGGGCGGGGCGTACTGCGGCGGCACCGCGTACCCCTGGGGG
>NZ_QGKR01000343.1 GCF_003172955.1 Micromonospora acroterricola | reverse complement strand
ACCCGACACCGACCGAGGCGCCCCGGCCGATCTCGGGCGTACCGAGTGCCGGAACGCAGCACCACGTCGACCCGATCCCGAGATCCCGGTCGGTGACGACGTCATCGGCCCAGGGGTCACCGTCGCCGGAGACGCCCTCGGCCGACGGCGCGGAGATCGGTTGTGCCGGCGGTGCCGAGGTGGGCTCGACGGGAGGTGCGGAAACCGGCCGGAAGGGCGGTGCGGAGACCGGCGGGGAGGGCGCCATGACATGTGGCTCGATGGACGCGTCGCCCGGGTCGCTCGGCCGGTCAGCGGTGCCCGGATCGGCGTCCGGCGTCCACGGGTCACGGTCCGCGCTGGTCGCCGCGGAGGAGAGGGACGGGCCGCCGTCGGTCGACCGGTCGCCGCTCGCGTCGGCTGGCTGGCGGTCCGTCTCCGGCTTGTCCTGGTCGGACTCCGCCTCCTGCGCAGGGTTGAACCAGGCGGCCGGTCCCCCGGTGACCGGCTCGTCGGCCTGTTCCGGAGCGGGCGTCACCGGCGGTTCGGACGGCGGCGGGGGTACGTAGCGGCGCGGCATGCCGGGTGCTATCGGAAGCACCGGCTCGGCGTCCCCGGTAGGCGTCGGCGTCGCGGCGGTGGACGTCGGAGCAGCGGACGTCGCGGCGGTGGACGTCGAGCCGGTGGGCGTCGCGGCGGTGGGCGTCGGGGTCGACCGGGCATCCGAGACCTGCCACGTGGGCGGCGGCGCGACCGGCGGACGCCCGTCCGCCGTCGGGCCGGACCGCTCCGGCGCTGTCGGGCGGTCCGGTGGCGTCGGGCGGTCCGGTGGCGTCGGGCGGTCCGGCGCTGTCGGGCGGCGGT
>NZ_QGKR01000002.1 GCF_003172955.1 Micromonospora acroterricola | reverse complement strand
GCGGGTAGGGCGTTTCGGCGGGCTGACTCGCTGGAGTACATCCGTTTGAATGCCCAGCCGTCGGCCATGGTGCGGTGGAAGCGTTCGATTTTGCCGTTGGTCTGTGGCCGGTAGGGGCGGGTGCGTTTGGCCGCGATGCTGAGCTCGGTGCAGGCGTCGCGCCAGGCGTGGCTGCGGTAGCAGCTGCCGTTGTCTGACAGCACTCGTTGAATGACGACGCCGCGGTCGCTGAACCAGGTGGCGGCCCTGCGTAGGACGGCGACTGCGGTGGCGGCGGTCTCGTCGTCGTGAATCTCGGCGTAGGCGACGCGGCTGTGGTCGTCGATGACGGTATGCACGAAGGCGGTGCCGATCTTCGGGTTGTGGTGCTTGTTGCGTGGCTTGCCGGGGGTAGCCGCCCGGTTCTTCTTGCCTTCGACGCGCCCGACGTAGCGCCAGCCGCCACCGTCGGGAATGTTCCCGAGCTTCTTGACGTCGACATGCAGCAACGCGCCGGGAGTTGTGTGCTCGTAGCGGCGCACCGGTTCACCGGTGACGCGGTCGACGTGCGAGAGCCGATTGAGCTGGCACCGCGTCAGCACGGCGTGCACGGTTGATGAGGCTATGCCGAGGCGATCGGCGATCGCGACCGGTCCCAGGCGGTGTTTCCACCGTAGGTGCACGATCTTGCGGACAAGTGGTTGCGGTGTCTTTCTTGGCTGTGACGCAGGCCGTGACGAACGGTCCTGCATGCCGGCCTCGCCGGCCAACCGGTAGCGGTCGGCCCACCGCTTCGCGGTCTGCCATGACACGTCGTAGCGTTCGGCCGCCCGCGCGACGGGCCAGCCCTGGTCCACGACGAGTTTGGCCAGACGCAGC
>NZ_QGKR01000003.1 GCF_003172955.1 Micromonospora acroterricola | reverse complement strand
GTGGGCTCGGAGATGTGTATAAGAGCCAGGGCGAGCGCCCACCGCCCCCGGCGTGCCCTGCGGTGGGCGCTCGCCCTGGCCGTGCTCGGCGCCGGCATCGGCGCCGCGCCGCCCGCACAGGCCGCCGCCAGCCCGTACGAGCGTGGCCCGGCCCCCACCGTGGCCAGCATCGAGGCCACCCGCGGGCCCTTCGCCATCGCCCAGAGCACCGTCGCCCCCACCAGCGTCACCGGATTCGGGGGCGGCACCATCTACTACCCGACCAGCACCGCCGAGGGCACCTTCGGCGCGGTGGCGATCTCGCCCGGCTACACCGCCACCCAGTCCAGCGTGGCCTGGCTCGGGCCACGACTGGCGTCGCAGGGCTTCGTGGTGATCACCATCGACACGCTGTCCCGCTACGACCAGCCGGCCAGTCGGGGCACCCAACTGCTCGCCGCCCTGGACTACCTGAGCAACACCAGCAGCGTGCGTACCCGCATCGACCGCAACCGGCTCGCGGTGATGGGCCACTCGATGGGCGGCGGCGGGAGCCTCTCGGCGGCGAACACCCGGCCGCAGTTGCAGGCGGCCATCCCGCTGACCGGCTGGCACACCGTGAAGAACTGGTCGGGCGTACGAGTGCCGACTCTGGTGGTCGGCGCGGAGAACGACTCGGTGGCACCGGTCGCGTCGCACTCGGAGCCGTTCTACACCAGCCTGCCGGCCACGCTGGACAAGGCGTACCTGGAACTGAACGCCGCCAGCCACTCCGCGCCCACCTCGCCGAACGTGACCGTCGCGAAGTACAGCATCTCCTGGCTGAAGCGCTTCGTGGACGACGACACCCGCTACGAGCAGTTCCTCTGCCCAGCCCCCCGCCCCTCCACCACCATCCAGGAATACCGCGACAC
>NZ_QGKR01000189.1 GCF_003172955.1 Micromonospora acroterricola | reverse complement strand
GCTCGGGCCCGGCCCGGGGCTGGGCGGGCCCGCGGAGGCCGGCGCCCCCTGCGGTTGGGCCGCGGTCCCGCCGGACAGGCCGGCCGGGCCCGAGCCCACGTTGCCGCCCCCGCCGAAGAAGAGGCCGGCCCAGCCCTTCTTGAACACGCCCTCGGTCGGCGCCCCGCCGGTGCTCTCCGGCAGGAACGCCCGGGACAGGTCGTTCCAGGTGATCATGGGGACGATCGCGTCGACCCGGCGGTCCTGAGCGGCGAGCAGCAGCGCCAACCCACCGCCGTACGAGCCGCCGACCACACCGACCTTCGGGTCGCCGGCGGCGTCGGTGCGCACCTCCGGCCGGGCGGCCAGCCAGTCCAGCAGCCGGGACGCGTCGCGTACCTCGTGGTCCGGGCTGTCCAGGTGGATCTCGCCACCGCTGCGGCCGAAGCCCCGCGCGGTCCAGGTGAGCACCGCGTAGCCGCGCCCGGCGAACTCCTCCGCGTCGGAACGCACCGACTCCTTGGTGCCGCCGAACCCGTGGGCCAGCAGCACCGCCGGCACCTTTCGACCGGACGACGCGTCGGCCGGCAGGTAGAAGGTGGTGTCCAGGTCCACCGGCTGGTCGCCGGACGGTCCGGAGCGGACGGTGAGCATCGCGCTCTCGGTGCGTACGCCCGATCCTCGCGGCCACACCGCCCAGGTCACGGCGGCGGCCAGCAGCACGACGACCGCCGCCGCGGCGATCGCGCGACGGCGGGTGGGCAGGGCACGCCGGAACCACGCGGCCGGCGACGGCGATCTCATGCGGCACACGGTACGGCTCGCAGGCTGAGCGTTGGCTGAGATCCGCCGTACGTCCGTCCGGTTGCTCCGATCGGCGCTCGGCACGATGCGACCGCGCACCGTCCGGCGCGGCACAGCGAGTCGAGTTCGGATCCCGTGAATTCCGATCTTCCGCGGATATCCACCTCGATCCCTTCATGTCACACCCGCCGATGGAACACAGCGTGCCGGCAACCCGGACGAAAAGTGACATCGCTCGAACTGACGCAAAACTGACTCATCGGTGAGGGGGTGGACAACGGGCGGTTCGGTTAGTTTTCCGGTCCGGTGCACGGGACTCGTCGGCAACCCCGACACCGCGCCGACCCCCCGTCCGACGCCGGAGGAGAAACACCATGACAGTCCCCGCGCCGCGGGTCCGTCGACGGCCGTCCATGTGGGGCCGGCTGCTTCCGCTGCTGCTCATCGCAGCACTGCTGGCCCCGGTGGGCCTGCTCCTCGCGCAGACCTGGCGGCACACCGGCGACGACCGCGAGCTGGCCGCCCGGGAACGGCTCGGCGTGCAGTACCTCCGCGCCCTCGCCCCGGTCACCGACGCGCTGGTGGAGGCCCAGTCCGCCGCGGTCAACGGCCGTCCCGCCAGCGACGAGGCGCTGACCCGCGCGGTCGAGGACGCCGCCGCGGTCGACGCCCGGATCGGCGACGAGCTGCGCAGCCAGGAACGCTGGGACGGGCTGCGAGCCAAACTGGAGGCGCTGCGCGACCGCGGCCCCACCGACCCGGAGGCGGCCTACACGGCGTACGGCGAGCTCACCGACCTGCTGCTGGCCCTGCACCGCAAGGTCCGGGAGAGTTCCGGGCTGGTGCGCGACGCGGGCGCCGACTCCTTCTTCCTCCAGGACAGCGCCGGTCAGGAGCTGCCCGAGGCGGTGGTGCTGGCCGGCCGGCTCGCCGATCTGGGCGCACTCGCCCCCCGCCGCCCCGCCGCCGAGCGGACCCGCAGCCTCATCGAGCTGACCGCCGTGCGGGCGGCCGCCCTGACGCCCGCCACCGACCTCGTCGACAACCTGCGCTCGGCGGTGGACAGCTCGGAGAGCACCGACCTGGGCGCGAACGTGCTGACCCCGCTGGACACGTACCAGCGCTCGGTGGAGGCGCTGGCCGCGTACTCGACCCCGTCCGCCGGCGCCGGCACGCTGGACCCGGGCCCGCTGGCCGCCGCCCGGCTCAACACGCACACCGCCGCCCTCCAGCTCCAGCCGGTCATCCTCAGTGAGCTGGACGCCCTGCTGGTCGAGCGGATCGACGGGCTGGACCGGGACCGCTGGCTGGCCGCCGGCGCGGGGCTGGTCGCGACGCTGCTGCTGGGCTGGCTCGCCGCGCTGCTGATCGCCGCCAGCCGACGGGCCCGGCGCCGGGCTGCCATGGCCGCCGCGCTTCCGGAGAGCCCGGACGCCCCACCGTCGGGTGACCTCTGGCAGCCGACCGCCACCCCCGGCCGGCCCGGCGACCCGCGACAACTGCAACCGGTCAGCGCGGCCGGCGACCCGGAACCCGTCCAGTGGGGGCCGTTCGATGCTCGCTAGGCTCCGGATCCGCGGCAAACTCGCCCTGCTCGTGGTGATCCCCCTGCTCAGCATGGTCGGCCTCGCCGTGCCCGTGGTGCTCGACCGGGTGGCCGCGGCGCAGCGGGCCAGCGACATCGCCGACCGGGTACGGCTCGCCAGCCGGGTCGGCAGCCTCGTGCAGGACCTCCAGCAGGAACGCATCCTCTCGGTCGGCTTCCTGCTCGGCCGGGTGGAACGCGCCGAGCTGGTCCGCAAGACCGCCGACGTGGACGACCGCGTCGCCGACCTGCGGACCGAGGGGAGCGACGCGCTGACCGACCGGGTCGACCACGCCCTCTACGGGGTGTCCAGCCTCGTCGACCTGCGGACCGCCGTCCTCGCCCGCTCGGCGAGCCCGACCCAGGTGATGGACGCGTTCGGTCCGGTCAACCGGGGGATGATCGAGTCGCTGCGGCTGGCGTTCAGCGTGGACACCGACACGCGGCCGGGTCGTCAGGTGCTGGCCCTGGACGGGCTGCTGCGCACCGACGAGCAGCTGGGCATCTGCGCCACCCTCATCGTGCTGGTCAAGGCGACCGCCAGCCCGCAGGCCAGCGCCGGGTACGTGGCCTGCATGGCCGCCCTCCAGGTGGACAACCAGCGCTTCCGGAGCCTGATCACGCCCGAGCAGTTGAAGGTGGCCCGGCTCAACGACGTGGCGGTGGCCGCCCGTACCAGCCCCGACTTCCTGGTCACCAGCGCCCGGGACCCGGCCGGTGCGATCCGCGACGTGCCACTGGACGCGCTCTTCCCGTCCGTCCGCTCGATGATCCGCCTCGGCCAGTTCGTGGAGAAGAAGCTGGTCGCCGACGTGCTCGCCGAGGTGACCGCCGAGCAGCGGCGGGCGCTGACCGCCGCCTACCTGGTCGGCGGCGCCGCGGCGCTGATCCTGGCGTTGGTGGTGCTGCTCAGCACGGCCGTCGCCCGCACGGTGGCCCGGCCGCTGACCCGGCTCACCCGTTCCGCGGACCGGGTCGCCCGGGTCGCCGAGGCGGAGCTCGTCCGGGTCACCGACGACGAGACGGAGAACGCCCAACCGGTCCGGCTGGATCCGGTGGACATCCGGGCGAACGACGAGATCGGCGATCTGGCCCGCGCCTTCGACCGGGTGCAGAGCACCGCGGCGCGGCTGGTCGAGCGGCAGGTCGCCGGCCGGCGCAACGTGGCGCAGATGTTCGGCCACGTCGGGAGACGTACCCAGAACCTGGTGGGCCGGCAGATCGCGCTGATCGACCGGCTGGAGCAGCAGGAGGCCGACCCGGGCCGGCTGGAGCACCTGTACCGGCTCGACCACATCTCCAGCCGGCTACGACGCAACGCCGGCAGCCTCGTGGTGCTCTCCGGCGCGGCCGGGGCGGACGCGCACACCGCGCCGGTGCCGCTGGCCGACGTGGTCCGGTTGGCGCTCGGTGAGATCGAGGACTACACCCGGGTCGAGGTGCGGGTGCCTCCGGGCATCTCGGCCGCGCCGGCTGTGGTCGGCGACCTCGTTCTGGCGCTGGCCGAGCTGATGGAGAACGCCACCATCTTCTCCCCGCCGCACACCCGGGTCCTGGTCACGGGCGAGTCGTCCGGCCTCGGTGCCCGGATCACGGTGGTGGACCACGGCATCGGGATGAGCGAGCAGCGGCTGGGCGAGGAGAACGCCCGGCTCACCCGGCGGGAACGGCTCGACCTCGCGCCGACCGAGGTGCTCGGCCTGTTCGTGGTGGGCCGGTTGGCCCGCCGCCACGGCTGGGGGGTGAGTCTGACCGCCACCGACGGCGGCGGGGTGACCGCCCGGCTGGAGATCCCGCCCGCCTCGCTGGTGCTGCGCCGCGCCGACCGGGCGGGGGCCACCGTCGCCCGGGCCGCGGTGCCGGACCGGGACCGACGCTCCCCTGCCGCGCTCGACCCCGCCCAACGGACGAGATCGCTCACCGCCTCGGCGGCACCGGCCGCCTTCGACTCCGACCTGCTCAGCCGGGCCACCCGCAGCCTGGAATCGGGTCAGTCCTGGGATGCGTTCGGCGCCGGCGCGGCGGAGATCAGCCCACCGGTCCACGCCGCCACCACCACGCCTCGCACCCCGGTCGACCTTCCCGCCACCGATTCCGGTCTGCCCCGCCGGCCACCTCGTGGAACGGCCGGCAGCGGCCGGGGCATCGCCGACGCCCGGCACCCGGACCGCACCGCGCCGGGCTCGGCCACGGAAAGCCCGGACCCATCGGCCACGCCCACCGGGCCACGGGTCCGGCAACGGGTGCCCGGGGCCAGCCTGCCCGCCGGCTCCGCGCCGGTCGGGCCGGTGAACGCCACCGGCGCCGACCCGGCCGCCGCGCGGGCGCTCGTCGAGGCGTTCCAGTCCGGCGTACGCCGGGCCGAGCTGGGTGTGCCCCCGGACGCCGGTCACCGCGTCGGGCACTGGTCGATGCGGACCGTCACCGACCCGACCGGCGGCGTCGAGCCCGCGGTGGCGGACCCGAACGTGACGGTCGACCTGCCCGCCACACCGGGTGGTCTCGGCCCCACGGTGGCCGACACCACCGGTCCGAGGGAGGCCGCGCCGGAGCGGCCCCGACTGAGCCGGCGGGTACCCGGTGCCAACCTCACCGCCACGCCGCCCTGCCAGCCGGCCAGCCCGCACCTCGGCGACCCGGCCGAGGTACGCGATCTCATCACCGAGTTCGAGGCGGGCGTCGCCCGTGCTCTCCGCGAAGTCAGTTCAGACCGCCGGAACGAAGAAGGATCATCACGGTGACCAGCCCCTTCCTGCACGAAAACGTCGACCAGAACCAGTCCGGCGCGGCCGGGGACCTCAGCCCCGAGGCCCGCACGTTCAACTGGCTGCTGGACTCCTTCACCTCCAGCACCGCCGGGGTTCTGGAGGCCATAGCGGTCTCCTCGGACGGGCTGCTGATGGCCATGTCGGCGATCAAGGACCGGTCCAACGCGGAGCGGCTGGCCGCCGTCGTCTCCGGCATGACCAGCCTCGCCGGCGGCGCCGCCAGCTGGTACGCCCTCGGCGGCCTCAACCGGGTGATCGTCGACATGGCCGACGGATACCTGCTGATCAGCGCGATCAGCAGCGGATCCGTGCTCGGCGTCGTCGCCGACCGGTCGGCGAACCTGGGCACCGTGGCGTACGAGATGACGCTCTTCGCCGGACGCGCCGGTGGCGCCCTCAGTCCGCGGCTGATCGCCGAGTTGAAGAACGCCGTCCAGCAATGACGCGGGACGTCGCCGGCGAGGATCCGGACCCGGAACCCGGGGCCCGGATCCGTCCCTACCTGCGCACGGCGCCCTCGACCGAGGGCGGCGCGCCGGCGGCACCCGCACCGGAGGCGGGTGCGGGCTGGCCCTCCGTTCCCCGGCCGTTCGTGCTCACCTCGGGACGCGTGGCCGGTGCGGATCCGGCGATCGGGCTGGAGACGCAGGTGACCGTCCGCCCGGACAACGGCCCGTGGACCGTGCCGGCCGTCCTGCTGGCGCCGGAGCTCCAGGCGATCATCGCGCTCTGCGCCGAGCCGATCTCGGTGGCCGAACTCTCCGCCCGGACCCGGCTGCACTTCGGCGTGACCCGGGTCCTCGTCGGCGACCTGCGCGCCGCCGGGCACCTGGACGTGCACGTCACCGACGCCGACGACGCCTTCGACCCCAACCTCATCCTGCGAGTGATTGATGGACTCCGTGCGATCTCCTGAATGGCCGGGCGCCCCGCTCGGGGGGCTCGCCGGCAACAGCGCCGCCGCCCGCTACGGCACGACGCCGGTCACCGGTCCCGCGATCGGGCGTGCCGCCCCGCCGTCGGCCGCGCCACCGCCGCCGTACCAGCCGCCGGCCGGCACCGGCTCCGCGCCGCCACCGGTCCGGCCACCGGCCGCGCCACCCGTCCCGGTCAAGATCCTGATCGCCGGTGGGTTCGGGGTGGGCAAGACCACCACGGTCGGGGCGATCTCGGAGATCGCGCCGCTGACCACCGAGGCCGAGATGACCACCGCCGGGATCGGCGTGGACGACCCGGGCGTCCGGTCGGCCAAGACCACCACCACGGTGGCGATGGACTTCGGTTGCGTGACCATCGACCGAAGCCTGAAGCTCTACCTGTTCGGCACGCCGGGGCAGACGCGGTTCGGCTTCATGTGGGACGACCTGGCCCGGGGCGCGCTCGGCGCGTTGGTCGTGGTGGACAGCGCCCGACTGGACGACTGCTTCCCGGCGATCGACTTCTTCGAGCGGGCGGGGCTGCCGTTCGTGGTGGGGGTCAACGCCTTCGACGGGCGGCTGGCTCTGGAGCTGGGTGAGATCCGGTGGGCGCTGACCATCGGAGACCATGTACCCCTGGTGCAGTTCGACGCCCGGGACCGGCTGTCGGTGCGGGACGCCCTGCTGGTCGTCCTGGATCGTGCGCTGGACCGGGCCACCCGGGACAGACAGGCCTGAGCAGACCGGCTCCGGCCACGGCGGGGAAGGGGTGATCCGGTGAGGGGCGACCTGGACGAGACGCTGGCCCGGCTGGCTCGGCGCGAGGAGGCGCTGCGCCGGCGTGCCGACGACCGCGACGACACCGCACCACCGTCGGGTCCGGCCGGTGGAGCGGCCCACCCCGGGAGCGGCCGCACCGACGCCCGCAACGCCGGGCCGGGCCGGCACGACCCCCGGCACGCGGGGCGGGACAGCCACGGCGAGGTGGGCGGGTGGGGCCCGGTCGAGGAGGTGGCCGAGGCCGTACGCCAGGTCGTCGGCGCTCACCCCGGGCTGGCGGTGACCGTGCGCGTCGAGCACGCCGGGCGGACGTACGCCCTGCGGATCTCCTGGGACGGCCCGGACGTCACGGTCGGCCCGGAGCCCTCGGCGGCCCCGGCGGAGCCTCCCCCGGCCTGGCCGCTGTCCGGCCGGACGGTGCCGGCCTGGGCGCCCGGCCCGGACGGGTTGACCCCGGATCCGGCTGCCCGGCTGGCCGAGCTGATCCGGCGGGACCCGTCGCTGCTGGACGAGCTGGATCCGCGGCGCTGACCGACGGGACTGGCTCACGGCGGCTACGGTCGGGCGGTGGCGCAACCCGACCTGACCCTGACGGCGAGCCTGCGGCCGGCGGCGCTGGACGCCCGACGGGGCATCGTGCGGCTGCACCCGGAGGTGCTGACCGCGCTGGGGCTGCGCCCCGGCGACCCGGTCCGGCTGGGCGGCAGACGCGAGACGGCCGGAATCGTGGCGGCGGCCCAGCCGGGCACGAGCACGGCCCTGCTGTACGCGGACGACCTGACGCTGGGCAACCTCGGCATCCACGACGGCGGTCAGGTGCGGGTGACCCCGTTGCCGCTGACCCCGGCGAGCCGGGTCACGCTGGCCGGGCCGGTGGAGGTGGTCGCGGCCGTCAGTCCGGAGATGCTCCGGCTCGCCCTGCTGGGCAAGGTGGTCACCGCCGGCGACGACGTCTCGCTGTTGCCGCAGGACGTGTCGCCGGACGCCTCGGTGCGCAGCCTGATCGAGGCGGCCCGGCGCAGCCTCGCCAACACGGTCGGGTTCGCCTGGACCAGCACCCTGCTCACCGTGGTCGCGGTCGAGCCGGCCGCCGGTGCGCTGGTCACCATGGACACGCTGGTCGGCTGGGAGCACGGCCCGGTGACCCACGGCGCCACCCCCGGCCGGCTCACCCCGGCGGCGCGGCCGGTCGCGGGCGGCCACCGGCCGGCCGGCGTGACGGCACCCTCGACGATCGAGGACGACGTTCCCGACATCGATGAGCTGCCCGGGCTGCGGGCGCAGGCCGAGGAACTGACCGAGCTGCTGGACCTGGGCTTCCACCACCGGGAGGTACTGGGGCGGCTGGGCACCACCATCTCGCTGGGGGTGCTGCTCGGCGGGCCGGCCGGCTCCGGGAAGTCGGCGCTGGTCCGGGCGGTCGCGGCCCGGGTCGGCGCCCGGGTCCACCCGCTCTGGGCGCCGGAGGTGGCCGCGCTGGCCAACCAGGCGGCCGCCGACCGGCTGCGCGCCGTGGCGGCGGCCGCCCGCGCCGGCGGGTCCGCGGTGCTGCTGGTCACCGACGTGGAGGCGCTCGCTCCGGCGGACGAGCCCGGCCCGGTGGCGACGGTGTTCCGCCAGGTGCTCGCGGAGACCGTCCGGGCGGGTGCCGCCGTGGTCTGCACCACCGGCCGGCCGGAGGCGGTCGACCCGGCACTGCGCGCGCCGGACCTGCTGTCGCTGCGGATCAGCATTCCGCTACCCGACCCGGCGCTGCGCCGGGAGCAGCTCACCGTGCTGACGCGGCAGGTGCCGCTGGCCGACGACGTCCGGCTGGACGAGGTGGCCGGGCGTACCCCCGGTTTCGTCGCGGCGGACCTGGCCGCGCTGGTGCGGGAGGCCGGGGTACGGGCGGCGCTGCGGCAGAAGTCGGCCGAGACCCCCACCGTGTCGATGGCCGACTTCAGCGCCGCCCTGGAGGTGGTCCGGCCGACCACGATGGCCGCGTCCACGCTGGAGCTGGCCTCGGTGACCCTGGACGACGTCGGTGACCTCGTCGAGGTCAAGCAGACGCTGACCGAGTCGGTGCTCTGGCCGCTGACGTACCCGGACACGTTCGCCCGGCTCGGCGTGCAGCCGCCGCGCGGCGTGCTGCTCTACGGCCCGCCGGGCTGCGGCAAGACGTACCTGGTGACCGCGCTCGCCGGGTCGGGGCGGGCGAACGTGCTCTCGGTGAAGGGTGCCGAGCTGCTCTCCAAGTGGGTGGGCGAGAGCGAACGCGCCGTCCGTGAGTTGTTCCGCCGGGCCCGGGAGGCCGCCCCGACGCTGATCTTCCTCGACGAGGTGGACGCGCTGGCGCCGGTACGCGGCCAGGCCAGCGACGGCGGGACCACCGACCGGGTGGTCGCCGCGCTGCTCACCGAGCTGGACGGGGTGGAGACGCTGCGCAACGTGGTGGTGGTCGGCGCGACGAACCGGCCCGACCTGGTCGACCCGGCACTGCTGCGGCCGGGTCGGCTCGAACGGCTCGTCTACGTGCCTCCACCGGACGGGGCGGCCCGCGCGGAGATCCTGCGGGCCACCTCCCGGCAGGTGCCGCTGGCGCCGGACGTCGACCTGGCCACGCTCGGCGAGGAGCTGGATGGTTTCTCCGCGGCGGACTGCGCGGCGCTGGTCCGTGAGGCGGCGCTGGCCGCGATGCGTGAGTCGTTGACCGCCGCCACCGTCACCTCCACGCACGTCGCCACGGCACGGCGTCGGGTCCGTCCGTCGCTGGACCCGGCACAGGTCGCCTGGCTGGCCCGGTACGCGGCCGATCGCGGCTGACCGTACGGAACTGATCCGGGAGTCAACCTTTCCGCGGGCCCAGGGTGTTCCTAGGACGGCACATTCCTCAGTGGAGATATCCACGACGACGTCAGGCGGTGTTTTTTGCGCAAGCTGCTCGCTCTTCTCGCCGTTCCCCTGGTGGCGGCGGCCACCCTCGTCACGGTCGGTTCGCCCGCGACCGCCCATCCGACGAAGCCGTTCCCGGCCCGGATCGCCCTGCCGAACGGGTTCACCCCCGAGGGGCTGACGATCGGCCGGGGCACCACCGTGTACGTAGGGTCCATATTGGACGGTGCGGTGTGGCGTGGTGACTTACGTACCGGGCGCGGCTCGGTGCTGATCCCCGGCGTGCCGGGCAAGGACAAGGCCGGCCTCAAGCTCGACCAGCAGGGCCGGCTGTGGACCGCCGACTTCTCCGGTGGCGGCGCCAGCGTCTACGACGCCGGGACCGGCGCCCAACTGGCCCACTACCAGTTCACCGACGAGCCGGGCAGCTACGTCAACGACCTGGTGATCACCGAGCGGGCGGTGTACTTCACCGACTCCGGCCGGCAGGTGCTGTACGTGGTGCCGCTGGGTCGGGGTGGCCGGCTGCCGGCCGCAACCGCCTTCCAGGTGCTGCCGCTCACCGGTCCGGCCGCCACGCCGGACGCGTACCACAACGGGATCGTGGCGCTGCCGGACGGTGATCTGCTGGTCGCGCAGATGCTGCCCGGCAGGCTGGTCCGCATCGACCCGCGCACCGGGAGCAGCCGCCTCGTCGACCTCGGTGGCTACTCGGTGGAGCGGGCCGACGGGCTGGTGCTGCGTGGCCGCACCCTCTACGTGATCCGGAACCTGACCAGCGTCATCGCTGTGGTCCGGCTGAACGCCGGGTACACCGCCGGGGTGGTGCAGCGGGAGATCACCGGCCCGCAGCTGCGGGTGCCGGCCACCGGTGACCTGCTCGGCTCGGCGCTGTACGTGGTGAACGGCCGGTTCGACGTGGAATCCACGCCGGAGACCGACTACGACATCGTCCGGGTGCCGGCCTGATCCCAGCGGCCGGCGGCAGCCCCCTTCCGGGGTTGCCGCCGGCCGTCAGTCGGTGGGGAGCAGCGGACCGAGTGGGCCGAGGTCCAGATTGAGATCCTCCGGGGCCAGACCGAAGTGCTCCCGCAACCCGACCATCTGCTCCTCCAGCGCCATGAGCGTCACCCCGATCCGCTCGACCTGCTCCTCGGTGAGGTCACCCAGGTCGACCCGGCGCAGCGCCTGCCGCTCCATCAGCTGCCGCAGCAACTCGACGATCGTGAGCACCAGGCTCGCCAGCCCTCGCTCGACCGAGTCGCGGTCCACCGCGATCCGGCGGTCCAGCGGGGTGACGCGGGGCGGTTGCCAGGACTCCGCTCCCAGCGCGGCGGCCAGCTCGGCCGCTTCGTCCCGGGTGGTCATCCGGCGTCCTCCGGCGGGGCCAGCGCGCCGACCGAGGCGACCAGCGCGCGCAAGGAGATCCGGACGAGGTCGACCTCGGCGATGGCCAGGGTGATGTCGCCGCTGATCACCACCCCCGTGGCGAGCACCCGGTCGAGCAGGTCGACCAGGGCGACCGGCCGGTAGGCCAGCGGGTCGTCCGCGCTGCTCGGCGCGAGCGCGGTGGTCACCGCGGCTCCCGCACCGTGAGCGCCGGCTCCGCCCGTTCCGCGACGAAGGAGTACGCCGGCCACGGGCCGGTCAGCTCCAGCCGGATCCCCGGATGCCGGCTGCCCAACGCGGCGACCAGGTCGGTGAAGCGGGGCAGCGCCGGATCGTCCACCAGGTACGCCCCGTTGAGCACCATCGCGGTGGACGCCCCGGAGAGCCGCCGGTCCTGCGGCGCGTGCCGCCGGCCCGCCACGGCCAGTTCACACAGCGCGGCGTGCACCGCCTCCGCGGCAGCGCTCGCGGCCTGCTGGCCCTCCTCCCGGGCGGTCAGCTGGGCCCGACGCCGGCGCAGGTACGCGGTGCCCACCCCGCCGGTCCCCACGGGTTCGGCGCTCGCGGCCGCCACACCCGGCACCAGGTAGCCCTTCACCCCCCACTCACCGCGGCCGGTGAGACGGTCCAGGGTGGCGACCAGCTCCGCCCGGCACGCGGCCAACGAGCCGGCCACCCGGCTGTCGTCGGTGTGCACGGTGGCGAGCCGGGCCGGCACCACCGGCCCCCGACGGGCCAACGCCTCGACCACGCCGTGGTGCGCGCGCGCCGCCCGCTCCAGCCAGGCCAGGTCCTCCAGGTTGCGGCGCAGCGGCTGCTCCCCGTACTCGTCGAGTGGCGCGGCGCTGACCACGGCGAGCAGCCCGGCGGCGGACACCGCGCGCACCGGAGCGCCGTCCATCCCCGGGATCGTCGCCAGCACCTCGGGCTCGACGTCCCGGACCACACCGTGCAGCCAGGCCCCGGCGGCCGGGACAGGCCGGCCAGCGATCACCTCAACCGTCGAACTCATCCCACTCCTCCACCTCGGCGTCCCGGCGCCGCGCGCGGGCCGCCACCCGGGGCCGGCGCTCCGCCTCGACCTGCTCCGGGTCACGCGGTCCCGGCTCCACCGGTGGCCGGGCCCGCGAACTGAGCCACGGGTCGTGCTCCCACCAGTCGATGCCGATCTGCCGGGCGGTGTCGACGGACGCGATGACCAGCCGCAGCTTCAGCGTCAGCAGCTCGATGTCGAGCAGGCTGACCCGGATGTCGCCGGCGATCACGATGCCCCGGTCGAGCACCCGCTCCAGGATGTCACCCAGGTTCGCCGGCTCGTGGCCGGCGGGCAGAACCTGGCCGGAGTTCTGCACCACCGACGGCTGCTGCCCAGCGGTCATCTCAGCCCACCTCACCCTTCCCGCGCTGGTAGCTCCGCACCCGCCGGTAGCCGAGCAGCCCACCCTCGATGTCCAGCTCCACCTGGTAGAGGCCGAGCAGGTCGGTGGAGGAGGGAATGCGCCGGTCCTCCACCACCTCCACCCCGACCAGCCAGCCATCGTCGGTGGCCTCCAGGGAGACGGTCCCGGACGCCTCCCGGCCGGTCAGCTCGACGAGCTGCCGCAGCCCGGCCCGGGCCGCCTCGG
Source organism: Micromonospora acroterricola (assembly GCF_003172955.1). Classification (GTDB taxonomy): domain Bacteria; phylum Actinomycetota; class Actinomycetes; order Mycobacteriales; family Micromonosporaceae; genus Micromonospora; species Micromonospora acroterricola. The sequence goes on along the minus strand of NZ_QGKR01000189.1, from coordinate 29,047 downwards.
CCGCCGACACCGGCTCGACGTACTCCTCGTCGGGATAGTCCTCGGCAGCCGGGTCACGCCGCCCGGCCCGGACGTCGTCGTCGGTCATCGCGCACACCTCCCTCACGTGCCGGAGGGCGCCGGGCCGGGCGCGACGGCTCCCTGGGACGACTCACGCCGCCGGTGAGCCGGTCCAGTACCCGCTGCTCGGCCCGGTCGCGTTCCTCCTGCGTGAGGTCACCGGCGGCCGCCGTGGCGTCCAGCTCCTCCAACTCGCGCCGGACGTTGACCGGGTTCCGCTGCCGCGCCTCCGCCTCCCGCGCCACCACCCCGACCACCGCGGTCAGCCCGCGCACCGGCGCGTACGGCAGGGTCAGCAACGCCCAGAGCAGGTCCACCGGTCAGCCCGCCAGCTGGTGCGCGGCGACGAAGTCGTACGGGGCGAGCGGGCCCAACAGTCGCAGCCGCAGCAGGCCCCGCCGGTGCTGCGCGTACTCCTCCAGGACGTCGACCAGCGCGGCCTCCCGGTCGGTGTCGACCAGCAGGGCCAGGTGCGCGGCGTCCAGCTCGTGGCTGGGCGGTCGCAGCTGCGTGGAGACGACGTGGTCGGCCGTGGCCTCGAGCAGCCGCTGGTTCTCCGTCTCGCGGCGCAGCTCCACCGCCTGGCTGATCAGCTCGCCCAGCCGGATCCGGTGCTCACGGCTCGCTGACTCGGGACGGCCGCGTACCTGCTCGGCGAGCCTCGCGGCGGCCGGATTCTCGTCGAGCACGCCGCGCAGCAGCGTCCGCTCGTCGAAGCGGCCGTGCACGACGTACTGCGCCCGGCCCTCGAACTCGGCGAGCGCGGCGGCGAACCGGTCGTGGTGCGGTCGGAGCAGGTCGAGAACCGCGTCCGGCCCGGTGACCACCGTGCCGAACCGCACCGGCAGCACGGGCGCCACCGCCGCCGTTCCGTCCAGCAACTCCTGGTACGCCCGCAGATCCGCCGACCGGCCCAGCGGCGCGTCCAGCGGCACCTCACTGACCAGGGCTCCGAGGTCCCCGTGCCGGATCACCGCCACCTCGCCCGGTGGGTCGCCAACCCCGGCCGCGTCGGGCGTCGCCTCCACGTCGGCCGGCACCACGCCGTAGATGAACAGTCCCGTCTCGTCCGCCATGTCAGCTCCTCCCGAGGTCCCGCACGTCGCCGGCGACGTCGCGCACCGACCCGGTAACGTCCGAGACGGCGTCGGTGACGCCGCCGACCAGGCCGGCCAGCCCTCCGGCGTCGTCCGGGGCGATGTCCAGCCGGTCGACCGCCTCGGCGAACCGCAGGTACGTCTCGATGCTCGCCACCACCACCCGGGCGTTGATCTGCACGAGCGGGATGCCGACGACCCCGACGCTCACCTGCGCGTCGATCACCACGCCCTTGTCGAGCACCGTCTCCACCACGTCGGCGAGCCCGCCGGAGCCCGTACGCTCCAGGGCTCCGCCAGCGGCGCCGTCGCCGGATACCAGGGTCACTCGCCCTCCTCCCGGCGACGGCGTACCACGGGTCGGCGCGGGGGCTCCGGTCCACGCCGGACCGGCGGCCGGGGCCGCTGTGGCTCGTCACGCGGCTCGGGGCGGCGGGCCCGCTCCGGGGCGCGTCGACGCGGCGGCGGCGGTTCCTCGTCGGGCTCGTCCGCGTAGCCCTCGTCGTAGCCGTCCCCGTAGGCCTCGTACTCCTCGTCGTACTCCGGCTCGGCCGGTCGCCGCGGCGGGCGCTGGCGCAGCCGGCCGGCGGGTCGGCGCCCGGGCTCCTCCCCGGTCGGCTCGCGCTCCTCGGGCTGCTCGCGCTCCTCGTCCTGCTCGGCCTGCTCGCGCTCCTCCCGGACGGCGGTCTCGTGGTCCCTGACCACCTGGGAGTCGCGGATCTCGCCGCGCCAACCCTCGACCTGGTCGGGGTCGAGCGCCACCTCGGTCATCACGTGCCGGACGAAGTGCTTCAACTCCAGCCGCGCCCGCCGGCCCTGGGCACGCCACAGGTTGCCGGTGTGCTCGAAGAGGCCCTGCGGGTGGTACTCCAGCACCACCAGGATGCGGGTCAGGTCCGGGGTGATCTCGTGGAAGCTGACCGTCCCGTCGACCGAGCCCTTCTCGCCCTTGGACCGCCAGTGGATGAGCCTGTCCGGCACCTGCCGGATGATGGTGGACTCCCAGGTCCGGTGCGACCAGAAGACCTGCGCCTTCCAGGTCATCTTCTCGTCGGAGTCGTTCTCGGCCTGCTCGACCTTCTTCATGAAGCTCGGGAAGTCGCCGAACTGCGTCCACTGGTTGTACGCGGCCCGCACCGGCACGCCGACCTCGATCGTCTCGACGATGTTGGTGACCTTCTGCTTCTTCCCGCCCTTGCCGCCACCCTTTCCGCCCACGCGGCCCAGAGCCGACATCACCTTCTCCTTACCGCCGGCCATCCCGGCGTGAACCATCGCCTTCACCGGTGAGTGACCCTCGGCGAGCTTCTGCGCGCCGGTCGCGGCGGCGATCAGACCGGGTCCGCCGCCCTGGCGCGCGTACTCGCTCAGTCGGCCCGTCGCGCCGGTGATCCGGTCCGTCACCGCCGTCATCGCCCGCTCGCCGATCGCCTCGGCCAGGTTGCGTACCTCGCCGGCCAACTGGCCGCGGAACTTGTCGCCGAGCCCGCCCGGGTTGGTGTTCTCTGCCACGGTCACCGCCCCCGCCGTTGCCCGGTCGCGTCGTCCTGCTCGGTCCGGTCCGCCGTGTCACCGCGATCGGCGCCCTCGTCGCCGCCCTGCTTGCCGGAACGGCTGCGGAGCGCGTCGGCGGAGCTGCGCAGCCGGCCGCTGAGGGCGTCGACGCCGCTGCCGGCCGCCGCGCTCGCGGCAGACCGGCCGGCGTTGACCAGTGGCCCGCCGAGGCGGGTCAGACTGCTCAGGTGGGGGGACGAGTGCAGGACGTCAGTTCCCCGCTTCAGCAGCCCGCCCGCGTCCCGACTGGCCCGCCCCGCGGCGACTGCGGCGGCCAGCGTGAGCGCGGTGCGCATCTTGCGGCGGCGGCCCAACAGGTAGCCGAAGCCCACCGCCAGTCCGATTCGTGTTCCGGTCTTCATGAGCTCTCCTTCGCTCCCCGGAGGGTCCGGACGCCTGGCCGGTCGCGGGCCGGAGAAGGGCTACCGGGGAATGGGCGCGAACCGTGCCTTCAATCAGGCGTCCCGTGTGTCTGCGGACCCGGCGGGCAGTACCCGGCGACATTCCCCCGAAACCGTTACGGCGATTTTCGGCCGAGCCGGCAAACGGAATTCGGAAAAGGGGAACGGGGCAGCCCAGACTGGACGCCAGGCGCGGACCACCTGGGACGATGCCAGAGGAGACGAAACTAAAAAAACTGCGTCAGAGGGCTGGGGGCGTCGAATCGAGACAGATTTCGGCGCGCACCTTTCCGCCCCGCTCGCGCAATTTCGCGCCGCACTTCTTCAGGACGGAGACGGCGCCGACGTTGTCCGGGGTCGTTTCCGCCACCACGGCCCGCATGCCGGCCCGGGCGGCGGCGTTCAGCAACTCGCGCAGCGCGGTGGCACCGACGCCCTGCCCCCGAGCCGAGAGACCGAGCCACATCCCGGTCTCCACCGTGCCCGGCTCGTCACACCGCGTCATCCGGACCATGCCCACCACCTCGCCACCGACGAGGATCGCGTACATCTGGGAGCGGGTCGGCCCGTCCAGGCCGCCGAAGCTCGCCCGGTGAAACTCGCGGAACGCCTCGCGGCGGGCGAGCGACCAGCCGGCGGGAGCCTCGACCGGGGGCATCACCTCACCCGGCTCGGCCTCGGCGGCCGCTACGGAGAGCAATGGCTCCAGGTTCTGCTCGTCCACCGGCTCCAGCCGGACCGCACCCGCCACGTGCCGCAGTCTGCCGCCCTCATCGGCCGAAGTCCACCCCATTGGGCATCCACTGGCGGTCCGGCTACCGGTACCGGCCGGTCGGCGGCCTGGTGTTCCACCTCACGCTCCGTCGTCACCCGGCCGACCGGTGGGCCCTCAGGCCGCAGGCCCGAACTCGCAGAACACCACCGACGCGTCGTCGGTGGGCTTGTGCCGGCGCAACCGGTCGGGGTGGTCGCGCTCAGCCTCCCGGACCCGGTCGAGCAACGCCCCCGGCCCGTCGACGCTCAGCATGTCCAGCAGTCCGGCCCAGTCGGTCAACCCGAACTGCTCGACCGCGCTGGACGCGCCGTCGCTCAGCAGGGCGGCCCGCCGCACGGCGGCCGGCCCCCGCCGAGGCAGCGTCCCGGTCACCGCGTGGAAGGCCGCGTCCGGGTCGGCCGCCGCCACCCAGTAGCCGTGCGTGCGGTTCATCCGCTCCCGCTGTACGCCCACCGCGTGCCGGAACCGGGTGGCCCTGTCGGCCCCGCCGGCCGGCACGGTGGCGACGGTCCGGCGGAGGTCGGCCATCGCCGTCTCCAACCGGTCATCGGTGACCACGGTGACCTGACCGCCTGTGTCCAGCACCAGCGGGCTGTCGCAGAGCACCAGATAGTCCACCTGGTCGCCGCAATCACGCAACAGGCACACGGTGCTGGACGGGGTGCCAGGATGATCCAGGTCGCACCGCCCCCCGTGGTCGGCGCGGACGGCGAGGATGGCGGCGGCGAGATTGCTGGTCAGCCTGGCCGACGGTCGTGCCGCCTCGGCCACGCCGAGCCGGGCCGCCAGGTGCCGCACGTACCACTCCGGCCCGTGCACGCAACCGGTGTCGAAGCCCTCCGGCACGGTCGCCCCGTCCAGGACGCCGACCAGAGGGCCGAACCGGAACACCAGGTCCTCGTTGACCAGCCGGCCGGGGGCTGGCGCGGACGCGGAGCGTACCCGCATCACCGGCGCCGGCCCCCGGGCCGGGTCAGCGCTGCCGTAGGTCGTCGGCGGCGGCATGCGCCTGGCCCTGCACCTGACCAGTGGCCGACCGGCCCTGGTCCCGGACCGCGGACGCGCCCTGCGCGGCCGTGGACCGCACCGACTGCGCCGCCTGCTGTGCGGGCTCCCGCAGGTTGTCCTGCATCTGGTGGCCCATCTGGCTCGCCTGCTCGCGCAGCTGGTCGGAGTGCTCGCTCACCATGCCCCGGGCGCGGCCGGCGAGTTGCCGCTCACGGCCACTCGGCGGAAGCAGCGAGGCGGCCAGCAAACCGACGCCGAAGGCGACCACGCCAGCGGCCAGTGGGTTCCCCTGCGCCTGCTCACGGGACTGCCGGCCCAGCGAGCGCGCCTCGTCGCGCACCGACTCAACCGCGCCCCGGGACTGCCGGCCCAGCGAGCGCGCCTCGTCACGCACCGAGTACACCGCGCCCCGGGACTGCTCCCCGAGCGACCGCGTCTCGTCACGTACCGAACCGGCGACGTGCGACATCCGCTGGCTGGCCTCCTGCCCCATGTGGCTCGAGCTGCCCATCACCTTCTCCTTCGCTCGGGCGAACACGCCGCGGGCCTGCCCGACGCGGTCACCGGCGATCCGACGCGGGTTGACCCGGTCGGTCAGAGCGTCGACGTCACTGCTCAACTCGTTGCGGGTGGTCTCGATCTCCCGCCGGATCCGATCCGGATCACTGGACATGATCTGTTCCCTCCCGACTCGTTCACCGGCCCCGCAGGGCGTCCGGCACTTCCCGGGCGGTCTGCTTCGTCCGGGGCAGCACCGCACGCGCCTGCTTCAGCTGGGTCCGGGCGTTGATGAAGAGGCCACCGGCGACGACGGCCCAGATCACCGCGACGATCAGCGCCGCCCAGCCCTGGTCCATGGCGTTGGACAGCCCCCACCACACCGCGTACGAGACGAACAGCACGGCCAGGAACCCGGCCAGTCCGGCCCCGCCGAACATGCCGCCCGCCTTGCCGGCCTGGGTCGCCTCCTCGCGGAGCTCGGCCTTGGCCAGCTCGACCTCCTTGCGCATCAGCGTGGAGAGGTCCCGGGTCACGTCGCCCAGCAGGTCGCCGACCGAGGCCTGGGTCCGCTCCTTCTCCGGGGCACTCACGGCGCCACCCCGCCCGGGAGGTCCCGCGCCGGCGCACCGGTCGGGGACACGTTCCCCACCCGTTCCGTCCCGGCGTACGGCCGGTCGGCCTGCTCGTACGGCTGGGGCCTGGCTGCCTGGGACTGCGGCGCCGCCTGGCCGCCGGACATCCCTCCGCCGCCGGCGCTGGTCAGACCACGGGTGAGCCGCCCGAGCAGCAGACCGGCCACCGTCGCGCCGGCCAGGAACGTGCCCGGATGCTGCCGGGCGTACATGCGCACGTCGTCCAGCACCTCACCGGGCTCTCGTCCGTCCAGCCAACCGGCGGCACGTTGGGCGGCGTCCGCCGCCCGGCGCACCACCTGACCGGCCATACCGGAGTCGCCGTCCCGTTCGGCCATCGAGTTGAGCCCCTGGCCCAGGTCGCGCAGCCCGTCGACAGCTCGTTGCTGCTGCGTCCGGGCCTGCTCACGCAGCTGGCCGGTGGCCTCGCCGGCCATGTGCCGGGCCTGCTGGCGCGCTTCCGCCGCGACCTGCCCGCCCTGTTCGGCGGCAGCGTGCGCGACCTGGCCGCCGGCCTGCGCGGTCTGGTGTCCGACCCGGGACGCTTCCTGCCGGGCCTGTTGTCCGGTGCCGGTCGCACCCTGTGGTGGCCGGCTCGGGTTTGTACCCGTCATAGCCCGCTCCCTCCGTCAGCCCGGAGCCGCGTGGCAGCAACCCGGGACGCCTGCCGCCTACCCGTCGGACCTGGCGACATGCCTCCGGTGGCTTGGGCGAACCGGACAGCCGGTGACGAGCGGTACCGGGCGTTTCCCGGCGCCGGCAAGGCCGTCGACCTGCGACGACGACCTGCGAAGAAAATGAGGTTTCGGTGGTCAGCGACGGCGGTTGCGGGCGCGCGACGAGCGGAGCCGGCGCAGCCGGCCGATCAGCACCGGGTCGGCGGCCAGCGCCGCCGGATTGTCCAACAGCCCGTTGAGCAGTTGGTAGTACCGCGTCGAGGAGACCCCGAAGGTGTCCCGCACGGCCTGCTCCTTGGCGCCGGCGTGCCGCCACCACTGCTGCTCGAAGGCGAGGATGGCCCGTTCGCGCTCGGTCAGCCCCGCCGGAGGGGCGGACTGCACGGCGTCGCCCCCGGCGTCCGGGGCGGGATCAGCGGTGCTCTCGACGGGAGGCGCCGGCCGGGGAGTCGGGACGGTCGGCCCGCCACCAGCCGCGACGTCGCCCGGACGAGCCTCGGTGGACGGCTCGGGGGAGGTCGGGGTGGCGTCGGCGGGCATGGCGCTCAGCCTAGCCAGGGTCGGCCCGGGTCGCAGCAGCCGGCGCGGCCGGCCCCGCGCCGCCGGGAACCCCGACGGCCGGGCCGGCCGCGCCGTGCCGTGCCCGTCAGGAGATGTCGCGCCGACGCATCGCCCAGAGGGCCGCGCCGAGGATCACCACCACGCCGACGGAGAGCAGTACGGAGGACTGCTGCCAGGTGATGTCGAAAGTGTTCGGCTCGCACTCCCCGCTGTAGTTCGCGTTGCAGGAGTTCCAGTCCTGGAGCGTGACCTTCTTGGTCATCCAGGCCAGCGCGTACGTGGGCAGCAGCCACGCCTCGGCGAACCGCACGCTCGCCATCGACAGCAGGATGCCGAGACCGAACTGGCCGACCACCATCACCGCCACCACTCCGCCGAGCGCCATCGCGGTGTGCCGGCCCAGCGAGGCCAGCGCGAAGCCGACGGTGGTGAGCACCAGCACCAGCACCACGCCGCGCAGCCCGGTGAGGGCGAACGACTGCCAGACGCCGGAGGTCATCTTCTCGGTGCTGCCCCGAAACGAGGCGACCGCCCAGAACCCGGCGAACCAGAGCACCGCCGCGGGCAGCGTCACCGCCAGGATGCCGGTGAGCAGCGCAGCCAGCTTGGTGAGCAGCACGGTGAGCCGTTTCGGCCGCCAGAGCAGCAGGTTCATCATGCCGCCGGTGCTCCACTCGGCACCGATGAAGGACGCGCCGACGACGAAGCCGACCAGCGCGAGGATCGCCGCGAACGGGATGAGCGTCTCGGCGAACGTCTCGCGGAAGTTGAACGTCGAGGGCAGGAACCACTCCGCCTGGATCTGGTCCCGGGGCGGCGGCGTGATCACCGAGCAGTCCTCGGGATAGCGGCCGTCGTTCGCCGTACCGGCGGACTTGGCCTGCTCGCAGGAGGCGCGTGCCTCCTTGGCCCAGGTGACCTGCTCCTGGTAGTTCTGCTCGGCCTGGCGCTCAGCGCGGGCCAGTTGGTCGGCGCCGATCTTCTCGTTGGTGAAGAACACCCCGATCACCACGGCGGCCAGCACCAGCAGGCCGAGCAGCGACATGTAGCGGGTGAAGCGCCGCTTGGCCAGCCGGCGCAGCTCCGTACGATAGAGGCTCACGCGCCCCACCCTCCCCCGGTGGGGCCGGGCTGGCCCGTCCCACCGACCTTCGTGGACTCGTCGACCTGCCGGTGCTGACCGGGTACCGGCGCGGTGGCGGTCAGTTCGAGGAAGACACTCTCCAGGTCGACGGCGACCGGGGCCAGCTCGCTGACGTAGAGGTTGTTCTCGGCGAGCAGCCGGGTCACCGTGGCCGGCTTGTCGACCCCGGCCAGCATGAGGTGGTCCGGATGACCGGTGACCCGGACCCCGGCCCGGGTGAGCGCGTCGGTGGCCGCCGGCAGGTCGCTGACCGCCTCGAGCCGGACCCGGACCGCGCCGGACGAGTGCTGGGCGAGCACCTCGTCGACCGGGCCGAAGGCGACCCGACGGCCCAGCGAGATGATGGTGACCGAGTCGCAGATCAGCTGGATCTCGCCGAGGATGTGGCTGGACAGCACCACGGTCATCCCGGATTCGGCGAGGGTCCGCATCAGCGTGCGCATCTCCCGGATGCCGCCCGGGTCGAGGCCGTTGGCCGGCTCGTCGAGGATGAGCAGCTTCGGGTTCTTGAGCAGGGCGGAGGCGACGGCGAGCCGCTGCTTCATGCCCAGCGAGTACGTCTTGACCCGCTCGCCGGCCCGGTCGCGCAGCCCCACCAGCTCCAACACCTCGTCGACCCGCGCGGCCGGCACCTCGCCGGCCCCGGCGAGCAGGGACAGCGTGTCCCGGGCGGAGAAGTGCGGAAAGAACTGCGGGCTCTCCACGATCGCGCCGACCTGGCCGGCGACGGTGGGCAGCGCGCCGGGCACCTCGTGCCCGAGCAGCGCCATCCGGCCGCCGTCGGGCCGGATCAGGCCGAGCAGGGTACGCAGCGTGGTGGTCTTGCCGGACCCGTTGGGGCCCAGGAAGCCGTGCACCTGCCCGGCGTCGACCCGCATGTCGAAGCCGTCGAGCGCGTTGCGGGTGCCGCGTCGACGACTCTTGTACGTCTTACGTAGACCTTCGATCTCCAGGACAGCTGGCAAGCTGCACCTCCCCCGATGGTGGGCGTGACAGCCGACACCATACGCGGTATGCAGACGAGCGCAATACGCGGTATGCACCGACGCGCCGATGGGGGTGGTTCATCGACGCGGAGTGACGGGTCAGGCGCAGACGACGTGCACGCCGGCGGCGCGGAACGCGTCCACCACCTCCGGGGCGGCGCCGGAGTCGGTCACCAGCGTCTCCACCCGCTCGACCGGGCAGATCCGGGCGAACGCGTGACCGCCCAACTTGGACGAGTCCGCGATGATCACCACCCGCTTGGCCCGGGCCACCATGAGGTTGTTCATCGCCGCCTCGCCCTCGTGATGGGCGGCGGCGCCGAGCTGCGGGTCGATCGCGTCCACGCCGAGCAGCGCGACGTCCAGGGTGACCTCCCGCAGCAGCGCCCCGCCCAGCGGGCCGACCAGCTCGAACGACTTCGGACGCACCACCCCGCCGGCCACCACGACCTTCATGCGGGACCGCACCAGAAGCTCGTTGGCGATGTTCAGCGCGTTGGTCACGACGGTGAGCTGGGCGCCCTCGGCACTGGTGTTCAGGTCCGGCCGCACGGCCAACGCGCGGGCGACCTCGGTGCTGGTCGTGCCGCCGTTCAGACCGACCACGGTGCCCGGCGTGACGAGCGCCGCGGCGGCCGCCCCGATCCGCTGCTTCTCGGCCGAGTGCTTGGCCGTCTTGTAGCGCAGCGGCAGGTCGTAGGAGACCCCGTTGGCGACCGCGCCACCCCGGGTCCTGGTGATCATCTGCTGCTGTGCGAGCTGGTCGAAGTCCCGACGGATGGTGGCCTGGGAGACGTCCAGCCGCTCAGCGGCCGCCTCGACACTGACCCGGCCGTTGTCGGTCAGCATCTCGAGCAGGGCGTTCCATCTGGCGTACCGGTCCACCGCGGGGGCCCTCCCAGTGACTGCACGGACGGTGATTGATTGCGTGCACACTAGTGCGCGAAACTAGGGTGGCGCAAAAGACCGGCCTGCGCGATCGGACGGCCGGTTGCCACGACCACCCGGGTTCGCGCAGAATGACGCGCGAAATACGGGTGTAACGAGCCGTATTGCGCACCGGTCGGCCCTGCGAGGAGTTCCCATGGCGTACGTGGACGCGGAGATCGCGAGCCAACCCGACTGCTGGCGGGAGGCCGCCCACCTGGCCGGCGTCGTCCGCGCTGATCTGCCGCGTCCCGGCGAGCGGGTCGCCGTCGTCGGCTGCGGCACGTCGTGGTTCATGGCGATGGCGTACGCGGCACGCCGCGAGCAGGCCGGCCAGGGCGAGACCGACGCGTTCCAGGCGTCCGAGTTCCCCACCGGACGCCACTACGACCGGCTGATCGCCATCACCCGCTCGGGCACCACCACCGAGGTCCTGGAGCTGCTCGCCGCACTGCGCGGCCGGGTGCCCAGCACCGTCATCGTCGGCGACCAGGCGTCCCCGGCGGTCGACCTCGCCACCGCCGCGGTGACCATGCCCTTCGCCGACGAGCGGTCGGTGGTGCAGACCCGCTTCGCGACCACCGCGCTGGCCCTGCTCCGGGCCCACCTCGGCGACCCGGTGACCGCGCTGGCCGCCGACGCCGAGGTGGCCGTGCGTGCCCCGCTGCCGATCGACCCGGCCACCATCGGGCAGGTCACCTTCCTCGGTCGGGGGTGGACGGTCGGGCTGGCCCAGGAGGCCGCGCTCAAGTGCCGCGAGGCGGCCACCTTCTGGGCCGAGGCGTACCCGGCGATGGACTACCGGCACGGCCCCATCTCGATCGCCGCGCCCGGCCGGCTGGTCTGGGCGTTCGGCGAACTGCCCGACGGGCTGCCCGAGGATGTCGCCGCCACCGGCGCGGCCTTCGTCCACAGCCGCACCCACGGATGCCGCACCGCGCTCGGCACCTGGGCCGCCGGCCGCACCCCCGTCGACCCGATGGCCGACCTGATCCTGGCCCAGCGCTTCGCGGTCGCGCTGGCGACCAGCCGGGGCCTCGACCCGGACGCGCCCCGGCACCTGAGCCGGTCGGTGGTGCTGGCGTGAACGACGGCGACGCCGTGCATGCCGACCGCGTCGTCGTCGCGCTGGACGTTGGCGGCACGGGCATGAAGTGCGCCCTGGTCCGCCCGGACGGTGTCGTCGTGCGCACCGAGCGGCACCCCACCGACGCCGCGCGCGGCCCCGCCGCCGTGGTCGGCACCATCCTGGACGTCGCCGAGGGGCTGGCCGACAAGGCCCGCGCCGACGGGCTCACCCCGGTCGCGCTCGGCATCGCCGTGCCCGGGATCGTGGACGAGGCGCGGGGGGTCGCGGTCTGGTCGGCGAACGTGGGCTTCCGGGACGTACCGCTGCGGGACCTGGCGGTGACGCGACTCGGCCTGCCCACGGCGATCGGCCACGACGTGCGGGTCGGCGGCCTCGCCGAGGCCCGACTCGGCGCCGGACGCGGCACCGGGCACGTGCTCTTCGTGGCGATCGGCACCGGCATCGCCGCCGCCCACGTGGTCGACGGCACGGCTGCCGTCGGCGCGCACGGCGCCGCCGGGGAGATCGGCCACATCGTGGTCCGCCCCGACGGGCCGCGCTGTGGCTGCGGCCGGCCGGGCTGCCTGGAGGCGGTCGCCTCGGCCGCCGCGATCGGCCGCCGCTACGCCGACCTGGCCGGGGAGGCGCCCGACGCCCCGGTGACGGCGGCCGACGTGGCCGAGCGGGCCGCGGCGGGTGAACCGCTCGCCGGCCAGGTCTGGCAGGAGGCGGTCGAGGCGCTCGCCGACGGGCTGGCCTCCGGGCAGGCGCTGTTCGACGTGGCGACGATCGTGCTCGGTGGCGGCCTGGCCCAGGCCGGCGACCGGCTGCTCGTCCCCCTCCGGGCGGCCGTGCACGAACGGATGACCTTCCACCGGGAGCCGCGGCTGGTCGCGGCGGCCCTCGGCGACGAGGCCGGCTGCCTCGGCGCCGCCCTGCTCGCCCTGGACGCCGCGAGCGTCCGTGACCATCAGGAGAAGCGATGACGCTACGGGTGAACGGTCGAGTGGTGACCCCGAACGGTGTCATCCGGCAGGGCTGCGTCGAGTGGGACGGCGACCGGATCACGGCGGTGGCCGAGTACCCGTCGGTCCGGGACGGGCATTGGATCCTGCCCGGCTTCGTCGACATGCACACGCACGGCGGCGGTGGGCACACCTTCACGACCGGGGACGCCGACCAGGCGCGGGGAGCCGCCAGCTTCCACCTGTCACACGGCACCACCACCCTGCTGGCCAGCCTGGTCAGCGCGCCGTTCCCGCTGATGCGCACGGCCACCGAGGCCTTCGCCCCGCTGGTCGACGAGGGCGTGCTGGCGGGCATCCACTTCGAGGGGCCCTACCTGTCCGCCGCCCGCTGCGGCGCACAGAACCCGGAGTACCTGCGTGACCCGTCCACCGACGAGCTGACCGAGCTGATCGAGCTGGGTGGGGGCGCGATCCGGATGGTCACCATCGCCCCGGAGCGCGACGGTGCGCTGGAGGCGATCAAGCTGCTCACCGCCCGGCAGGTGGTGGCAGCGGTCGGCCACACCGACGCCACGTACGAGCAGACCCGCGCCGCGGTCGCCGCCGGCGCGAGCGTCGGCACGCACCTCTTCAACGGCATGCGGCCGGTGCACCACCGCGAGCCGGGCCCCGTGGTGGCCCTGCTCGACGCGCCCACCGTGGTCTGCGAGCTGGTCGCCGACGGGGTGCACCTGCACGACGGCATGCTCACCTTCGCCACCGCGACCGCCGGCCCGGAACGGGCCGCCCTCATCACCGACGCGATGGCCGCCGCCGGGATGCCCGACGGCGAGTACGAGCTGGGCGGCCAGGCGGTCACGGTGGCCGACGGGGAGGCCCGGCTCGCCCGTGACGGCGCGATCGCCGGCAGCACCCTCACCATGGACGCCGCGCTGCGGCACGCCGTGGGCGCCGGCATCCCGATCGCCGACGCGGCCCGGATGGTGGCGACCACCCCGGCCCGAGCCATCGGCCTGGGCGACCGGGTCGGCGCCGTCCAGGTGGGCCTCCGCGCCGACCTGGTGGTGCTCGACGAGGACCTGAACGTGGTCCGGGTGCTGCGCGGCGGCTCCTGGGTGGAGTGACACCCGCTCGCTGGTTCGTGCCCAGCGGGCATTGCGGTGCCGGTCCCGGGCCGAGCACTGACTGCCCACGCAGTACGGCCAGCCGTGGTCGCCGCGTCCTGACCGGCCTGGGATTGCACCCTCCTGACCAGCCCGGGTTGCGCCCTCCTAACCCGCCTGGATTGCGCCCTCTGACCAGCCCGGGTTGCACCCTCCTGACCGGCCCGAATTGCACCCTCCCGATCGGCCTGGATCGCACCTTCCTACCGGCCTGGGTTGCACCCTCCCGATCGGCCTGGATTGCACCCTCCTGACCGGCCTGGGTTGCACCCCGCGGTCCCTTTGGAGCTGAATCGCTTACGACATCGCGCCGCCGTGCGTGAGCTCCGGCGCCCGAAGGTCAACTGGAAGGCGCCGCAGCCCGAGCGGCCGGGTCCACCCCGGACACCCCGGACGGCACGACGGCACGACGGCACGACGGCACGACGGCACGACGGCACGACGGCACGACCGAACGACCGCGCGACCGCACCACCGCGCGGTCGCGCGTCGCGCGACCGCACCACCACGCCACCCACCACCGCACCACCGCACGGACGCGCGACCGAACGACAACACCACCCCACCGCACGACCGCACGACGCACGACCGCACGACCGCGCCACCCACCACCCCACCGCACGACCGCACGACCGCGCGACCGCGCCACCCACCGCGGCACGACCGGCGACCGCGCGACGGCGCGACGGCGCGACGAAAGCGTTTTGCGCTGAATCGTTTGCGACATCAGCTCCAAAGGCAGCAGCCGCACCTACCCCCGGGGCGCCGGGAGGGTGACGGGCGCAGGGCGGGCCGGTGCGCGGCCACCACTGCCCGCGCCTGGACCGGTCGACGCGGGCATCGCGACCCGCGAACGGCCACCACTGCCCGCGCCTGGGGGACGACCAGTCGACGCGGGCAACGACCCGCGAATCAGCCGGCGGTGGGGACCTCGACGCCGAGCACGGCCTGCTCGTCGGGGCGGTGCACGAGCACGTCGGACAGGTACGACTGGACCGCGTGGCGCATCCCGACGTCCCGGCCGGCCCGCTCGGAGAGCAGCCACTTGTGCTCGATGATCTGCGCGAACAGCTCCTGCGGCTCCAGTTTGCGGCGCAGGTGCCCGGGAACTGCCCGGACCACCGGCTCGAAGACCTCGGTGACCCAGCGGTGCGCCGCCTGCTGCTCGTCGGTCAGGTCGCTCTCCGCCCGGTAGGCGTCCAGGTCGTTGAGCAGCTTGCGGGCCTGGTTCTCCTCGGCGTCCAGGCCGGTGAGGCGCAGCAGGCGCCGGGTGTGGTAGCCGGCGTCGACCACCTTCGGCCGGACCAGGTAGCGCCCGTTGTCGATCGTCGACATGGCGACCTCAGCCACGTCGAAGCCCAGGTCGTTGAGGCGGCGGATGCGGCCCTCGATGTCGTGCCGGGCCTCCCGCTCGATCGCCTGCTCGTAGGTGATCTCGTGCCAGAGCCGCTCGTAGCGCTGCACGACCTCCTCGCAGACCACCTCCGGGTCGATGGACTCGTGCAGCAGGCCGGCGGCCTGGAGGTCGAGCGCCTCGCCGAAGATGTTGACCCGGGCGATCTCCAGGTCCTCGCCGCGCTGGCCATTGGAGAGCGAGGCGTGCAGGGCGCCCGTCTCCGCGTCCACGAGGTAGGCGGCGAACGCGCCCGCGTCCCGGCGGAACAGGGTGTTGGAGAGCGAGCAGTCGCCCCAGAAGAAACCGGTCAGGTGCATCCGCACGATCAGCGCGGCGAGCGCGTCGAGCAGACGACTCATCGTCTCCGGCCGCAGCGTGTGCGAGAAGAGCGCCCGGTAGGGCAGCGAGAACTGCAGGTGCCGGGTGATCAGCACCGACTCGAGGGGTTCCCCGTCGTCGGTCTGCCGGTCGGCGACGACCGCCACCGCCTCGACCGACGGGAAGTCGATCCGCTCCAGGGCCCGGAGCAGGTCGTACTCCCGCTCGGCGATCCGCTCGCGCGTCTCCTTGAACGCGTACACGTAGTCACCGAGCCGGACGAACCGGACGATGTGCCGGGAGATGCCCTGCGGCAGAGCCACCAGGTGCTGGGCAGGCCACTCCTCCAACGGTGTCGACCACGGAAGGTCGAGCAGCGCCGGGTCCACGAGGGCCGAGGTGATCCGCACGGGCACAAGCATGCCGCGTCGCCCCCCGCGTCCGCCTCCCATCGTGGCTGGGCCCACAGCGCGGGACGCCCCGGCCTCGCCGGGGGCCGGTAGCGTGGTCCCGTGCTCACACCCACGGCGGTACGACGTGACCTGCGGCTGCGGCCCGTCCGCCCGGCTGGCTGGTGGTTCGACGCGCTGCTGCTGGTCGCGTTCGGCGCGTTGACCCTGGCCCTTGCCCGAGGGGCGCTGCTCGGGCTGGACCTCGCGGTCCGGGAGTGGGCCTACGCCCACCACCCGGCGCCGATCTACTGGACGGCACGGGTGTTCAACTTCCTCGGGCAGGGTGGCTGGCTGCTGATGCCGTTCGCCGGGGCGCTCGCGGTGGCAGTGGCCTGGCGTGCCCGCACCGTCCGGCCGTTGCTGCTGGTGGCGGGGGCGTTCGTGCTCCTGTACCTGACGGTCGGCCCGCTCAAGGTCCTGACCGACCGGGCCGCCCCCAGCTCGGATCTGCCGCCGACCCGGTCAGTCCGGATCTTCAACGACCTGCCGCCCACCGAGTACGACCTCTCCTATCCGTCCGGGCACGTCGCCAACGCGATCGTCTGGTACGGGGTGATCGCCGTGCTGCTGACCGCGCTGACGGCCGGGCGACTGCACCCGACCGTGCACCGGCTGGTCCGATTCGCCCCGCCGGCGATCCTGCTGGTCACCACGACATACCTGAACTTCCACTGGGTCACCGACGGGGTGGCGGCGCTGCTGCTCGGGCTGTTCCTCGATCGGCTGCTGCACCGGGTGCCCTGGGACGACCTGCCGCTACCCGGCCGGCTACGCGAATGGGACCGGCCGTTCATCTCGCGCCCCTAGGGTTCGGCGGTGGATCAACTGGCGCGCCGGCTGGGCGTACCCGATGCGGTCGTCATCGGTCTGGGGTCGATGCTCGGCGCGGGCGTCTTCGTGGTGTTCGCACCGGCCGCGGCGGTGGCCGGCGGCGCCGGGCTGCTGCCCGCGCTGGTGCTGGCCGGCTTCATCGCCTTCTGCAACGCGACCAGCTCGGCGCGGCTGGCCGCCCGCTACCCGGAATCCGGCGGGACCTACGTGTACGGCCGGGAACGTCTCAATCCGCTGGCCGGCTTCCTCGCCGGCTGGGGCTTCGTCGTCGGCAAGACCGCGAGCTGCGCGGCGATGGCCCTGACCATCGGGGCGTACCTGTGGCCGGGTCAGGCGCGGCTGGTCGCGGTCGGCGCGGTGCTCGCGGTCACCGCGGTGAACCTGCGCGGCATCGGCAAGACAGCCACCGTCACGAAGGCCCTGGTCGCGCTCGCGCTCGCGGTGCTGGCCCTGGTCGCGGTCGTCGGCGTCGCCGGTGGCGACCTCGCCCTGGGCCGGCTCGGCGACCCCGGCGGCTCCGGTCGAGGCATCCTCACCGCCGCCGGGCTGCTCTTCTTCGCCTTCGCCGGGTACGCCCGGATCGCCACCCTCGGTGAGGAGGTCCGCGACCCCCAGCGGACCATCCCCCGCGCGGTGCCGCTGGCGCTCGGCGTGGTGCTCGCGATCTACCTGGTGCTGGCGGTGGTCACGCTCGGCGTGCTCGGCGCCGACCGGTTGGCCGGTTCCGCCGCGCCCCTGGTCGACGTGGTGACCGCCGCCGGGCTGCCCGGCCTGGCCTGGGTGGTCCGCGCCGGGGCCACGATCGCGGTCACCGGGGTGCTGCTGTCCCTGGTCGCCGGGATCGGCCGGACCACGCTGGCGATGGCCCGCCGCCGCGACCTGCCCGGCGCGCTGGCTGCCGTGCACCCGGTACGCCAGGTGCCGCACCGCGCCGAGCTGGCGGTGGCCGCCGTGGTGATCCTGGTGGTGCTGCTCGGGGACGTGCGGGACGCGATCGGCTTCTCCAGCTGCACGGTGCTCGTCTACTACGCGATCACCAACGCGGCGGCGCTGACCCTGGGTCGGGACCCTGGTCGGCGGCTACCGGTTCAGGTGCTCTCCGGCCTGGGCCTGGTCGGGTGCCTGCTGCTCGCGGTCAACCTGCCACTGGCCAGCGTGCTGGCCGGCTTCGGCGTGCTCGCCGCCGGCACCGCCTGGCACCTCGTGCGGCAGCGGAGTCGCTGACCGGGCCGGCACCGGGTGGGCCGCGCCGGGGGCCGAGGCAGCCACCTGCAGATCCGCCGACCCAGCGGTCTGCTCTCCGCCGTGCACGGACCCGGCCGGCCGAGGAACCGGGCCGGTGCGGGTGGGCGGGGCACACTGCCGGGTCAGCCAGTCCAGCCCGCGACGGCGGGCGACCACGGTGAGCCGGTCACCCGCGAAGATCACCTGCCGGGGGTCGAGGTCCCTCCACCAGATCGTCTTCGCCCCGCCGGCGGGGGTCCGGGCGATCAGCCGGACCTGCCCGTCCCGGTTGACCACGTCGAGCGGTCGGCCGTCCAGCTCGGAGCCGGGGGCGACCGGCACCTCGGCCACCGGCAGCGCGTGCCGGTCGACCGGGATGGTGGTGATGACCGCGCGTTCGGTGAGCGCCCCGATGAAGGCCGGGGCCGCCAGGTAGGAGACCGAGCGGGACACCCCGAGAGCGAACGTCTCCTCCACCCGTTCGGCGAAGTCACCGTCGAAGAGCCGCAGCACCACCCGCAGGTCGTCGCGGAGGTCCCGGGCGGCCAGCGCCGCCTCCAGGTTGGCCACGTCGTCGGTGGACGCCACCACCAGCGCCTGACAGTCGGCGACCGACGCGGCGGCGAGGGTCTCCGGCAGCGCGGCGTCCCCCACGATCAGCGGCACCTCCAACTGCCGGGCCAGGGCGCCCCCACGCGGCTCGGGGTCCTTGTCGATGGCCACCACCTCGACGTCGTACTCGCGGAGCTGCGCCATCACCCGGGTGCCGACGTTGCCGAGGCCGATCACCACCACGTGCCCGGCCCGGGCCGGTTGGAGCCGGCCGGTGTGCAGGGCCAGTCGGGCGTTGACGATGCCGTCCACCACCACGGCGGTGATCAACGGGATCAGCGCCAACCCGACCAGGTTGAGCACCACCTGCATGATCTGGGCGTCGGCCGCCTTGTCGGTGTCCGGATCAGCGCCGCTGAGCGTGGTGACCAACGTCAGGTACAGCGCCTCCACCGGGGAGACGTCCTCCGCCCGGGAGATCAACGCGCCGAGCAGCGCGATCACCGCGAGCACCAGCATCACCGCGATGCCGATCTTGCGGGTGGCGAAGCCGCGGACGGCCCGCAGCAGCACCGCCATCGGGCGGCGCCGCCGGCGGGCGCGGACCAGCCGGCGGGCGGCGACCTCGGTGGCCGGTGGCTGCCCGGTCGCCTCGGCGAGCACCAGGTCGGCGCCGGCCTGCTCGGCCGGCAGCAGCTCCACCCCCTGCTCCTCGCTGAAGTCGGCCAACGCGCAGACCACGTCCTGCGGCCGGACGTCGGCCCGACGAGCGACCCGCAACGTCTTGTCCCGGTGCTGGAAGGAGCTCGGGTCCACCTCGCCGAGCGCGGCCGCCACGAACGCCGGCGCGGCCATCTCGGCGTCGGACAGCACCTCGACCGGGGCCTTGAGCAGCTTGCGGACGCCGTCGGCGAGGGTGCCGTTGAACATCCGCAGCACCTGACGGACCCGCTGGTCGACGGCCTGGGCGCAGAGCGCCGCGTGCAGGTTGCCCACGTCGTCCTGGTGCAGCAGGGCCAGACCGGTCGCCCCGGCCAGGCCGGCGGCCTCGAAGGTCGC
Source organism: Micromonospora acroterricola (assembly GCF_003172955.1). Lineage (GTDB taxonomy): Bacteria > Actinomycetota > Actinomycetes > Mycobacteriales > Micromonosporaceae > Micromonospora > Micromonospora acroterricola. The sequence goes on along the minus strand of NZ_QGKR01000189.1, from coordinate 9,692 downwards.
CACGTCCAACCGTTCCGAGCGGACCACCCGCACCCCGCGCAGCCCGGCCACGTCCGGCCCGTTGCTGCGGTAGCGCTCCGGCACCACCACCGTCACGCGGGCCCCGCCGGCCGGCAGCTCGGATTCGAGCATCGCCCGGGCCACGTAGTAGGCGAGCGCGTCCCGCCCGCAGACCACGTAGTGCGGTCGCGGGTCACCGGCGGACCGCAGCCGCCAGTTCCACTCGACCGCCCGTCGCGCCCGGTCCCGCCACGGCTCCGCCATGCCCGGATCGTAGCCAGCACGACCACGGTGGGCGACCCCGTCCGGATCATCCCCGACCAGGCATGCCGACCGGGGCGACGGGTAGAGCAGCGGCATGCAGACCTTCCTCCCGTACCCGGACTTCCTGGCCAGCGCCCGCACGCTGGACCAGAAGCGCCTGGGCAAGCAGCGGGTGGAGGCCATCCAGGTGCTGCGGGGGCTCACCCGGCCCGGGTACGGCTGGCGTAACCACCCGGCGGTGAAGATGTGGGCCGGGTACGAGGAGGCGCTCACCCGCTACGGGCTGGACATGTGCGCGGTCTGGTCCGAGCCGGGGCGGGCGGACACCTGCGCCGCCACGTTGACCGTGGACCTCGCCGCCAGTTGCGGAGCCGGTGTCGTGCGTACGCAGGCCGAGTTGGCCGAGTCCGGTGAGCTGCCACCCTGGCTGGGTCGCGACGACCTGCACCTGAGCCATCGATCGTCGCTGCTGCGCAAGGACCCCGGGCACTACCGCCCGATCTTCGGCGACGGCGTCCCGGAGGACCTGGAGTACGTCTGGCCCGCCTCCGACCGCCCCCGCCGCTGCCTACCGCCCGACTGAGCGGTCGTGCGGCAGACTGGGGACTCCGTCAGGGCGGGGAGGTGCTCATGGCGCTGTCGCAGGTGGTGGGTCGGCTCATCGGCGTACGCCAGCACGAGGTCGACCCGGGCGGCGGTGGGGCCGACCGCGTGCCGGGACCGGTCGCGGCGGTGGTGGTGGGTGGCGGCATCGCCGGCATGTCGGCGGCCGTGGTGTTGGCCGAGCGCGGTGTGGCGGTGACGGTGCTGGAGGCGGCGCCCACCCTCGGCGGGCGGCTGGGCGCCTGGCCGGAGGCGCTGGCCGACGGCAGCCAGCAGAACGAGCACGGCTTCCACGCGTTCTTCCGGCAGTACTACAACTGGCGGTCCATCCTCCGGCGGGTCGATCCCGACCTGGGCTTCCTGAAGCCGGTCCCGGGCTATCCGATCCTGAGCGGGCAGTGGCCGACCGAGGAGTTCGGCAGGCTGCCGCCGGCGCCGCCGCTGAACCTGCTCGCGCTGCTGCTGCGCAGTCCCAGCCTGCGGCTGGCCGACCTGCGGTCGATGGACCGGGACGCCGCGCTGCCGCTGCTCACCTACGACCCGGTCCGCACCTACGCGGAACTGGACGACACCACCGCCGACGAGCTGCTGGCCTCGCTGCGCCTGCCGGACCGGGCCCGGGCGATGCTGTTCGAGGTGTTCTCGCACTCGTTCTTCAACCACGAGGCGGAGATGTCCGCGGCCGAGATGGTCGCCCAGTTCCACTTCTACCTGCTCGGCAACCCGGAGGGGCTCGCCTTCGACTGCCCCGACGAGGACTACGCCACCGCGATCTGGGAGCCGTTGACCCGGCACGTGGAGAAGCACGGCGGCCGGGTGCTCACCGGGGTCGCCGCGACCGGGGTGCGTCGCGACGCCGACGGCTGGCGGGTGACCACGGCCGACGGCGGCAGCCATGCGGCGGGCCACGTGGTGCTCGCCGTCGACCCGCCGGCGCTCGCCGCGCTGGTCACGGCCTCCCCCGACCTGGTCGAGCGGGCGCCGGAGCTGGTGGCGCGAATGCCGGCGTTCGGCAAGCCCGGTCCGCCGTACGCGGTGGCCCGCTACTGGTGTGACGGTGACGTGGCCGCCGACCGGGCGGTCTTCAGTGGGGTGTCGCGGCAGCCCACGTTGGACTCGGTGACGCTCTACCACCGGTTGGAGAACGAGTCGCGGCGCTGGGCGCGGCAGACCGGCGGGTCGGTCGTCGAGCTGCACGCGTACGCCTGCGAGCCGGGGTTGCCGGCCGAGGTGCTGGCCGAGCGGATGCGCCGGGAGTTGGTGACGCTCTGGCCGGAGGCCGCCGGCCTGCGGGTCCGCGAGCTACGGGCCCGGGTGGAGGCGCAGGCGCCCGCGTTCACCCCGGGCAGCAACGCCTGGCGACCGGGAGTGCGCACCGACGCGCCCGGCCTCTACCTGGCCGGGGACGGGATCGCCACGGCCTTCCCGAGCGCCCTGATGGAACGCTCGGCGGCGACCGGGATCGTCGCGGCGAACCACATCCTGCGCGCGGAGGGCGCGGCGGCCGAGCCGGTGCGCTCGGTCCGGCTCCGGGGTCTGCTGGCGAGGCGAGGCGGCGCAACCTGACAAAGCGGTCATATGCCGCGTTGCGCTGTCGTACGCTGGGTTGATCATCCGTCGATCGACCGGGCGGGAGGGCAGCGGGAGATGTCACCACTGCACCGCGCCGGCGCGCAGGGCGAGCCACCGGTCGAGGAGATCGGCCGGGACGACGCGTACCCCCTGATCCGCGACGAGCGCGCCTGCATCGTCACCGCCCTGCGGCTGGGCTGGTGGATGGCGGACGCGTACCACCACGGCCAGCACGCCGAGCTCGGCCCGACCACCGAGGCCGGGTCACCCGGCCCACCAGCCAAGCTCTCCAACTTCACCGAGATGTCCGCGCCCCGGCGGATGCTGATGTACCTCGACGGGGTGGACGTCGCGCTGGGACAGATCGCCGAACTCACCCGGCACACCGGGCCGCTGCCCGACACCTCGGCCGCCCGGGCCCGGCTCCCCGACCTGGACCGGCCCGGCTCCGCCGACCCGCGGCCGCTGCTGCTCGCCCTCGACGACCTCAACATGGAGGTGCTGCGCTGGGCGATGGCCACCAACCACCGCGTCGGGCTCGCCTACCGGCTGGGCCGGTCACTGGCCGACACCGTCCGGTCCGGTGACGGCTCCCAACTGGCGCGGCGCTTCGGCGGCCGGCAGATCCAGATCAGCCGGTGGCTGGAGGAGTTGGCCACCGTCCTGCCGCCGTACTCGGCCGCCGTGGTGCGCCGCTCGCTGGCCACCTGGGCGGCCGCGGTGGAGCAGGCCGGCCGGGGCGACCCGACCGAACCGGCCCTCGCCGAGCTGGCCTGTGAGCTGCGCAACCAGGGCGACCTCTGGCGCGGCGTACTCACCGGCGGGCTGCATCCGCGCGACCTGCTCGACGAGGAGGACTACGCGGTGGTCGCCCGGAACCTGATCATCCGGGACCGCCGGCTGGTGGCGCAGGCGGCACGGGGAATCTTCTGGCCGGTGCTGGTGCCCCTGTTGGTGGTGCTCTTCGCGGTGGTCGGGGTGAGCGCCGCCGCGGCGGCCGGCTCGCCGACCACCCGGGCCACGGTGGCCCTGCTGGGCCTCGGCGCCGGGCTGGCCGCCATCTGGCGGTCGGTCTCCGGACCCGCGCTGGCCGTGGCCGGCGAGGTCAACCGGCCGCTGCTGGACAGCGAACTCGCCGCGCGGATGGCCGTACGGGTGGACCGTCCGCTGGCCACCGCCCGGCAGACCGCGGGGGTCACCGCCCGGACCCGCCGGCAGCGCCGGCCGGAGGAGCCGGACGGCCGATCGAAATACGTTGCCCCTCTCTCCCCCGCCGACCTACCGTGATCGCGCAAGGTCAACCGCCGCCACGGGAGCAGGTCATGACGATGTCGCACGTCACCGCCGTGCCATCCGTGCTGCCCAGCGACGGTTGCCGAGCGGAAGGTCCCCGGGCGGGCCGGCCCGACTGACGCGTACCCGTACGCGCCGAGCCGCCCGTCCGACAGCCGGACCGGGCGGCTCTTCGCTGTCCGGAGCACCTCGTCCGTCACCGCTCTGAAGGGAGATCCCGGTGGACGCCGTCCTCGTCATCAACGCCGACCTCGGCCCGCTGCACCGGGTCACCGTCCAGCACGCCGTCCGGATGCTCTGCCGCCGGGTGGCCGAGATCCACGAGGCCGAGCCGGACCAGGTGATCGGGGTGTTCCCGATGCCCCGGGTGGTGCGTCTGGTCCGCTACGTGGTCACCCGGTGGCGGTTCAGTGCCGGGCCGGCCTGGTCCCGGGCCGGGGTGCTGCGCCGCGACGACCGCTGCTGCGCGTACTGCGGTGGCCCGGCGTCGACCATCGACCACATCCTGCCCCGCTCGCGCGGCGGCCGGAACACCTGGAGGAACACCACCGCCGCCTGCTACGGCTGCAACCAGCGCAAGGGGGACCGGACGCCGGCGGAGGCGGGTATGCCGCTGCGTCGGGAGCCGGTGAACCCGGGCTGGGCGGCCCTCGCCGGGCGGTGACGGACCGGCCGGCGGGAACGGGGGGCCGCGTCGGGGGTACGCCCCGGCGCGGCACCCGCCGGCCCCCGGTCAGCCGGCGCGCTCCTTGACCTTCGGCTTCGGTCGGCCGTCGGCGCAGTGCGCCCGGATCTCGCTGCTGTGCTCGGCGGAGGTCAGCTCGACCCGGATCTGCCTCGCCGGGCCCGGGTCGTACGCCTCCGCCCGGTACCCGGGCGCGGGAGTCACCGCGAGCACCTCGGCCAATGCCCCGACGCAGCGGACGGTGACCGTCCCGCCCTCGCTGTCCACCGGCACCTCCCGCCGCGGAGCGGGCGGGAACGCCGATGGGGTCGGGGTCGGTCCGGAGGTGCGGGGTGCCGGGCTCGGTGTCGGCGTGCCACCCGGGCCGGTCGGAGCGCTGGTCCGCGCGGCGGGCGGGGCGACGCCGACGGGCGGGGCGACGCGTGGAGGGTCGGGCGGCTCGGCGGTCCGCGGCATCCCCACGGTGGTGGTGCCACCCGGCCCGACGCCGGTCCGCGGCGTGCCGCCCTCCTGACGCCGTGCGCTCGTGTCGCCGAGCGACCCGGCCATCGCCACGGCGGCGACCACCGCACCGCCGACCGCCAGCAGCGCACGCCGCCAACGCCAGGACCGCCGCCGGAGGGCACCGGTCGTTCCGGCCGCCGCACGGCCAACCGGCACGGACCCGGCGGCCGGGGCATCTGCCACCTGGGCGGTCGGCGCCTCCGACCCGGCGCCGATCGCGCCGGCCGGTTCACTCCCGACGGTGGGTGGTTCGCTTCCCACCACGGTTCGTTCGGCGGCGGTCCCTTCGCCCGCGGTGAGCAGGATGCGGGCCGCCTCCGCGGCGGGCGGCCGGTCGTCGGGGTCGCGGGCCAGGCACCACCGGTAGAGCCGGTGGATCTCGGCCGGCACCCCGTCGATCTCGGGCAGCGGGTCCGGTTCGACGTGCGCGTGTGCGCGGAGCATCCCGGCCTGCGTCTCAGCGCGCCAGGGCAGCCGACCGGTGAGCACCCGGTGCAGGAGCAGGCCGAGGGCGTACACGTCGCAGGCCGGCAGCACCTCGCCGGCCTCCAGCCGTTCCGGCGCGAGGTAGGCGGGCGTGCCCAGCAACCGCCCCTCGAAGTCGATCTCCGGGTCGCCGACGACCGCCGCGATACCGAAGTCGAGCACCTTCGCGCCGGTGGGGGTGAGCATCACGTTGCCCGGCTTGATGTCGCGATGCACCAGCCCCTGGGCGTGCGCGGCAGCGAGCGCGGCAGCCACCTCCCCACAGACCCGCAGGCCCGCGCGGGGCGGCAGAGCCCCGCTGGCCAGCCGCTGGTGGAGGGTGTGACCGTCGAGCAGCTCCATCACCACGAACGGGACCTGCGTGCCGTCGAGCAGGGATTCGCCGTAGTCGTAGACGCTGGTGACGTGCGGGTGCGACAGCCGGGCGGCGGCCTTGGCCTCGGCCCGGATCCGCTCCCGGGCGTTGGCGTCCGAGGCGACGAGCACCTTCACCGCCACATCCCGCTCGAGCACCTCGTCGTACGCCCGGTGCACCGCCGACATCCCGCCGCTGCCGAGGCGCTCCAGGAGCCGGTAGCGGCCCGCAAGCAACTGATCACGCTGCACGACGGACAGCCTGCCGTACCGCCCCGGCGCCACGCCAGCCGGGATCGAGATCGTCAAATGGCCGGAGCGGCCGAGCTGCGGCGGGAGCGGCGGAGACAGGGTCAGTCAGCGGCCGGCGGGCGCCAGGCGAAGCGGGGCGTGCGGCGCTCGGCGATCGCCGCCACCCCCTCCCGGGCCTCCCCGCTGGCCGCCACCCTCCGGTGCCACCAGGCCACCCGGGTCGGGCCGGCCCGGTCGTCGACGATCTCCTTGGCTGCGGCGACGCTGAGCGGCGACCGCTGGGCGATCGTCGCGGTGAGGTCGTCCACCCGCGCGGCGAGCCGGTCGGCGGGCAGCACCTCGTCGACCAGGCCGACTCGCAGGGCGCGCTCGGCGTCGATCAGCTCGGCGGTGAACAGGAGGTGCTTGGCGGCGGACGGGCCGACCAGCCGGGCCAACCGGCGGGTGGTCGGCGCCGGGTAGACCAGCCCGAGCCGGGCCGGCGGTACGCCGAACCGGGCGTCGTCGGCGGCGATCCGCAGGTCGCAGGCGACCGCGAGCTGGCAGCCGCCCCCGACGCAGGCGCCCCGGATCGCCGCCACGGTCGGCTTGGCGAAGCGGGCCAGCCGCTCCTCGGCGGCCACGGCGATGCTGGCGTCACCGGCGTCCAGCAGCTCGGCGAGGTCACCGAGGTCGGCGCCGGCGCAGAAGGCCCCACCCGCGCCGGTGAGCACCAGCGCCCGCACGTCGGGGTCGGGCTCCAGCCGGTCCAGCAGTTCGGGGAGCTGCCGCCACATGGCCGCGGTCATGGCGTTGCGGCGGGCCGGGTTGTGGATCACCACGGTCGCCACCGGTCCGGTCACCTCGACGGTCAACTCCGCGTCCGACACGTCCACCCCTCCCCGCGCCCGTCCGACGCCGCCGCTCTGGCCCGCCGGCGACCTGCGCCGGTGCGGCGACCATAACGGCGCGGACCCAGCGACCACCGGTGAGGGGTGGCCGCCGGGCCCTCGCGACGGGTCAGGTCAGGAGACGGTGACCGCGGTGTCGTCGAACACGAAGGACGTCTGCAGCGAGGAGTCCTCGGTGCCGGTGAACCTCAGGGAGACGGTCTGGCCGGCGTACGCGGCCAGGGAGAACGACCTCTGGCTGTAGCCGGCGGCCTTGTTCAGGTTCGAGTAGGTCGCCAGCGTGGCCAGCACGGTCCCGCCCGAGTTGAGCACCTGCACCCGAAGCGTGTCGTACGCGACGCTGGTGGTGGTCTCGGCCGAGTCGATGTGCAGCCAGAAGCTGACCGTGTACGACGAGCAGCCGGACGGCAGGCTCACCGACTGGGCGAGCGTCTCGGTGCGGCTGCTGCCGTACCCGTTCAGCCACGCCTTGTACGACCCGGTGCGGGCGGGCTGACTGCTGGAGTTGGTGATCACGCCGGAGCTGGCCGTCCAGCCGGTGGCGCCGGACTCGAAGCCGGGGTTGGCCAGCTTCTGGCCGGGCGCGGTGCAGCCGCCGCCGGTGCCGTTGACGGTCAGCCGGTAGGTCGCGCTCCGGGTGACCGAGCCCGCGCCGTTCACGGTGACCGAGTAGGTCCCGGGCGGGGTGGCCGCCGAGGTGCTGATGGTGAGGGTGGATGAGCCGCCCGAGGTCACCGAGGCGGGGCTGAACGCCGCGCTGGCCCCGCTCGGCAGGCCGGACGTGGAGAACGTCACGGTCTGCGCCGAGCCGCTGGTGGTCGCGGTGGCGACGGTCGTGGCCGCCGAGCCGCCCGGGTTCACCGAGCCGGCGGTCGGCGACAGCGACACCGAGAAGTCGTTGCCGGTCGAGCAGGGCGCGTCGTTGCCGGCCACGTTCACCGCGGTCCAGGCGCCCTGCACGGCCTTGTACTCGGTTGAGCAGCTGCCGTACAGGTCGGTGGCCGCCCGCAGGCTGTAGGCGCGGGCGGTGTTCGCCGGGTTGCTGGTGTTGACGTACGACGTGTTGGAGGTGAAGTAGACGTCCAGCGCCCGGAACCAGATCTTCTCCGCCTTGGCCCGGCCGATGCCGGTGACCGCCGGGGCGGAGCCGCAGACCGGCGAGGTGCCGTACGCGGTGGCGCCGGTGCCCTCGGCGAGGTTGAAGTAGAAGTGGTTGGCGACACCGGAGGAGTGGTGCACGTCCTTGTTCTTGGTGCTGGTGGACCAGCAGCTGTCGGACGAGCCGTCCAGCGACGGGTTGTACATGTAGCGCAGCGGCGTGCCGTTGCCGTTGATGTTGATCTTCTCGCCGACCTGGTAGTCGCCCGGGTCGACCGAGGTGTTGGCGTAGAACTCGACCATGTTGCCGAAGATGTCGCTGGTGGCCTCGTTGAGGCCACCGGACTCACCGGAGTAGGTCAGGCCGCCGGGGACCACGTTCTCGGTCACCCCGTGGCTCATCTCGTGCGCGGCCACGTCGAGCGAGACCAGCGGGCGGGAGTTACCCGAGCCGTCGCCGTAGGTCATCCGGGAGCCGTCCCAGAAGGCGTTGACGTAGTTGTTGCCGTAGTGCACCCGGCTCGGCACGCCCGTGCCGTTGCCGAAGATGCCGTTGCGGGCGTGCACGTTCTTGTAGTAGTCGAACGTCTTGGCGGCGCCGAAGTGCGCGTCCACGCCGGCGGACTGCCGGTTGGAGGTGGCCCCGGTACCCCAGGTGTTGTCCGCGTCGGTGAAGGTCGTGCAGCTCGACGTGCCGTTGTTCATGTCGCACGTCGAGCCGTTGCCGTGCGAGGGGTCGATCATCTGGTACGTGCTGCCGGAGAGCGTCGTGTCGATGCTGACCGTGCCCGAGTAGAGGCTGTTGCCGGTGCCGGTCACCGCCTCGATCTCGTCGTACGACCCGATGGCCGCGCCGGTGGTGGCGTCGGTGACGACGTGCAGCCGGGACGGGGTCTGTCCGTCCGGCTGCCAGCCGCTGACCACGGTTTCCCAGGCGAGCCGGCCGCGGCCGGAGCTGGCGTCGACGAACAGCTCCGGGGTGCCCACGGCCTCGACCGTGCCGGCGAACCCGGCGCGGGCGGTCTTCTTCGCCGCAGTGGCGGCGACCGTGGCCGTGGTGCCGAGGGTGAGCGGCGCGGCCAAACCGACCGAGCTGCCGGCGTAGGCGCCGCTCGGCGTGGTGTGGATGACGAAGTCACCGCCGTAGACCCGCAGTCCCTGGTAACTCCGGGTGTAGCGGGTGTGGGCGGCGCCGGTGGCGTCCACCCTGGTGCTGTGCACCTGGTAGGACTCGGCGCTCGAACCCTGGACCGCGCCGGGGTTCGTCCGTAGGACGGTCGCCGCGCGGGCCGCGGCGGAGGCGTCCGGCGCGGGGGCGGTGGGCGGAGCCGCGTGCGACGCGGTGGCGACGCAGGTCAGCAGGCCACTGGTGAGTAGCACAGCACTGACGGCGGCGATGGGTCGTTTCACGTGCCCTCCTGGAAGGAGAAAGGTTGTGACGGGGGTAGTCACGCATGTAGATATAGCTATGTGTTGAGGAAAAAAGAAGGCTTGGACCGCTCCCAGACATCGACAATGGCCGTTCGGATGAGGGCGGTGACGGGGGAACCGACGGTCGCGGCCGTGCGTCCGAGCGGCATGAGACCCGCCTCGACGACCGGCGCCACGATCGCGCTACTGGTCGCCCTCCTGGCCGGCTGCACCAGCGACGACCGGGCCGGCACCACCCCGGACCTGTCTCCTATACACCT